>JBCKLP010000027.1:0-19947 GCA_038903735.1 Burkholderiales bacterium | reverse complement strand
GACGCGGTCCGGCGACTGCCTCAGGCCACCTTTTTCTCCAGATCAGCGCGATACTGGCCGGTGGCCGCCAGCCCGTTCATGCGCGCCCGGTGTATCAAGGCGGCCTGCGCCGCACTGACATTGGCCGCCGCGCCACGCCAAGCCTTGAGCGCCGGTTGCTGCAGGGCGCGGCCATAGGAAAACGACAGCGTCCAGGGTCCGCCGCCCAGCTTGTTCATGCTGTCCAGGTGCGCGGTAGCCAGCTCATCGCTCTGGCCACCGGACAGAAAGGCAATGCCAGGAACCGCCGCCGGCACGGTGCGCTTCAAAAGCGCCAGCGTGCGCGCCGCCACTTCGTCCACACCGGCCTGCCGGGAGCAGGACTTGCCGGAAATCACCATGGAGGGCTTCAAGATCATTTGCTCGGGCGCAACGCGCTGCGCAGCCAGCGCGTTGAATACCTCGCGCAGGGTGGCATCGCTCACCACTTCGCAGCGTTCGATGCTGTGTTCGCCATCCATCAGCACTTCGGGCTCGATGATGGGCACCAGTCCCTCGGCCTGGCAGATGGCGCCATAGCGCGCCAGAGCATGGGCATGGGCAATGATGCAGGCGCTGGAGGGAATATCCGCGCCGATGGTAATCACCGCCCGCCATTTGGCGAATTTCGCGCCCAGCTTGACATATTCCGCGCAGCGCTTGCCCAATCCATCCAGGCCCTCGGTAATGATCTCGCCGGGGCACAGCGCCATATCCCTGGTGCCGGCATCCACCTTGATTCCCGGGATCACCCCCAGGCGGTTCAGCACTTCGGGGAACGGTGTGCCGTCGGCCGATTTCTGGCGCAGCGTTTCGTCATAAAGAATGACGCCGCCAATATGCTCGCCAAGGCCTTTGGCGGAGAACAGCAGGTCGCGATAGGCGCGGCGGTTCTCCTCGATGTTCTCCACATTGATGCTCTGGAAACGCTTGCCTATGGTGCCATTGGATTCATCGGCGGCCAGGATGCCCTTGCCTTTGGCAACCATGGCGCCGGCCACTTTCGCGAGTTCGCTCATTCACTCCTCCGGGTCTGCTTTGTTGACGGGATTCCGAGGCGCCGATTTTACCGTGTTCGCCACTGCAAACCCAAGCCGCGACAGCCGCGACAGCCGCGGAGCCGAACTTTCAGCGAAAATCCACCCAATTTCCTACCGCGGACGCAAATCCCTGAATCCGCATTGCCGGTGTGGCGAGCAAGCCACGCTTGAACCGGGCTAACGATGCTCGCCGATTTTGACGATTTTCAGCGTATTGGTGCCGCCGGGCTTGCCAATCGGCTCGCCGATGGTAATCACGATCAGGTCGCCATTCTTGACCACGCCGCTTGCCACCAGCACGTTCTCGGCCGCGCGCAGCAATTCTTCGCGGTCGGTCGCCACATGCTTCATCATCAACGGATAGGTATCGCGAAACAGCGCGCAGCGATAGCGGGTGGCCGTTCTCAAGGTCAGCGCATAGATGGGCACGCCGCAATTCAGGCGCGACATCCACAGGGCGGTGGAGCCAGACTCGGTCAGGGAGGCGATCGCCTTCACCTTGAGGTGATAGGCGGTAAACAAGGCGCCCATCGCGATCGACTGGTCCACGCGCGTGAAAACACGGTTCAGGAAATCCTGGTCGAGCGTGACCGACTGGCTGTGTTCGGCCTCGATGCAGATGCGGTCCATCGACTCGATCACTTCGACCGGGTATTTGCCGCTGGCGGTTTCAGCCGAGAGCATCACTGCGTCCGTGCCATCCAGCACGGCGTTGGCCACATCCGAGACTTCGGCGCGCGTGGGTATCGGGCTTGACACCATGGACTCCATCATCTGCGTAGCGGTGATGGTGAGTTTGTTCATTTCCCGGGCGGCGCGGATCATGCGCTTTTGCAGCGAGGGAACCGAGGCGTCCCCCACTTCCACCGCGAGGTCGCCGCGCGCCACCATGATGCCGTCGGAGCTTGACATGATGTCGGCCAGCGCCGCGGGCAGCACCGCCTCGGCACGCTCGATCTTGGCGATCAGGAAGGCCTCGCCCCCGGCCGCGCGCAACAACTGGCGCGCCATGTACATGTCGGCGCTGGACTTGGGGAAGGACACCGCCAGGTAATCCACCTTCATTTTTGCCGCGGTGCGCACGTCCTCCATGTCCTTGGCGGTCAATGCCGGCGCCGTCAGGCCGCCACCTTTGCGGTTGATACCCTTGTTGTTGCTCAGTTCGCCCCCATGCACCACCCGGCAGCGCACTTTCTCGTCAATCACATCCAGCACCTCGAATACAATCCGGCCGTCATCCAGCAGCAGCATGTCGGCTGGATTCAAGTCGCGGGGAAGCTCCTTGTAATCCAGGCCGACACCGTCCTGCCCCCCCAGTTCACGCTCGGAATCCAGGGTGAATATATCGCCCGGCGCCAGCACCACCTTGCCGTCCTTGAATTTTCCCACGCGGATCTTGGGGCCCTGCAGATCGGCCATGATGGCCACGGTGCGCCCGGTCTTGCGGCACATTTCCCGGACCAGTTCGGCGCGCCGCATATGGTCCTCAGCGGTGCCATGGGAAAAATTGAGCCGGACCACGTCCACCCCGGCGCGAATCATGCGTTCCAGCACCGCGGGGTCGCTGGAAGCGGGTCCCAATGTCGCCACTATCTTGGTGCTTCTGAGCATGCCGCCTCCCATTGACTGAAGGCTACTTTACCAGAGGAATATGACAACTCCCGCGGTGGCGCGGTGGCGCGGTGGCCGCCGCCGCGCCCGTGGCAAGGCAGTGCGGAACACTTGAAGAATTCTGTTCCACCCCGATCTCGGCTATATTTCGTATCTGAGATACCCCCAAGGCCCAAATAGAGAGGAGCTTCCTTGTGCTAGCGACCCAGATTCGCCAGAAAGACGGGATTTTCTATTTCGGCAGCTATGCGGCCACCACGCTGCTTGAGAAAGTGCGCTTCATCAGCCGCTTCTACGGGGAAGGCGAGGAAATCGCGCCAGCGCGAATTTCGCAGAAAGACGAGATCGCGCAATTCATCGCGAAGATCGAGCGCACCGACAATGCCTTCCAGCGCAGCATTTCGCGCGCCAAGGTGCGCTCGCTGAAAAATTTTTACGAGATGGCGGTTTCGCAGCCGCCCATACCCGGAACGGTGCTGCTGTTCACCTCGGAGAAACTGCGATTTCAGAATCTCCCGGGAGCCGAAGGTATGGGACATCTCTCCGAACCTCAGCAGAAATTCCTGATTATCGACGGTCAGCACCGGCTGGCCGCCCTGCAGTTCTACCTGCACGAACATCCCGCGGAGGCCAGCAGCATCAACGTCCCCTGCATGATTTTCGACGGCCGCAGCGAAGACTTCGCCACCGAGATGTTCGTCACTATCAATTCCACGCCGACACGAATCAACAAGAGCCACCTGGTCGACCTCTACGAGCGCGTTTCCTTTGCCGAACCGCATCGAAAATTCGCCGCGCGGCTGGTGGCCAGTCTTTACAGCGAGGCCGACAGCCCCTTGCGCTACCGCATCAACCGGCTGGGCGGGCGCAGCGCGCAGGACAAATGGATCCTGCAGGCGGAACTTTTCAACGAGCTGCATCGCTGGGTGAACCGCGACTGGCGCCGCATCCAGCTCGCCGGCGGCAGCCGCCACGAGGTGCCGCGCTATTACGGCATGCTGCGCGATTTTTTCAAGGCCGCGGAGCACGTCTGGGGCGAGGCCTGGGGCGAGAACAAATACATGGTGACCAAACCCGTCACCATCAAGGCAATGCTGCGCGTTTGCGCCGACCTCGCCCGCGAGGATGGCCAGGAAGCCGAGGGGCGCGTGAAGCGCTGGGAGGCGCGCCTTGCGCCCTGGAGCACGCAAATCGCTGCTTATCGGTACGAGGGCTTTTACGAGCGCTTTCCCGCCAAGGGTGAAATCGAGCGCGTCTCGCGGGTGCACCGCGAACTGGGCAAACTGGCGGGCATCGCGCCGCGCAGTCCGGCCTGAGTCATTGCATGGATACCACCACCGCCACACGCGCACCGGGGGCCAGCGACACGCTGTTGGCGGCGCTCAGCGCCACGCGCCTCCTGGGACGCTGGACCATGGTCTGCCAACGCCATGGTGGCGGCTGTTCCTGCTGCCCGGGATTCGGCGATATCGACATGGAAGAAGTCGAGCGCCTGCTCAGCAAGGATCTGCGCGCGCGCCATGCGCTGCTTGCCGAGCGCGAGGGATTCGTTGACCTGCTGCGCGACTGCGTGGCACGCAAGCTCGAATCCGACCCCGTGGAACTGGGCGCGCTGATCGAGGATATCGGCAGGGCAATCGACGAACTGGAAAAAATCCAGAGCGGGATGTATTAATCGGCACCCTGCGGTTCTCCGAATAATTCCTGAACTTTCGAAAGTGAAACCGCAGGGTTGGCATGCCTTAGTGGACTAAAATAATTTCACCTTGGGCTACCTGCGACTTGCCCTCTGCTCCAGCACTGCGATAGCCGGCAGGGTCCTGCCCTCCAGGAATTCCAGAAACGCACCGCCGCCGGTGGAAATATAGGAGATGCTCTCGGCCACGCCGTATTTGGCTATGGCGGCCAGCGTTTCCCCGCCGCCGGCGATGGAGTAGGCGTCTGATTCGGCAATGGCCCGCGCAACCGTCCGCGTACCCTGGGAAAACTGCTCGAATTCGAACACCCCCATCGGCCCGTTCCAGACCACGGTTCCCGCTTTGGCGATCATCGCAGCGATGTTCGCCGCGGTCTGCGGGCCGATATCGAGAATCATGTCGTCCTCCGCCACCTCGCGTGCCGGCTTGATCTCCGCCATCGCGTCCCTGGAAAACGCCTTGGCGGTCACCACGTCAACGGGCAGCGGCACCGAGCCGCCTTTGGCGAATACCGCCGCCATGACCTTGTTGGCCGAACCGACCAGATCTGGCTCGGCCAATGACTTGCCAATGCGCGCCCCGGAGGCGAGCATGAAGGTATTCAGAATGCAGCCTCCCACCACCAGCATGTCCACCTTGGCCGCCAGTGCTTCGAGGATGGTCAGCTTGGTAGACACCTTTGCCCCGGCAACAATGGCGAGCAGCGGACGCGCCGGATTACGCAGGGATCGCGACAAGGCCTCGATCTCGGCTGCCATCAATGGGCCGGCGCAGGCAATCGGCGCGTATTTGGCCATGGCGTGCGTGCTCGCCTCCGCACGGTGCGCCGCGCCGAAGGCATCGTTGGCGTAGACATCACACAGGGCGGCGAGCTTCCTGCCCAGCGCATCATCGTCCTTTTTCTCGCCAACATTGCAGCGACAATTCTCCAGCATCACCAGTTCACCCGGCGCCAGCTTCACGCCCTCGGTCCAGCCGCTAATCAGCGGAACCGGGCGGCCCATCAGCTCGGACAAGCGCTGCGCCATGGGCGCCAGTGAATCCTGCGCGCGGCACACGCCCTCGACCGGCCGGCCCAGGTGGGACGTCACCATGACTGCGGCGCCTGCCTGCAAGGCCGCGGCGATGCCCGGCACTGTCGCGCGGATGCGCGTGTCATCGGCAATCGAGCCGTCGGCATTCTGCGGCACGTTGAAATCGGCGCGGATGAACACCCGCTTGCCGGCAAGATCGAGGTCGGTGAGTTTGATGACCTGCATGGTTGATTTGCGCTTGTCTGCGTTAATAGAAAGCGGACGGAAAATATTCCGGCGCCCGGATGACTGCCTCCGGCCCGCGTTGCAGCCCCTGCGCCTAGCGCGCGTTGATCAGCGCAACCGTGGTATCGAGCATGCGGTTGGAAAAGCCCCACTCGTTGTCATACCAGGCGCAGACCTTCACCAGCGTGCCCTCGGCCTTGGTCAGGGTGGCATCGAATACCGAGGAGGCGGGATTATTGTTGAAGTCCGAGGAAACCAGCGGATCGGTGTTGTAATCCAGCACGCCCTTCAAGTCAGTTTCGGAGGCCTGTTTCACCGCCTGGTTGACTTCATCGACGCTGACCGCGCGCTTGGCGATAAACGTCAGATCGACGATAGACACATTGATGGTGGGCACGCGCAGGGAAAAACCATCGAGCTTGCCGTTCAGGTGCGGCAGCACCAGTCCGACCGCGGCGGCCGCGCCGGTCTTGGTCGGGATCATGTTCTGCGAGGCCGAGCGCGCGCGGCGCAGATCGGTGTGATACACGTCGGTCAGCACCTGATCATTGGTATAGGCATGCACCGTGGTCATCAGCCCGCTCACCACGCCGATGCGGTCATCCAGCGCCTTCACCAGCGGTGCCAGGCAGTTGGTGGTGCAGGAGGCATTCGAAATAACCGTGTGCGCCGCCTTCAGGGATGCGGTGTTGACGCCGAACACCACCGTGGCATCCACATCCTTGTCGCCCGGCGCGGAAATAATCACCTTCTTGGCGCCGGCGGCAAGGTGCGCCGAGGCCTTTTCCTTGCTGGTGAAAAAACCGGTGCATTCGAGCACCACGTCGATATTCAGTTCCTTCCAGGGCAGTTCCGCCGGATTGCGCTTGGCGCAGACGCGGATACGGTCGCCATTCACCACCAGGTGATCGCCCTCCACCGCGACCGTGCCGGGGAACGGCCCGTGCGCGGTGTCATAGCGGGTCAGGTGTGCATTGGTGTTGGCGTCGCCCAGATCATTAATGGCGACAATCTGGATGTCGTGTTTTTTTCCGCCCTGATAATGCGCCCGCAGAATATTGCGGCCGATGCGCCCGTAACCATTGATTGCCACTCGAATTGCCATTGCTTGCTCCGAATAAATTAAGGAAACGCTGATCAAGTACCTTACAAATCTTTGCCAATCAGCGTTTCCACTGACTTGGGGGAGTTACGAGGGGCTCAGTAACGTGAAATACGGCCCCCTTGTTCATTTAATACTTAAATATTAGGACCGTGCCGATCCGGTGCAAAGCACCTTCGCGCAGCGCTTCCTGAAGCTCTCTTACGTGCCCTGGAGCACGTTCTTGACTGCCAACAGCACATTTTCCACGGTGAATCCGAAATGCCTGAACAACTCGTCACCGGGGGCCGATTCGCCGAAACGATCAATGCCTACAACAGCGCCTTCCAGGCCGACATATTTGTGCCAGCCGTCGGTAACACCGGCTTCCACGGCAATGCGCGGCACACCGCGCGGCAGTACCGCATCGCGGTACTCGCGAGCCTGCCGGTCGAACACCGTGGTGGCGGGCATGGAGACCACGCGCACCGCAATGCCCTCGGCCTGCAACTGGCGTGCCGCCCCCAGCGCAAGCTGCAGCTCCGAACCCGTGGCAATCAGCACGGCGCGTGGCTGCGGCGCATCCAGCAGTACATAGCCGCCGCGACGTATGCCCTCCAGCGCCGCCGGACTGCGCTCGACGAAAGGCAGGTTCTGGCGGGACAGCAGTAGCGCGCTCGGGCCCTGCGGCACCGCGCGGCCGCGTTCCACCGCCACCATCCAGGCCACCAGCGTTTCCACCGTATCGGCCGGGCGCCACACATCCATATTGGGTATCAGTCGCAGGCTGGCAGCATGCTCCACCGCCTGATGCGTCGGCCCGTCTTCGCCAAGGCCGATCGAATCGTGGGTGAATACGTAAATGGTCCCCAGACGCATGAGCGCCGCCATCCTGAGCGCATTGCGAGCGTAATCGGAGAACACCAGGAAAGTGCCGCCGTAGGGAATGAACCCGCCGTGCAGCGCAAGACCGTTCATGACTGCGCACATGCCGAATTCGCGCACACCGTAATAAAGATAGTTGCCACCCTGTGCCGCACCCACCGCTTTGGATCCCGACCACAGCGTGAGATTGGAACTTGCCAGATCGGCCGATCCGCCCAGCAGCGCGGGCAGCACCGGGGCCAGCATTTCAATGGCGTTCTGCGAGGCCTTGCGGGTGGCGATGGTTTCCGCCTTGGTCACGGTCTGCGCCAGTACGCCCTCGCAATGCGCCGCCCAGTTGGCGGGTAATTCACCGGAGATGCGCCGGCGCAACTCCTTGGCCAGTTCGCCGTGTTCGCGCTCGTAACGGCGCATCAGGCGCCGCCATTTCTTTTCCGCCGCTGCGCCACTCGCGCGCGCATCCCAGCCCTGGCGAACGGCCTCGGGCACTTCGAAGGGCGCGTGCGGCCAGCCGATGGCAGCGCGCGTGGCCGCAATTTCCTTGTCGCCCAGGGGTGCGCCGTGCGCCGCGCCGGTATTGGCTTTGCCGGGGGAACCTTTGGCGATCACCGTCTTGCAACAAATGAGCGTGGGCTTTGCCTTGCTGCGTTTTGCCTTGCGGATTGCTGCATCCACAGCATCCACATCGTGCCCGTCGACTGCCTTGATGACCTGCCAGCCATAGGCTTCAAAGCGCTTGGGCACATCATCGGTATACCAGCCGCGGATGTCCGCCTTCTCCGAATCAATGGAAATGGCGTTGTCGTCGTAGAACGCGATCAGTTTGCCCAACTGCAGGGTGCCCGCCAGTGCGCACACTTCGTGCGAGATCCCCTCCATCATGCAGCCGTCACCCAGAAACACATAGGTGTGATGATCGATCAGCGGTAGGCCGGGGCGATTGAACTCCGCAGCCAGCAGGCGCTCGGCAATTGCCATGCCCACCGCATTGGCGATCCCCTGCCCCAACGGCCCGGTGGTGGTTTCCACACCCGGGGCCGCACCGTATTCCGGGTGGCCGGGCGTCTTCGAATACAATTGCCGAAACTGCTGCAACTCGGCCATCGGCAGGTCATAGCCGGTCAAATGCAGCAAGGCATAGAGCAGCATCGATCCATGGCCATTGGAGAGCACGAAGCGATCACGGTTGGGCCACAGGGAATTGCCGGGATTGTGGCGCAGATGCCGCGTCCACAATGCCACCGCTATCTCGGCCATGCCCATGGGCATGCCCGGATGCCCGGATTTGGCTTTCTGCACGGCATCCATGGCCAGCGCGCGCAAAACATTGGCCAGGTCACGCACGGATTCGCTGCTCGATGAGGTCGGAGAGGGGGCTTGCACGGGGCTCATTTCTGGATGCGGCAGGGAAAACTTACCGCGACCGGCTGGAAAAGTGCGCAATTATCGTGGAAACTCCCTCACTTTGCTAATGGATTTGTCGCGTTGACAAATGAATTTGTCGCGCGCCGCGACAGTCCGATCACTATTTTTCCGGGGGAAGCATGAAGCTGGCATTTCTGGGACTGGGTGTCATGGGCTATCCCATGGCGGGGCATCTGGCGGTCAAGGGTGGCCATGACGTCGTCGTCTATAACCGTACGGGGGCCAAGGCGCAATCCTGGGTAACGGAATTTCAGGGTAAGGGCGGGAAAGTTGCCGCGGCAGATTCACCCGCCAATGCCGTCAGCGGCGCTGAAATGGTTTTCTGTTGTGTGGGAGACGATCCGGATGTGCGCGAAGTGGCTTTGGGTGCCAGGGGCGCGTTCGCGGCCATGACCAAGGGCAGCCTGTTTGTCGATCACACCACCGCTTCGGCACAGTTGGCGCAGGAACTGGCAAGGGAGGCGTCGCGGGTCGGCATCGGCTTCCTCGACGCCCCGGTGTCCGGCGGACAGGCCGGCGCGGAGAACGGCGCGCTCACGGTGATGGTGGGGGGCGAGAGCGTGGATTTTGATCGCGCCAAAGCGCTGATGGCGAACTACGGCCGCGCAGTCACGCTGATGGGACCGGCCGGCAGCGGGCAGCTCACCAAGATGGTCAACCAGATCTGCATCGCCGGACTGGTGCAGGGTTTATCCGAGGGCATCCTGTTCGCGCAGAAATCCGGGCTGGATGCCATGAAAGTCCTCGAGGTGATATCCAAGGGCGCGGCGCAATCCTGGCAGATGGAGAATCGCGGCAAGACCATGGTGGAGGACAAGTTTGAATTCGGATTTGCCGTCGACTGGATGCGCAAGGACCTGCGCATCTGCGCCGAAACCGCACGCGCCAATGGCGCGCCGCTGCCGGTCACCGAAATCGTGGCGGGCTTTTACGACGAGATTTCCAAAATGGGCGGTGGCCGCTGGGACACCTCCAGCCTGCTACGCAGACTGCGCAAGTAAATATCGGCCACGCGGGATCTCCCATGCGCATGCCATTTTCACAACCGGACGAATACGCCCCGGCCTTCGCCGCACCCGAGCAGGTGCCGGATCGTGCCCTTTGGTTCGTGTTTCGCCGCACCGATATTCTGGTGACGGCGGAACCCTCGCAGTCAGCGCTGCTCTGCGAATCTCACCCGTCCTTGCTGGGGCTGGAGGTGGCGCAGGTGCAGTATCTGGGGCTGTTGCGCGGTGAGCATTGCTATGCCGCGGAAGTGCCCGCCACCGTTGAGCCGCCGGCGGGTTGGAACTTCCAGGGTCTGCGTGCGCTGTTCAACCAGTTCGATGACACCACGCTGGCATTGGCGGGACGCGCCATCCAGATCATCGACTGGGACCGCAGCCATCGCTATTGCGGCAGTTGCGCCACACCAACGGTGTTGAAAACCACGGAGCGCTCGCGCGAATGCCCGGCCTGTGGCAGCGTGTTTTATCCGCGCATCTCACCGGTGGTGATGTGCCTGATCCGCCGCGGGCGAACCATTCTACTGGCGCGTTCACCGCGCTTTCCCAACGCAACCTACAGCGCTCTCGCCGGATTTGTTGAACCCGGCGAAACCCTGGAACAATGCGTCCAGCGCGAGGTCATGGAAGAGGTGAGCCTTCGCGTGCAAAACCTGCGCTACTTTGCCAGCCAGCCCTGGCCGTTTCCCAATTCCATGATGATTGCTTTCCATGCCGACTATGCGGGCGGTGACATCCAGGTTGACGGCGTGGAGATCGCCGATGCGCAATGGTTTGACGTGGACGCGCTGCCCGACCTGCCAGGCAAATTTTCCATCTCGCGGCGCCTGATCGAGAGCGCGCTGGCGGAACTTGGGACTACCTACCCCCGAACTTGACGCCGTACGCTCGCCGTTCGGCTCATGCGCCCTGCGACTGCCGGGTGCGCGCGAAAAGAGGGGGATTGATTTCCCTGTCCTTCTGGGTCGTTGACGGTCGAGGATTTGCTCGAAACTTGCCGCGTGGGGGATAATGACACCATGGTCCACGGCATTTTACCGCGGCACGTTACTGATCGTTTAGGAAGTCCGCCATGAGCGCAGTGATTATTGAGCACGTTGAGGTCGCTGACCTGCCCGACTCCTGGCAGGCCAGGCTGCCGGTACCGCGCGCCGCGCGAGTCACGGTGCGAATCGAGGAAGAAACGGCTCCTAAGGCCACCATGGAAACCACAGAGGCAATTGACCTCTTGTTTGGAATGTGGCGAGATTGCAAGGACATGCAAGACGTGGATGCCTACGTCCGCGATCTGCGCGCACCACGGTACAACCGCGACGGCTCGCGCCGCTAAGCCGTTTGCTGATTGATTCGGATGTCCTTATCTGGCTCACACGTGGGCATGCGGGCGCCACCGCGCGCCTGAGGCAGGCGCCGGGGTTTGGCAAATCAGCCCGGTCACCTACATAGAACTGGTGCAGGGCTGTCGCGACAAGGCGGAAATGGAGCGCGTCAAGAGGGCATTGAGCGGAGCCGGTACGCAGATTCTGCTCATGAACGATGCGATTTGCGAACGCGCCATGCGTTTGATCGACAGGCACACCTTGGGCGACGGATTGCAACTTGGCGATGCATTGATCGCTGCTACCGCGCTGGAACATGGACTGCCGCTGCTAACAGCAAACGTCAAGCACTTCAAATCGGTCGAGGGTTTGCGCGTTGAGCGTTTCGACCCAGAGCCAGACGTGGGCTAAGGGCTCTTGGCGACAATAATCGATAGTTCCATTGGACTGGCATGGTGGCGCCGAATGAAGTTTTCTGTCGCTACTCCGCCTTGATCCTCGATCGCTTCACAATCTCCCCCCATTTGTTGTATTCGCGCCGGAAAAAGGCGGCGAACTCTTCGGGGCTGCGGCTCGGGCTGGCCGTTTCCCAATTCCATGATGATTGCCTTCCATGCCGACTATGCGGGCAGTGACATCCAGGTTGACGGTGTGGAGATCGCCGATGCGCAATGGTTTGACGTGGACGCGCTGCCCGACCTGCCAGGCCAATTTTCCATCTCGCGGCGCCTGATCGAGAGCGCGCTGGCCGAGCTGGGCGGGCGCGCATAAGGGCGCTTGCCGCCGCCCGCGCTCAGGGCAAGGCGATGTCGATAGCCGGCTTCGCGCCGGAGAGTGTGTCGGCCAACACCTTCCCCGAACCGCAGGCCATGGTCCAGCCCAGGGTGCCGTGGCCGGTATTGAGGTACAGATTGGGATAGCGGGTGCGGCCGATCAGCGGTTGATTCGAAGGCGTTGCCGGACGCAGACCGGTCCAGTACAGCGCCTCGTCTTCACGTCCGACACCCGGAAATAATTCGCGGGTTCGCCGCAGCAGTGCGCGGCAACGCGTGTCATTGAGCGCGCTATCGTAGCCGTTAAATTCCGCGGTGCCGGCCACCCGCAGCCGCTCGCCCAGGCGCGAGAAAACCACCTTGTGCGAATCATCGGTCAGGCTCACATGCGGGGCCAGGTCGTCCGGGCGCAATGGCAGGGTCAGTGAATATCCCTTGACCGGATAGACCGGGATGGCGATACCGATGTCCTTGAGAAGCAGGGGACTGTAGCTGCCCAGCGCCAACACATAGGCGTCGCCACGCAGGGATTCATCGATCCCCTGTTCATCGTCAATGACCACCCGCTCGACGCGTCCGGATTCCACCTGAATGCGGCGCACACTCACCTTGAAGCGAAAATTCACCCCGGCGGTACGCGCCCTATCAGCGAGCTTCGCGGTGAACAGATGCGCGTCCCCGGATTCGTCATCAGGCGCGTGGATACCCCCGACTATGTTGGCGCCCACTTTCGCCAGTGCCGGCTCCAGGGCAACACATTGCGCGGCATTCATTTCCTCCATTTTCAGGCCACCCGCGCGCAGGAGCGCCGCCTGACGGCGCGCCCGATCGAAGTCATGCCGGGCAAAATACAATTGCAGGATGCCGCGAGTCTGCTCCTCGTAGGTAATCCCGGTCTCGCGCCGCAACTCGCGCAGCAACTGCGCGCTGTAAGCCGCCAGGGACAAGGCATGGATGGTATTGCGGCGGGTGCGCCAGGGTAAGCACTCACGCAGGAATTTCAGGCCCCACAGCCATTGTGAGAGATCCGCTGATGGACGAAACAGGAGTGGCGCGTCTTCCCGCCCCAACCAGCGCAGCATTTTCAGGGGCGCCGCGGGGTTGGCCCAGGGCTGGGCGTGGCTGACGGAAATCTGGCCACCGTTGGCAAAACTGGTTTCCAGTGCCGGCGCCGGCTGGCGGTCCACCACCAGCACCTCGTGCCCGGCGCGCGCCAGGTACCAGGCACTGCTCGTGCCGATCACACCCGCGCCAAGAACCACCACTTTCATTCTTGAAATCCGCTCAGATGGTGCCGGGAGGCCTGCTTACCCCGCCCCGTATGCGAAGGGAGGGACCCGTCGTGTCCGGCATCACCCCTTGAAGGCGACGACTTTCTGGCGCTGCTCGCCCAGGCCCTTGATCCCCAGAGTGACGATGTCGCCGGGTTTCAGGTAGGCATCGCGATCCTTGATCCCCAGCGCGACACCCGAGGGTGTGCCGGTGGTAATGATGTCGCCCGGCAGCAATGTCATGTAATGGCTGCAGTAGGACACCAGCTTGGCGCAGGAAAAAATCATGTTGCGGGTGTTCGATTCCTGGCGACGGTCCGAGTTGACGTCCAGCCAGATATCCAGCACCTGGGGATTGGTGATTTCGTCCGTGGTCACCAGCCAGGGACCGATCGGCCCGAAACTGTCGCAGCTCTTGCCCTTGTCCCATTGCGAGGACTGCATCTGGAAGGCGCGCTCCGACACGTCGTTGACCAGGGTGTAGCCGGCGACATGATCCAGCGCCTTGTCTTCCAATACATAACGCGCCTTGCTGCCGATCACGATTCCCAGCTCGGTTTCGTAATCGAGCTTGGAGGAATTCTTGGGCGTATTGATGTCGTCGTTCGGGCCGCTGATGCTGGTCGTGGCCTTCATGAAAATGATCGGCTCGGACGGAATCTGGGCGCCGGTTTCACGCGCGTGGTCGATGTAATTCAGGCCGATGGCGACGAATTTGCTGATACCGGTATACGGCACGCCAAAGCGCGGATTGGTGCGCACCAGGGGAAGCGACTCGGCGCGGATCTTGCGCAGTCGTGCCAGTCCTTTGGTGGAAAGGGTTTCCTGATCGATATTGGCTACGATCGAAGACAAATCGCGCAGTTGACCCTGCGCGTCGATCATGCCGGCCTTTTCGAATCCATTGCGTCCCCAACGGCAAAGCTTCATCCTTTTCCCCTTCCGATAGGCTGGTATCGCGTGCAATGCCTTGATCGACCCTCAAGCGAGAGCGGAAAAGCATGCAATCCCTGTATAAAAAACGGATTTATTCGCGACTAAAATTGGCGCATATCGCCGGTTTGACTGCTACCTGGAGCCCAGGACTCCTGCCGGCGGACTGCGCGTATCCCTTTGTTCGAGCGTCGATTAACGGCTTGATTGTAGCAGGTGAATTCCGCGAGATAAAGATGGCAACAGGCTTTTTTCAGACAAGTCAACGGCTTATCGACCGGTCCTCGCCGCCCGGGCGGCACCAGGCAGTGGTTCAGTGCGAACAGGTTCAGGGCGAGCCTGATTTCAACCGGGATGCCCGGCGCTTGAGCCAGGATTTCTTTGCTCAGCCTCGCCGCTGCCGGATCGTCCGCCACGAGTACAAATTTGCGCTTGCCTTTCACGGCAACTTCTCCGGGTCATTCGTAGTGCGTCCACATGCGAAGGACGCGAACTTTGCGTTCCTTCTTGAACACTTCATAGACGAGGCGATGTCGAATATTGATTCGCCGTGAGTAAGAACCAGCAAGATCGCCTACCAGTTTTTCAAAGGCTGGCGGGTTTTGAAATGGATCTTTTGCCAGGACGTCAAGGAGTTCTTGCGCCTTGGCCTTCAAGCCCGTCGAAGCGAGTTTCTTGGCATCCTTCAGCGCATGCTTGGCGTAGACAACAACCCACTTCACCAGTCAAGTTCCTTTGCGCTCTTGTCGAGCGGTTCAGCCATGCCCTTCTTGATGGATTCGCGCATTCCCGGAACTGACAACAGGTAAAGCGTTTCTTGAATTGCCTGCCAGTCTTCAACTGACAAGAGGACTGCACTGCTGCGCTTCCCGGAAATCAGGATTGGTTGATGCGACTCGGCGGTCTGGTCGATTAGTCGGTACAGGTCGGCCCGGGCTTCACTTGCGGTAAGGGTGGTCATAGTGTTCTCCGATTTCTCGTAGCGTACGCTAAACCGTACGTCACGTCAATCGAGCTTTGCCAGAGCTTTGCCAGAGGAAGGCGCACTCAATTCACGTCGAACCGAACTGACGATATTCGGCTGCATCGACGATGAGAACACGTTGAGGGGTTTGCGTATTCATGGTTTATTTCCTGGAAAGTTGGTCTGTGATAAGAACGCCGTCATTCCGGTTCCGCGCAGCGGAACCCGGTATCGGCAATCTCCACCCACACTTGATCACCCTCCTAGGGTATATCAAGCAGCGGCCAACTCATCCCAGCGGCGAATCCGGGAGAGAGTTTCGTCCATGGCTTCCCGCGCCATTTCCGTGTCGTAGTGGGTTTGCAGATTGATCCAGCTCTGCGCGTCGGTGCCGAAGAAGGCGGCCAGACGCAGGGCGGTGTCGGCGGTGATTGAACGCCGGCCGGCCACAATCTCGCCGATGCGGCGCTGGGGTACGCCGATTTCCTTGGCGAGCCGGTACTGAGTGATACCCATGGGCTCCAGGAATTCATGGAGCAGAATTTCACCGGGCGTAGCGAGCGGTATTTTACGCGGCATGCTGTTTCTCCTCAGTGGTAATCGACGATCTCAACGCGCCAGGCATCCCCGTCGCGCCATTCGAAGCACACCCGAAGCTGATCGTTGATCCGGATGCTCCATTGCCCTTTGCGGTCTTTCTTCAGTTGCTCCAGCCGATTCTGTGGCGGCACGCGCAGGAACTCCAGCGACGCCGCTGCGTTGATCTGCTGCAACTTCCGCATCGCTACGGTGGCGATGTTGGCGAACCGCGCCACACGCTGGCCTTTGAACAGGTTTTCCGTGTCGGCGCATTTGAATGACTGGATCACGGGCAAATACTATCCAATTACGCTAGTAACGTCAATGGATAGGAAAACCATGGATAGGAAAACCATGGATAGGAAAACCTTTGTTGCTGGAGCGCTCCAAAACCTGATCTAAATGGGTAGATGGGTAGATGGGTGAAGCGTAGCGTAACCCATCAAATGCGGGAGAGCTTTTTTGGTGAAAGGATGGGTTACGCTGCGCTTCACTCATCCTACGGGCTAATGGACAATCCGGAGTGAATCACTATATCTGTTTACGCAGCATTGCTTCCATTTCCCCGAACGGCAGCGGCTTGCTGAACAGATAGCCCTGCATCTCGTCGCATCTCAACAGGCGCAGCATCGTTGCCTGCTCTTCTTCATCCACGCCTTCGGCAACCACCTTCAGGCGGAGCGAATGGGCCAGGGAAATCATCGTTTGGACCAGCAACATGGCATTGGGATCCTTTAGCATGGTGATGATGAAGGCGCGGTCGATCTTGATCGTTTGTACCGGCAGCTTGGCCAGATAAGCGAGCGATGAATAGCCGGTGCCGAAGTCGTCGATGGCGATGCCGATGCCCATGTCCCGGACGGCTTGCAGTTTTGTGATGTTGTCCTGCACGTTGTCCATGATCAGGCTCTCGGTGATCTCCAGATCGATCCCGGAGGCGCTCCCGTCCTCCCCGATCGCCGCCCTCAGGAGATTGATGAATTCCCGCTGCCGCAACTGAATCGTGGACACGTTGACCGCGATCCGGGGGGCGGCCAGCCCCATTTCCATCCAGCGACGATGGTCGAGCACCGCGCGGCGCAACGCCCAGGCCCCGACCTCCAGAATCATTCCGGTTTCTTCCAGCAGGGGAATAAATTTCAAGGGCGGAACCAGCCCCAGCTCCGGGCTCTGCCACTGGATCAGCGCTTCGACCCCGACGATCGCCCTTTTTTCCAGATCTACCTTGGGCTGGTAGTGCAGCACGAACTCTTCTTTCTCCACCGCCTGCCGGAGTTTGTTCTCCAGAGAGAGATTCTCGGTCACTCGCGCATTGAGGTCGGAGGTGTAGAACAGGTACTTGTCGCCGGAGAGCCTGGCTTTTTCCAGTGCCGCCGCAGCGTTGCGTAACAGGCTATCGGCATCCGCGCCGTCGGCCGGGAAAAGGGCTATGCCCGCTTTGGCCGATATACGCAACTCCGTGCCGTCCACCACGAACGCTCGGCGCAGGGAGTCGTTGATGAGACTCTCCAGAATGTGCGCGACATCCGCTTCCTTCTGCAGATTGTCCAGTACCACGGCAAAGCGGCCGGCGCCGGTGTAGGCCAGGTGATTCGCACCCAACCCGGCGCCGCGCAGGCGTTCCGCCACCTGCTTGAGCAAAGCGTCCCCTGCCTGCCGTCCCAGCGTGTCGTTGATGACCCGGAACTGCTCCAGATCAAACTCCAGCAACGCCACTGTGGAGTTGTTCTGGCTCGCCGCCAGCAAGTGCTGGTTCAAACGATCATGAAACAGGACGCGGTTGGGCAGCCCGGTTATGACGTCGTAATAGGCCAGGTAGTTGAGCCGCTCCTCCTTTTCCATGTGATCGAGCGCGAACGAGATGCCCCCGGCGGTCTCGGCGAGCAGCCTCATTTCTTCCGCGTCGAAAAAATCCTTCTCCGACGCATAGAGCGCGAGCAGGCCCACTACCTTGTCCCCCGCCCCCACCACCAGCGGGAACACCACCATTGAACGATAGCCGCGCTGCAACGCCGCCTCGCGCCAGCGCGCCATGAGTGGGTCGGCGCCGATGTCGTTGCAGACCACAGGCGTTTTTTCACGCAGCGCCGGCCCATAGGCATCCAGCACGCCGTCCTTGAGGGTCAAGCTGATTTTATCGAGATACCCTTCCTCGAAACCCGCCTTGGCCACCGGTGTCACAGACTCCCCTTTGGAATCCAGCCATCCGATCCAGGCCATTCTGAATTGGCCGTACTCCACTGCGATACGGCAGGCTTCGGCGAACAGTTCCTGCTGCTCATGGATGCGGACAATGGCTGTGCTGATACCGCTCAAGACCGCATAGATGCGGTTGAGGCGTTTTATTTTCTCTTCCGTGCGCTTGCGCTCGGTGATGTCGCGCGAGACCACCACCACCTTGGAGACTTTGCCGTCGACATCGCGGATGGCGCGCCCGTCGGCCTCCATGGACCGGGTGCTGCCGTCCCTGAGCACAAAGCGGAATTCGGAACGCTCGCCGATGCCCGTCTCCATAGTCTTCTGGAACACTTTCTGGATCCGCTCGCGGTCGTCGGCGTGGATTTCCGTAAAGGAGCTGCTGCCCTGGCGGAGATCCTTGTCGCGAAACAGCAGCCGGTAAGAAGGGCTGTTGTAGACGCGGCGGCCTTCGGTGTCGAGCACCGCGACGAGATCACCGACGTTTTCGACGATGGCGCGGAACAGTTCCTGGGTTTCGTTCAGCGCAGCGGTGCGCTGCGCCACCAGGCTTTCCAGGTGTTCGTTGTGGAGCAGTACCTGGCGTTGCAGGTAAAAGAGGTCGACGAACACCTGCACCTTGGCGCGCAGGATCTCGGGAGTGATCGGCGAGTAGATGAAATCCACCGCGCCCAGCGTGTAGCCGCGGAAGCGCTCGGCCTCCGAGTTTGCCTCGGCGGTGACGAAGATGATCGGCGTGTGCTCCGAACGCGGGCGGCTGCGGATCAGCGTGGCGGTCTCGAAGCCGTCCATCGTCGGCATGTTGACGTCGAGCAGGATCACGGCGAAATCCCGCTTGAGGAGCTGGCGCAGGGCCTGCTCGCCCGAGCTTGCCGTCACGATCGCAAGCTCCATGCCCGAGACGATGGCGCCCAGCGCCACCAGCTTGGCCGGCGTGTCGTCCACGATCAGCACACCGGCGCGCTCGCCCCCCGGCACCACGATGCGCGGGGTCGTGCCGTCGGCGCGCAGTGCTGGAATCTCGATCTTGGGTATATCCATCATTCGTCACCCTGTTCCCGGCTCATTTTAGAGACAATTCGATAAGATGCGGTCCGATTTCTTCCAGCTGGAGCACGGTCGCGTTCAGCGTCGCACGGGCTGCGGCGTCCGGCATCCCGGCGGCGTCCGCGGTCGCCGCCGACTCGATCAGCGCCAGGCCGCCGTGACGCTGAATCGCCGCCAGCCCGAGCGCGCCGTCGCTGAGTGTGCCGGTCAGCACCACGCCGATCGCGCGCGAACCCATGGCCTCGGCCGCGCTCTCGAACAGGACGTCGATGGACGGCCGCGCGTAATACACCGGGGCTTCCGTCGACAGGGCGTAGTGGTCCGCTTCCACCAGCAGGTGGTAGTTGGGCGGCGCCAGGGTGACGGTGCCCGGCTCGATGGCATCCTTGTCACAGGCCTCGCGCACCCGCAGGGCGCAGCCGTCTTGCAGCGCGAACTGCAGCTCATCGCCGGCATCGGCGCTGCGGTGCTGCACGATCACCAGCGGCAGGCCGAAGTTGCCGGGCAGCGCGGACAGTATGGCCTTCAGGGCCCGCAGACCCCCGAGCGAAGCGCCGATCACCACGATGGCGTATTTCATCGCACCTTCCGGTACAGCTTTTCCGCCCGGCCCACCGCCTCATAGCGGTCTTCGTAGGGCGTGGTGTGCAGCGTTTCGCCACTCCCTAGCCCGAGAACCCCGCCCAGCGCCAGGCTGTCGTAGATGAGCCGGTGCACACGGGCCTGAAGCTGCCGGTTGAAGTAGATCATCACGTTGCGGCAGAGGACGACGTGAAACTCGTTGAACGAGCCGTCCGTCACCAGGTTATGCACCGCCCAGACGATGTTGCCGCGCCCGAGGTCGC
>JBCKLP010000026.1:0-20520 GCA_038903735.1 Burkholderiales bacterium | reverse complement strand
GCGGACCCGTGAGCGACCAGGTCGTCCCCTCCATTGCCTTCCCGCATAAATTTTGTGGATTGGAATGTTTTGCTTTGATTCAAGGAAAGGGCACATAGCAATGAATAAAGTTCAGGTATTTCACCGGCAGGATGGGTCCCGAAATCGGGCATGCAGGAACGCCATTGTCGGAGCGCTGCGATGAGTACCGCCGGCGGGAAGCCCCGCTTTTCCTGGGAAGATCCGCTGCTGATGGATCGCCAGCTCTCCGATGAGGAGCGTATGGTGCGCGATGCGGCGGCTGAGTTCTGCCGCGACAAGCTGGCGCCGCGCGTGCTGGAGGCCTTCCGTCATGAAAAAGCCGACCCGGCGATCCATCGGGAAATGGGCGCGGTGGGCATGTTCGGCGTCACCCTGCCGCCGGAATACGGCGGCGCCGGCCTCAATTACGTCTGCTACGGCCTCATTGCGCGCGAGCTGGATCGCATCGATTCGGGCTATCGCTCGACCATGAGCGTGCAGAGTTCGCTGGTGATGCTGCCGATCTATACCTTCGGATCGGAGGAGCAGAGGAAACAATATCTGCCCGGCCTCGCGCGCGGCGAGCTGATCGGCTGCTTCGGCTTGACCGAGCCCGACCACGGCTCGGACCCGCAGGGCATGACCACGCGTGCGAAAAAAGTGGCCGGCGGCTACAGCCTGTCGGGCAGCAAGATGTGGATCAGCAATGCGCCCTTTGCCGATGTGTTCATCATCTGGGCCAAGACTGACGACGGGGTGATTCGCGGTTTCATTCTGGAGAAGGGGCTGAAAGGACTTTCCGCCCCCGTCATCCACGGCAAGATGGGCCTGCGTACGTCGATCACCGGCGAAGTAGTGATGGACGAGGTACTGGTTGGCGAAGACGCACTGCTGCCGGGAGTGCAAGGACTGAAGGGTCCCTTCACCTGCCTGAACTCGGCGCGCTACGGCATCGCCTGGGGTGCGCTGGGCGCGGCAGAGGACTGCTGGCACCGTGCCCGCCAGTATGTGCTGGACCGTAAACAGTTCGGCCGGCCACTGGCCGCCAATCAGCTCATCCAGAAGAAGCTTGCCGACATGCAAACCGAAATCGCCATTGGCCTGCAGGCCTGCCTGCGCTTCGGGCGCATGAAGGACGAGGGCATTGACACGCCGGAAATCACCTCCATCCTCAAGCGTAATTCCACCGGCAAGGCACTGGAGATCGCGCGCATGGCACGCGACATGCTCGGCGGCAACGGCATATCGGACGAATTCGGCGTGATCCGCCATATGCTCAATCTCGAAGTGGTCAACACCTACGAGGGGACGCATGACATCCATGCGCTCATCCTCGGTCGCGCCCAGACAGGCATCGCCGCCTTTTCCAACTAGCGGGGTCGCTGATGAGTGGTGTGATGGATACCGAGGTGCTGATCGTGGGCGCCGGGCCGGTGGGGCTGGCGCTGGCGGGCGACCTGGGATGGCGCGGCAGGCAGGCCATGGTGATCGAGCAGTCCGATGGCAGCATTGCCCAGCCGCGCCAGGATCTGGTGGGCGTACGCACCATGGAGTTCTGCCGCCGCTGGGGCTTGCTGGAGGCAGTGGATAACTGCCCCTATCCACGCGACTACGCGATGGATATCGCCTATGTAACCTCCATCACGGGCGAGGAGATAGGCCGCGAGCCGCGCCCGCCGCGCGGTGAAGCGTTGCCGCCGGAATACAGCCCGCAAAAGCGCGAATGCTGCCCGCAAAACATGTTCGATCCCATCCTGCGCGATTTCGCAGCGTCCTTTGATTCGGTCAGGCTCGCCTATGGCACCCGCCTGGTCTCCTGGCAGGAAGATGGCGAGGGCGTGACTGCCATGATCGAGCATGAGGGCAAGTTTTCGTCCTTGCGTGCCCGCTACCTTGCCGGTTGCGACGGCGCGGGCAGCACAGTGCGGCGCCAGGCGGAAATTCCGCTGGAGGGAAAGTCTCTGCTCACCAAGAGCACCAATGTGCTGTTCCGCTGTGCCCACTTCAACGAGCTGCACGACAAGGGCAAGGTCTACCGCTACGTGCTGGTGAGTCCGCAGGGGGTCTGGGCCACCATGGTGGCGATCAACGGCCGGGAGAATTGGCGGCTGCAGATTGTCGGTGATGTCGAGGCAGAGGATCTGGGCGAGGCCGAAGTTCACGCCTTGATACGCCGCGCCGTGGGATGCGATTTCGACTACGAGATTCTCAACATCATGCCCTGGAGCCGGCGCGAGCTGGTGGCGGCGCGCTACTCGCAAGGACGCGCGTTTCTGGTCGGCGATGCGGCGCACCAGATGTCGCCCACCGGCGGCTTCGGCATGAATACCGGCATCGGTGATGCTGTCGATCTGGGCTGGAAGCTTGCCGCGATGCTGGAGGGCTGGGGCGGCAGCGGGCTGCTCGATAGTTACGATGCCGAGCGCCGCCCCATTGGCCTGCGCAATGTGCGCGAGGCAAGCAGCAACCTTATGCGTATGACCCGCCCGGTCGGCAATGGCGGCAAGCTCAGCGAGCACGATGCCCTGATGGAAATGGGCCGGCAGATCTCGCAGGTGATGCGCCGCGAGTGGCTGGCCGACGGCGTGCATATCGGCTATGTCTATGAAGCTTCGCCCATCATTGTTCCGGATGGCACACCGCCGCTGGCCGATGACCCAGTGCAATATCTTCCCTCGGCGCGTCCCGGCGGCCGCGCACCGCACCGCTGGCTGGCGGACGGACGTTCTACGCTGGATCTGTTCGGGCGTGGCTTTGTGCTCCTGCGCCTGGGCGCGGCGCCGCCAGAGGCTTCGGCCTTATGTGTCGCGGCGGACGGCGCGGGCATGCCGCTGGAGATCGTCGAAGTCAGCGACCTCGGTGTGCTGGCATTGTATGAACAGCCGCTGGTGCTGGTGCGCCCGGATGGCCATGTGGCCTGGCGCGGCGCGCGTCTGCCGGCGGACTGCGGGGAATGGGTCGATTGCGTGCGCGGAGCCGGTACTGCCGGCACATGAGGCCGGACGGGTTGTTTGGGATGCCTGTGCGATGCGCGGCGCGCAGCGAATGGCAGTTGGCGGCACGCGTAGATGCGTTGAGTGCTTTGAATGGCAGTTCCCGGCACGCGCGGCGGCGTTGAATGCTTTAATAGGGCGCAGGCGGCAGATCGCCAGGTTTCATCCGCAACCCCATCACGGAGCTACCCCATGAAGAATGTCATTCGCGCGGCATCCCTGGTACTGATTTACGCACTGACCCCGTTTGCGCACGCCCAGCAATATCCCGCCAAACCGATACGCATGATCGTGGGCATCGCGCCTGGCGGCGGTCTGGATACCGGTACCCGCACGGTGGCGGGCAAGATGTCCGAGCTGCTGGGCCAGCCCATCATTGTCGAGAACCGGCCCGGTGGCGGTGGCACTATCGCCGCGGCGACCGTGGCCAAATCGCCCGCCGACGGCTACACCCTGCTGATGGCGGCCACCACCATCATGGTGCATCCGGCGGTGTATGCCAACCTGCCCTATGACCCGATCAAGAGCTTCACCCCCATAGGCGCGGCCGGCACCGAAATTCTGGTGATCACCGTTCACCCCTCGGTGCCGGTGAAGACCACTGCCGAGCTGATCACGCTACTCAAGGCCCACCCGGGAAAATTCAACTATGGATCGCCCGGTGTGGGCACGGTGCATCACCTCACCATGGAGATGTTCAAGAAACAGGCAGGCGTGGATATCGTGCACATTCCCTACAAGGGCGCCGCGCTGATCACGCCTGATCTCATCAGCGGGCAGATCCCGATGGCGATCATGAGTGTGAATGCCACGGTGCCGCAGGCCAGGGCCGGCAAGATCCGCGCAATCGCCATCTCGAGTCCTGTCAAACTGGATGTGGCCGACTGGCCGTCCATCGGCGAGACCCTGCCGGGCTTCGACACCTCATCCACGCGGCTCCTGATGGGGCCGGCGGGTGTGCCGCGCGAAGTGGTGGCGCGCCTCTCCGATGCGCTGCGCCGCACGCTCACCGCCGAAGACATCCTTGCGGCGTTCTCCAAGCAGGGCGCGCACGCGCAGTTTGTCTCCCCCGAGGACCTTGCCGCCAGCATGCGCGCGGATGTTTCGAAATGGAGCGCTGCCGCGCGGGAGGCGGGGATCAAGGCGGAGTAATAGCAGGCCGGATTGCCTGCCTACGCATCTTCCCTGGTCGAGGTGTGTCGACTTCGATGAGTGGACTGAACCGATTCCCTTGATTCACTATTGCTTCCGGGTCAGCGAGGCGAGTTTCGAGGCGATCCTTGGCAGGATCAAGGCGGCGGGGATTCCATTTCGCAGCAATGTCCACGGTGTCGTCGATTTTCAGGTCAACACGCAGCACGGCGGGCGCATCGTGTTCTGAGACGAGCCTGATGGCTATCAATGGGACGTGCTGACGCAGAGCTATGCGCGTCAGGCGCCGTAGTTAAAAAAGGGGCTGCAATGGGCGGTGGTATCAATTACCCGGCGGTGAGTACGTTCCTGGTGGCGGCTGTTGCAGTCCCCTGGGGCTCGCTCAGGTGGCGCGCCGGTGTGCCGGCGCAGGCGGTGCAGCTATTAATTTGTCTCGTTCGACCTAAAAATAATCTTTAACAATTGAATATTTAGGAGAACTGTTGGCATTATTAAATGACATAAATTCATTTCATACAGAAATAAATCCGACTGGTTAGGAAAGCCGGAAAGGCTCCGGCGTCGCGGCGCAATCAGCGCTGGCGCCACCAGGCGGGGCTGGGCGGCAAGCATCAGACAGTACCGCCCGGCCACCAATACCGCTATATCTTTCCCGATTCCTCCTCGGTCTTGAAGAAGTTACCCGGCACCCGTGGCCCGACATCCGGCGAGGGCGCATCACGCGATGCGCCGCTCGCCTTGAGCATGCGATCGAAATCGGCAACTGCCTGCGGCCCGGTGCGCTCCAGTCCGGCCTTGAAGAGCTTCATGTCGCGCGTGCTCCAGGCGCTGCGCTCGCTGTAGAAAAGCGCCCACTGGTTTTTGGCGCGATTGGCCTGAAAATCGAGCACGCCATCCAGCGCATTGGCAGCATCGGCCGCGCTGGTCCACGCTGATTTGTAGTGGATCAGTCCGCCGCGCCCCATGATCCAGGTCATGTTGGGCAGCAGTCCATAGGCATGGTGTGCCGTGCCTTCGAGATCATCGAGCAGGATCTGCCGTTTGACTTTCGAGTGCTCGCGAAAAGCGCGCGCATTGCTGCGCTTGTCCTCCATCGACTGGTGATGACGGTAGTTCTCCCCCGGATGGGCTTCCCGCGTGTAGATGAATACCGAGCGCACGGCCCGGTCTGCGTACTGGTCAGCGAGCGAGTCCATTGACTCGGCCGCCAGTGCGCAAAAGGGTCAGGTAAAGGAGCCGAACTCGATGACCGCGATGCCGGTCTGCCACAACGCCTTCATTTCCACCTTTTCGCCGGTTTCAAGATCCTCCAGCGCAAACGAGGGCGCGCGCATGGTTGCCTTGGGCGCATGCTGGACGAAATCCATGAATTCGCTCGGCGACACGCCGAACTCGCTATAGTTGTACTGTCCGTGTTCCATGTGGTCTCCTCCATTGGATGATAGAAGCTGTGCAATCTGTCCGTTTCCGGGTCTCTCTCGCATCCTAACTCACGCCGTCGCGCCTGCCGAGCCTGGCGACGGGAAATATATTTCCGGTCTCGGGTAACAATCCGGCGCGCTCGGTCGAACTAGTCCATATGGCGTCCAACTTGATCATGCAGGCTGTCTCCAGGCATTGTCACGGCGTGCTTTGGGATTGCCGGAAATTCGTTCTGGATACATTTCGCTGCCGGCTTTGCTGGCGGATCACAGCGGCGGTATTCCTGCTGATACTTGCAGTCGAAATGGTCATTCTCGTGCCTTCGGCGCAGCAATACCGGGACAATGAACTGGGCCGGCTGGCGGAAATCGCCGCCACGGCCGTGGCGGCGGTTCTGCCGCAGGTCGGTATGGATCCGGACATGAGCGTGGTGAGCGACCGGTTTAAGTCGATCGTTGGTCAAATGCGCCTCACCGGGCTTGCCGCCTATTCCGGTGAGAGCCCATCGGTTTCAACCGGCGAGCCCGTGGCAGCCCTGGCGCTGCCGGCCCCGGAGAATCTCACGGGGCAGCCCCGCCCCTTGTGGCGCAGCGAGGACGGCTCGCGATACGAGGTTGTCTGGCTGGCCGGGAGCGCCGCGCAACCCTTGACGATCATCGGCCGGATGGACTCCTCGCACGTTGCGGAACGGGTCAACCGCTACCTGCTGCGCATTGCCGGGCTGGTGCTTCTGATCGTGCTGGTTGTGACCATCGGAACCATGCTGGTGATGGATCTGGGCGTGCTGCGGCCACTACTGCGCCTGCGGGATAGCATGATGTGGGGTGCTGCACATCCGGATCGGGCCCAGGAGTTCATGTTTACCAGCGGGCGGCGGGATGAAGTGGGTGAACTGATAGATGCCCATAATTCCATGCTGCAGCACGTGGCCAGCAGCATCAGGCGGGATCGAGAACTGGCCGAGGAGCGCGCATGGTACGCCTCACACCACGATGCGCTGACCGGGCTTCCCAATCGTACCGCGCTGCTCGAACACATCGACCGGCACGGCAGCCACCGAGGCTGGCGCTGCCGATGCCGTCACGCTGTTCCTGGTGAATATCGTCGGATTCCGCGAAACCAATGCCAGTGTGGGCGTCGAAGCCGCCGATGCCATCCTGAAAGCCTTTGGCCGGCGCTTGAAATCGCGGCTCGGCGCGGAGATGTTCGTGGCGCGTGTCGGCGCGGACAGTTTCGCAGTGGCGCGGTCCGGGCTGATTAGCGTGGCGGATGCCGCCGAGTTCGCCGAGCAGGTGCTTGCGGATTGCGCCAAACCATTGGAAATTGCCGGCAGGGAACTCTCCGTTGCAGCGCGCATAGGAATCGCCGACAGCAATTCCAGCTTGCCCTCGGGGCAGCGTTTGCTGAGCCAGGCGGATTTTGCACTGGAGCGGGCGCGTTCGAGCGGCGGTGCCAATTACCAGTTTTTTGCCGCTTCGATGGAGGAAACCGCCAAGGCACGCCAGGAACTCATCGACGACCTTCAGGCGGGGTTGCGCAACGGCGACCTTTTCATCGTCTGCCAGCCAAAGGTATCCATCCATCCGGCCAGCGACGGTCAATTGAGTGGTGCAGAGGTATTGCTGCGCTGGCGTCATGCGGTCCGGGGCTGGGTGCGTCCGGACGAGTTCATTCCCGTCGCGGAATCTGCCGGCCTGATTACGCAATTGGGCGATTTTGTGCTCTATTCGGCATGCTGGCAGATCCGTGCCTGGCTGAATACGTACGGGTGGTCGCCGCGTCTAGCAGTCAATCTTTCGGCAAGACAGTTTTCGGCGCCGGGCCTGAAAGAGCGGATCGAACAGGTATTACGGGAGACCGAAGTGTCGCCTTCGCAGCTCGAAGTCGAGGTGACCGAAACCGCTGCGATGCATGATGTTGAAAAAACTGCGGCGACTTTGCAGGCGCTGCGCGCCCTGGGGGTAAAGGTTTCAATCGATGATTTCGGGACCGGATATTCCTCGCTCAACTACCTGCGCCTATTTCAGGTCGATGCCATCAAGATCGACAAATCCTTTGTGGATGACATCGAGACCGACGCCAATGCGAAGGCCTTGTGCAGTGCGATGCTCCGCATCGGGCAGGCCCTGGGATTCCGGGTCGTTGCCGAGGGCGTGGAAACCACGGCCCAACTGGAGTTCCTGCGGCGCGGCAAATGCGATGAGGTGCAAGGCTACCTGATCGCCAAACCCATGCCTTGCGCGGAATTCGAGAAGGAATGGGTGGCGGGGCGGCGGGGCGTTTCGGGTTCCGCGCTCGATGACACCTTGGCCTCGCGCGCACTGCGCGGTGACGCTGCCACGACCGGACAGGTTTGACATACTGCACCACCGTTGATTTAATCGGTCACACGACATTAAAAGGAGGATATGCGAATGAGTGTGGCCGCCAGGCTGATCGTGCGTTAATTCAGCCGGTATGAACATGCATCTTCTTCCTCATCCGTTTTCTTCCGAAAAGCGTCTCTGACGCGTCTTCTTTTGGTTTTATTCCCGCTTTCTTCAGACTGCACCTGAGGTGCGCGCGCGCGGCCGACCCGACTGCCTTACTCGATCCTGTAAAGGAGCGGTGATGGTGCAGCCAAATCAGCATTTTCAAACCGGCTAAATCCATACATGATCGCGCCGTCGCCCACAAATGAGCGAATCCGGACAGTTATCGCTGGACCAGCGCGCCATGCAGGGGGCGAAGATGTCGCCCGAGGAACGCAGGAAATTGTGGCTTTCGATCTCCGACATCAGCGAAGCGGAATTCGACGCACTGCAGGAGAAGACCCGGCTGCGCCAGAAGGACGTGCCGCAGCCGGGCATCATGGCGCCGGATTTTGAAATCGATGTGTTGTCGCGCGACAAGAAGCGCACAGGCGAGAAAGTCCGCCTGTCGGCGTTGCGTGGCACGCCAGTGGGCCTTGTGTTCGGGTCGTACACGTGACCGCCATTCCGTAATTGGGCCGTGCGCCTCAATCAAATCCAAGAGAAGTACCAGGACCAGGTTCGCTTTTTCGTCGTCTATATCCGCGAAGCCCATCCGGACGATGGCTGGCGCGTGCCGGAGAACCTGAAATCAAAAATCCACTACAAGGAACCGACCACGGACGCGGAGCGTACCGAGGTGGCATCGGTCTGCCAGCTCGCACTCGACCTGAAAATGCCCATGCTCATCGATTCCATGGACAACCAGGTGGAGGAAAGCTACATCTCCCTGCCGATGCGCCTGTTCCTGGTCGGTGCGGATGGCCGCATCGCCTATACCGGCGAGCGCGGGCCCTTTGGCTTCAACCCGGACACCTGGGAAGAAGCGATACAGAAGGAACTGGGGGCAAAGTAATCGCTGGATAAATCGGGGCGGTGGCCCCGCTTATCTGCCCAGCGGCTCGCCCCGATGGCGGCGCTGGTCGTTGATCGTCCAGTCGTACTCGATGAACTCGATGCTGAAATCATCTTCGATGCCGGAAGGTGCGTAGCGCCTGATGTAATCGAGGAGCGTCGTATTCTTTGCCAGAGTCGGGTTCGACAACGCCGTTGCCGCCGTGTTCAGTTAGTACGCGAAAATGGCGAAGCTTGCGGGGGTCGAGCCCGAGTAGTGTTGAAGCGGGGCCGCGAGCCCCGGTTTTCAATCCAGCTTGAGGTTGGCGATCTTCGCCAGTTCCGTGGCCGTGGCGAAATCGCGCTTCATGAAGGCGACAAACTCCTCCACGCTGCCGCCGGTGGGCACCAGCGCCATGGGCGCAAAAAACTTGTTGGTGAATGCCGGGTCCTTGAGGAGCTTGTTCACGTCCGTATTCCAACGCCGCACGATGGCATCCGGCGCGTTGCGCGGCAGGAAGATGCCCAGCCAGTTGCGGAAATCCAGGTCATAGCCCTGCTCCTTGAGCGAGGGTACCTGCGGCAGCGGCGCGTAGCGATCCCCGTTGGTGGTGACTGACAAGAGCTTTGCCTTGCCGGCCTTGACGTGCGGCATCATCACGCCGGGGCTGTTGGTGAGAATCTGCACCTCGCCCGAGAGCATGGCGCGGATCATTTCCGGCGAACCCTTGTAGGGCACATGGGTGAACTTCAAGCCGGTTTTTGCCTGGAACCATTCCAGGTACAGGTGCGAGGAACTGCCGTTGCCGAGTGACCCCCAGTTGAGGCTGCCGGGTTTGCTGCGTGCCAGGTCCAGCAGTTCGCGTATCGAGTTCGCCGGCACTGCCGCGTTCACGACGATGGCAGTATCCAGACTGCCCACGTGCACCACCGGGGTCAGGTCCTTTTGCGGATTGAAGGGCAGCTTGGAGTAAGCCAGCGGATTGAGCGAGATGATGACGCCGGCCGGAAAGCACACGGTGTAGCCGTCGGCTTCGGCGCGGGTGCAGGCCTCCACGCCGATGTTGCCATTGGCGCCGGCGCGATTCTCGACAATGATGGATTGTCCCCACGAGGGGCTGAGCGCCGCGGCAATGGCGCGCGCGCCGGTGTCCATCACCCCGCCCGGCGGGTAGGGAACGATGGCGCTGATCGCGCGGGCCGGGTAGGGTTGCTGTGCGATGGCAGCAGAACTCAGAACCGCGAATGCCAATAGGGAATGCGAGAATATACAACGGGACATGATGGATCCTCCTTGTCGCAGAACTGAATAATTGGGGTCAGTGTAACTTTAATTAATCTTACACTGCCCCCAATTAAAAGCGCGTGCCCAGGGTCAGGAACCAGCGCGGGGTCAGGGTACGTTCCGAGTGTTCGGTGAATACGGTGCCATTCAAGCTATTGGCGATCACGCGGCCGCGCTCCTGCCGGTAGTCGGTGAGGTTGTAGACATTCAGGCGCCAGAAACCAAGTTTCGGTATCACGCTGCCGATGTGCAAATCCAGTTGCGCGTGGGTGCGCTGCCGTCCCGATATCTCCACGCCGGGGGCGCCCGGCGTGTTCAGATCGGAAGCGCCGACCATGGCAAGGGTTCCGCCACCGTACCAACCGCCCGAGGCGCGCAGCGGTTTGGCGATGTTGAGGTTCGCAAGATAGCGCGCCTGTCCCGGAATGTGCTGCCCGCTTGCCGTGCCTCCCTGTAGGCGAGAATTGAGCAGACTGGCATTGGCGTTCAGCGTCCAGTCGCGTGGAAGCCCTGCCCAGGCAAGATGGGTGCGAACGTCGGTTTCGATGCCCCACACCCTGGCATCGCCGATATTGTCCGGCTGCTCGACCCAGCGCGTGCCGGAAAGAAACAGGCGCCTGCGGATAACATCGCTTTGCTGGCGGACAAAAAGATTCACGCCGGTCTGCCTGCCGCCCGTCAGCCGCTTTTCCAGACCGGTATCCAAGGTGATGGTCGATTCCGGCCGCAGACCGGGATTGCCCAGGTAGTCGGGTGCGTTCGGGCTGTTGGTGGACAGATTGGGTTGCGAGAGCGGCGCGAGTTCCCACACACGCGGATTGCGGCTGATGCGCGCCAGATTGAAGCGGTATTGCAGGTTTTCGCTGAGCGCGGTGCGCGTATTGACCGAAGGCTGCCAGCCAATATTTTGATACTTGCTGGTAGTGGCGGCTGAGACGGTGTCGGCACCGAATTCCTGCGCGCGCAAGCCGAAGGTCATGGAGGTCTTGATGGCCTCGGCCGAGGTTTCATATTGCGTCCACAGCGCCTTGCGGCGGGTGGCGGACTCCAGACTTAACGGCGCGCCGCCGCCAATCAATTCAGAACCGGTGTCGAGCTTGCGCAGTTCCAGATCGCCGCCGAATGACAACACGGATTCGCCCAGCCAGAGATCGAGTTTGCTCTTGCCGATCAGGCCGCGTTCCGCGCGATTCTCGTTGTAGACCGAACCTGTTGCGGTAGTGACGCCGCCCAGCGTGCTTACACCGCTGCGATCGGCGCGGTAATCGCTGTCAGATCGTTCCAGTTGCAGCGTGTTGTCCCACTTGCCCTGCCGAAAACTGTGGCTCCAGTCCACGGCGCCTTGGTAGAAGCTGCGTTCATAGCGCCAGGGATTCTGTGAATTGCCCGCCAGCGGCGCGCCGCCGGACAGGCCAGTAGTGTTGGAGAGCACACGACCATCCTGATCGAGGCCCGAGAAAATGCCGCGCAGGGTGACTCGATCGCTTGCTCCAAGACGCCCGGTGATGCGCGGCGTGAGCGTCCAGAACTGATTGCGCAGGCGCTGTTCGTCTTCAATGGCCGAACGGGTGGTGGCTGCGGCATTGGTCGAGGTATCGCGATGGGTGTCGCTGCCTAGGTTGCGTTCGCCCACATTGAACGACAGGAAGTAGGACCAGTTTGAATCGGGGGCAGCCAGAGCAGGCTTTCCCCCTGCGGTTATCGACGCAGAAGGCTTGGCCGCGGGCGTGCCCAGGGGGCCGGTCTGCGAAACGAACAGCAGCGGCGCGGCTTTGCCCCATGCGTATTGATTGAACATTCGCAGAATCGTCTCTTTCCGGGGCGACGCACCACGCAGCACGATATTGAGTGTGCCGCCGGATGCCCCCTGGAACTCGGCGGTGGGCGCGCGAATGACCTCTATCCTTTCAATGAGATCCGCGGGAAATTCGTCCAGGGGCAACTGCATGTTGCGATTGGTCGCGCTGACGGCAACGCCATCGACCAGGATGCGCGTGTTCTCGGCACCCATGCCGCGCATGCGGATCTCCACGCCGCCACTGGCCGTTGTCGTCACCTGCAGGCCCGGGGTCTGCCGCAGGATGTCGCCGATGGAATTGGCACCCATCGCCTCGATGTCGCGGCGGTTGATATTGATGCGTGTGGCGGAGGACCGGAAGCGATCGTCAAGATCGCGCCGGCCGGTGACAACTATTGCGTCAATGGGCTCGGCCGGCCCGGCCCCAGTGGTGTCGGTCTGGGCCGTGGCGTGGTCGGCGTGCAAACCGCAGGCCAGGAGCAGGAGCGCGAGACAAAGGCGGTGGAATTGCATGTGCGCGGATTCTTCCCGGCCCGCTGGTATGTGGGATGCGGGCGACTTTTCGGCAGGCATATTACGCCGGCCGGGTCGCTTCATTACTGGTTCATGAGCTGCCCGTCAATGTAATACCAGCGCCCGTCCTGGCGAACGAAACGGCTGGTTTCATGCATGCGCTCGGAGCGGCCGTTGACGCGGCAGCGCGCGACAAATTCCACCACGCCGGCATCACCCGAGGCTTCGGTGTGACGCACCTCGAGCTCCAGCCATTTCACCGGGAAAAGTTCCAGCTCGCCCGGTGCCGTGGACGGGTGCCAGGTGGCGAGCAGGTAATCAATCAGGCCGACGGCATAGGCGCTGTAGCGGGAACGCATCAGCGCCTCCGGCGTGGGCGCATGAATGCCTTCGCTCAAACCGTTATGCCATGGCTGGCAGCAGGCGGTGTAGGGCGCATCGCTGCCGCAGGGGCAGGGGAGGTTGCGGGGAAGGGCAGGCTGGCGAGAGCGCACGTAATTTCGATTTCAATAACTTTGGATTGCGGAGCGGCGAAACAAGCGATCCCTGCGGGCCATACTCAGGCGTTTGAATCGCCGCAGATTAGCGGCCGCGCCGCGCGCGGGGCTCGCCCCCGGGTTTGCCTGCCGCTCCGCTTCGCGCATTGGTAGCACCCGCGCGTTTGGGCAGCGGCTTGCCGCGTGCTGGGCCCGGCAGCGCCGGCGTGCTGAGCGTGTGGCGCGGCTCGATGTGACGGTCGATCCCGCGCCGCCCGCGCAGGCCGGTGCCCGCAGGCTGGTAGTTCGGCACCAGGTGGCGCTTGCCGTTGCCGATGAGATCGGCACGGCCCATGTTCTGCAGCGCTTCGCGCAGGATGGGCCAGTTCTCTGCATCGTGATATCGGAGGAAGGCCTTGTGCAGACGGCGCTGCCGGCCGCCCTTGACGATGCCCACCGACTCTGATGTTTCGGTCACCTTGCGCAATGGATTCTTCTCGGTGTGATACATGGCGGTGGCGAGCGCCAGCGGCGTGGGCAGAAAGGTCTGCACCTGATCGAGGCGAAAGCCGTTTTTCTTCAGCCACAACGCAAGGTTGAGCATGTCGAGGTCGGTGGTGCCCGGATGCGCGGCGATGAAGTAGGGGATCAGGTACTGCTCCTTGCCGGCCTCTTTCGAATACTGGTCGAACATCGCCTTGAACTTGTCGTAGCTGCCGATGCCCGGCTTCATCATCTTGGAAAGCGGGCCTTCCTCCAGATGCTCGGGCGCGATCTTGAGATAGCCGCCGACATGGTGGGTGACCAGCTCCTTTACATATTCGGGTGAGCGCACCGCCAGGTCATAGCGCAGGCCCGAGCCGATCAGCACTTTCTTGATGCCGGGCAGCTCGCGTGCCTTTTTGTAGAGCTTGATGAGCGGCGAGTGATCGGTGTTCAGATTCTCGCAGATGCCCGGATACACGCAGGACAGGCGCCGGCAGGAGGATTCGATCTTCGGGTCCTTGCAGGCCATTCGGTACATATTGGCCGTGGGTCCGCCGATGTCGGAGATGACACCGGTGAAGCCCGGGGTCTTGTCGCGTATTTCTTCGATCTCGCGGATGATGGAATCTTCCGAGCGGCTCTGGATGATGCGGCCTTCGTGCTCGGTGATGGAGCAGAAGGTGCAGCCGCCGAAACAGCCGCGCATGATGTTCACCGAAAAGCGGATCATTTCCCAGGCAGGAATCTTCGCGCCCTGGTAGGAGGGGTGCGGCGCGCGCGCATAGGGCAGGCCGTACACCAGGTCCATCTCCGCAGTGCTGAGCGGGATCGGCGGGGGATTGAGCCACACGTCGCGCGCCGACTCACCCGTGCCGTGCGCCTGCACCAGCGCGCGCGCGTTGCCGGGATTGGATTCCAGGTGAAAGGTGCGCGAGGCATGCGCATACAGCACCGGGTTGCTTTTCACTTCCTCGTAGGAGGGTAGCCGCACCACGGTGCGCGCACGCTCGTCTTTCTTTGCGGCCAGGCGCTGCTCGCGGCTCATGAAACGGATGGGCGAGACTGTCGGTGCTGCGCTTGCCTCTGCGGCTTGCGGCGCGCGTGGCGCCGAGGGTTCCATGGCGTAAGGGTCGGTATGCACCACCAGCGCGCCGGGCGTGTCCACAGTGGTGGAGTCGGCCTCGCTCCAGCCCTCGGGACGCCAGCCCTGCGGCACCATGAAGGCACTGCCGCGCAGGTCGCGGATTTCGCCGGGCTTCTCGCCCTTGGCCACACGATGCGCCAGTTCCACCAGCGCCCGCTCGGCATTGCCGAACAACAATATGTCGGCCTTGGAATCCGGAAGGATGGAGCGGCGTACCTTGTCCGACCAGTAATCGTAATGCGCGATGCGCCGCAGGCTGGCTTCGATGCTGCCGATTACCAGTCCCGCGTCGGGAAAGGCTTCGCGGCAGCGCTGTGAATAGACGATCACCGCGCGGTCGGGACGGCGGTTGGGCTGGGCATCGGGCGTGTAGGCGTCGTCGGAGCGGATGCGCTTGTCCGCGGTATAGCGGTTGACCATGGAATCCATGTTGCCCGCGGTGACGCCGAAAAAGAGATTGGGTTTGCCGAGCCGCCTGAAATCCGCCGCCGAATGCCAGTCCGGCTGGCTGAGAATGCCGACGCGAAACCCTTGAGCTTCCAGCAGGCGCCCCACCAGTGCCATGCCGAAGCTCGGGTGATCGATATAGGCATCGCCGGTGACCACGATGACATCGCAGGAATCCCAGCCAAGGGTGTCCATTTCGGCGCGCGAGGTCGGCAGAAACGGGGCGATGCCGAAGCGCTCGGCCCAGTATTTGCGATAGGAATTGAGCGGTTTGGGTGCAGCGCTTGCGGGGGTAGCGAGTGTTGCGGTAAACATAGGGCGAATTGTAGGCGCTATCGGGGCTGGAAAGCCCTTTCACGGCGAAATCTCACGCCTACGCATATCCGCGTGGCCCACCCTTCCGGCTGTACGGGAATCCTGATTTCACCCGCAATATCAAGGTTCCGCGGCGCGGACTCAATCGGAGGTGGGCAGCAGCGTCTGCAACGCTGCATCCACCGCCGGCGCGAGCCAGTAGACAGGCAGGAACAGACAGGCACTCAACAGCAGGGCCAGCTTCATGGCGCAAGCTCCTTATCCTCCCATTGTGGATAAGTTTAACTTTTCTTAAAAATTATCTATGTCTGGCTTATTGTTTCGGCCGATTGAGTTGTCAAATATTGTAACTTTCCGCTGTTGTAACTTTCCGCATGCATTCGACCATACCGCGCATGGCCCGCGACTTATCTGCCGCCAAATCTCTGCACCAACCCGCTGATTGTCATGTTCTCGGCGATGGCGTCGTGCGGAATCAGCGCATATTGCCAGGGCTTTGCGCCATGGGCCCTGGCGTGGTCTGAGGCGAGCGCGCACCACTTGACCGCGGCCTCCTTCTTGGCCAACACCACCGGATCTTCCATGTCTTTTTTCATTTTCGGTTCGAGCATGTAAATCACGCCACCACTCTCGGCAACGAAGTCAGGCTGATATTCGGAAGGATCCGCACCCTGCCGGTAGTAAATCTGGAACTGCCCTTTGGCCGGTCTGAACCATCGCTGCGCGTCCCGGTCGCAGATCACCGCGAGCACTCGTTCTGAATCCGAGTCGAATTTCTGTACCGGATAGAGGCAGTGCTTGAAGCCACCAAACAGGTACTTCGGCATGTTGCTCTTGTCCTCGGGTGAAACGAGGTAGCTCGCGACAGGCTGTTCCGCGACGTGCGAGTAGGCACTGGACTTCAGTTCGGTAAAGCCTTTGCTGACCTTCACCTCGTAGCCCGCCACATCCTCCCAATAGTGCTTTTGCATCTGCGCGTGAATGAACCGCGCAATATCCTTTTGATAGCAACGCAGCACCTTGCGCGCCTCATCTTCCGCAAGGTAGCTTTTGAAATGAGTCACCGTCTGCGCTGCCAGGTCATAGAGCAGGTCCGAATGATGGTCATAGGACACATCATCAAAATCCACCAGACCGCTGACCACGTAGTCTTCCAGCCTGGCCTCGTCGTGGCCACCTTTCCCCAAAGCGATCACTTCGAGCTGCTTGGTGCGCAGGTGCTGTACCCACAACTCATCTGAAACCGCCGGATACTTGAGGGTGGCAAGCTCCAATGTGAACGGCTTGAAGCCCGACTTCACCTCACCCCTGGGAACGACCTGAATACGCGGAATATTGATGGTCTCCAGGACCACGACGTCAGTGGTTTTTGCCACGACAGCCGCGATGTCGGGCTTCTCGCCGACACCCTCCAATTCAAGCTGTGCCGGCCGGTACTGCGCCTCAACGGCCTTGACGATCGCCGCCTGCACCTCGGGTTTCTTGAGATGTTCGATCGTTGGAACCGTCTGCGGCTGGCTCTCCAGTCTGCGGATCACGTCCCAGGTGATCTGCGCGACCTTCTGTTCCTCGGGCTTGGTAAAGACCGGCTTTTCATCCGCGCCGGCCATCGTAGTGCTGGTCGTCATCTGATCCGGCTTGAGACCCAATTTGTTCGCCAATTGTGACTGTGACACTACCGTCGCCGTCTTCTGCGTCAGTGCATCTAGATCCATTTCCACCGCCTGCAGGTGAATCGCAGAGTCGGGTTTGTTGGCCTCCTCGACGATCTCCTGGAACTTGTCGTGGGCGACGATGTTCAGACGGTCCACGGCGCTAACGCCGGTGCGCTTGCCGTAAGGCAGACGCAAGCCGCGGCCTATCGATTGCTCGATCAGCGTTTTGGCATTGGCCGCGCGCAGCGGCACGATGGTGTAGAGATTGGTGACGTCCCAGCCTTCCTTGAGCATGTTGACGTGGATGACAATCTCGGTCGGCTCTTCGGTGTGCTCCACCTTGAGCAGCCGCGCAATCATTTCTTCTTCTTCAGCACCGGTTTTGCTGGAATCGACCTGAATGACTTTGTCTTGGTAGCGTCCATCGAAAAAGCGATCCGACTTGATCAACGACACCAGCGCCGCGGCGTGCGTGGTATCGCGGGCGATCACCAGCACGAAAGGTTTGACGATGGGCTTGTCAGTCTCCCTGGCGTAGGTTTCCAGATCAACCTTGACGCTTTCGTGCAGGCGCACACCGTCTTCCAGCTTCAGGAGTTCGATCTGTTCGGCTGACATACCGGCGGGATTGAAGTTTTTCCGTGTCACCACGGCCGGTTCCTTGACGAAACCATCGGCCATGGCCGTGCCCAGCGGATAGTTGAAGATGATGTTGTTGAAACGCACCGGCCCTCTGGGGGTTTCCACCTGGGGTGTCGCGGTGAGTTCCAGCCCGAGAATCGGCTTCAACTCATTGATCGCCCTCACCCCGGCACTGGCACGATAGCGGTGCGACTCGTCCATCAACAGTACCAGATCGGGCAGCGCGGCAAGGTAGTCGAAATAGCTTTCGCCAATATATTCGGACAAGCGCTTGATACGGGGTGCCTTGCCGCCGTGCACCTCGGAATTGATCTTGGAAATATTGAAGATATTGATGCGCACCTGGCTTAAGAAAGTGCCGCCCGCGACATTGTGCCGCTCATAGGTGTCGCCGGTAATCACCATGGGCGCATTGACCGCGAATTCGGCAATCCCCCTGAACACATACTTGGGCGTATTGGGCGTGAAGTCGGCGATCAGCTTGTTGTAGATGGTGAGGTTCGGCGCCAGCACGAAAAAATTATTGATGCCGTGTGCCAGATGCAGGTAACTGATGAAGGCACCCATCAGCCGCGTCTTGCCCACGCCCGTGGCAAGCGCGAAACACAAAGACGGAAAATCGCGCTCGAAGTCGACTAACGAAGGAAATTCGCTGCGGATGGCCTCCAGGGCAGCGGCGACATCCGCGCCCTTTTTAGGCGGCGCGATCTCGGTAATCCGGTCGAGAATTTCCAGCGAATGCCGCTGAGGTGGGCGCAAGCTCAAACGGCCGGCGATGGCATTGACGTATCGGTTTGTCATTCGAATTCTGACGCCTGATATAGTTCGCTCATGAGTTCCAAGCCTTCCAACACCCTCGCCAATACCAATCCCTACCTGAGGGATCCTGCTGTTCGCAAACGGTCATTATTGATATCTGTCGCCTCATCCAGTGCAATCGAAGGTATCCACGCACCGTTCAAACAAGCATTGCGTGCCATCGCCCGCCGTTCCAGATCCCAAACCCCGGCGTCACGTAAAAAACCTTAGCCCGGCTTCTGCGAAAGTGGAGCGCCACTCTGCGATGGCGTCCACACAATTCCGGCTCACCTCAAGCCTTGCTCCTGACACGCGCCTCCGGCTTTACCTTTAGCACGCGGCCTTCGCGCGCCAGAATCAGGTCGGTATGCGTGCTGGCAGCAAGCTCACGGGCGCGCTTTGCGGCACGTCGCATGGCGGCCATTGATCCCCGAAGATCCGGATTCCTGGCCTGTTCGATCGCTTTGCCATTCATGCTCTTTCTCCCCAATTAATCAAGCGCGGTTCCCCGCCGGAATTGTCGTAAATCGCCCATGCATTCACCGCATCGCGATAAATGCGTTCCAGATTTGTCCAGCCCGTTGCAAATCGCCTGCGAATCACGGTCTCCGGCACATCGTGGCCGCCCTGACGCACCCGCTCTGCCACGCGGGCAATCGCGATATCAGGCGAGGGCAGCCACAGATAGAACAGCGTCACATGGTAGCCAGCGGCCTGCCAACGGGAAATGTGTCGCGCGTAAGCCAGCCCGGACAAGGTCGTCTCGAAGGCAAAGCTTTGTCCGCTCTTCGCCAACGAAAAGATCGTTTGCAGCATCAACCGCCCGGCCTTGATGGATGCCAATGAAGGTTCGAAAGGCGACAAACCGGCCGCGATCAGATCGGCATTGACGAACCGCGGACACGCCGCCTCATTCGGCAGGAACTCGCGAGCGAACGTGGTCTTCCCCGCGCCGTTCGGTCCAGCAATGATCAGAATTTTTGGCGCGCTCATAGATCCAGATCCTGCTGCCCCGGTTCCGGGGCCTTGTGCGGCAGGTTGGCGTGGCGTTTCATGGCTTGCGTCCCCGCTTTCTCGCTGCCGGTATTACCTGCGCCGGCATCAACTGTCGCAGTTCGCGCCGAATTTCCCGTTCCAGTTCTTCCACTGTCGGCAGGTAAAGCTGGTAGCGGCTGGTGAAGATATTGCGCTCCTGCTGCTCACCCAGCGTGTACTTAACCACCGCGTCGTTTTTGTCGGGGCAGAGAATCAGGCCCAGGGTTGGGTTGTCGCCATCGGTGCGGCGCTCACGGTCATAGTAATTTACGTAAAACTGAATCTGTCCCAAGTCGGCGTGCGTGAGCTTACCAACCTTCAGATCGACAAGCACATGGCATTTCAACACCGTGTGATAGAAAACCAGATCGATGTAGAAGTGATCGCCGTCCAGGGTGATGCGTTCCTGCCGCGACACGAACGCGAAGCCCTTGCCCAGCTCCAGGAGAAAGGTTTGCAGGTTGCCGATCAGCGCCTGTTCCAATTCCGACTCCACCAGCCGCGGCGACTCAGGTAAATCGAGAAACTCAAGGATCAGGGGGTCCTTGAGCATATCGATAGGTTGCGCGACCTCCTGGCCGTGCACTGCCAGCCGCATCAGACCCTTCTTGTCCCTGCTTTTCGCCAACCGGTCGAACAGCAGGCTGTTGATCTGCCGTTCCAATTCCCGTGCCGACCAAGCGTGGCGGATGGACTCGATTTCGTAAAAGGCTCGCGCCTCGGATCGGCTGACTCGCAGCAACGTGCGGTAATGGGTCCAGGAAAGATTCGGGTGCAATACGCCTGGTTGCCATGCCTGCGGAGATGATGAAGACGCGATCGTCGATTGTTCATTCACCGCGTGGAGAACTTCCAGCGTGGCCGACATCGCTCCCGATTTCCGACGCGCTGCGTCGGAATTTTCCAGCAGGCCGGATTTCCGACGCGGTGCGTCGGAAATCCTCTCGGCCAGCAATTGCGGATACTCCAGATAGAAGCGGCGGCACAACTCCAGGTTGTCCACCCCGTAACCGGA
>JBCKLP010000025.1:0-21169 GCA_038903735.1 Burkholderiales bacterium | reverse complement strand
GCTGGGTGCGGAAGCCATGCCCATGAGCCCGGACCAGTTCGATGCCTACATCCGCGACGAGGCGAATGTGCTGCAAAAGATCATGCGCGCGGCAGGTGCTCAGTCGAAGTGATGTGCGAATCGACGGCTGCGACTGTTTGACGCGGAGTATGGTAATCGTCTGGGCGAAATCAAGGAGAAGAAGTTGCTGAAAGTTGTCATTATCGGCACCGGCTGGTGGGGCATGGAACTGGGCAAGGCCGCCAAGGCACGTCCCGACAAGGTGGAGCTGGGCGGATGCTGTTCGCTCTCGGAGGCCGAGTGCGCAAAATTTGTCGCTGCCTATGGCGGCAGGCGCTGGACAAGCTACGAAGACGTGCTTGCGGACAAAAGCGTCGGTGCGGTGATGCTGGCCACGCCCCATTCGCTGCACTGGACGCAAGTCGTGCAGGCCGCCGAAGCGGGAAAGCACGTGTTCTGCGAAAAACCGTTCACCCTCTCCGTGGAAACCGCGTCCAAAGCCATCCGCGCCTGCGAGAAAGCCGGCGTGGCCCTGGCTGTGGGCCACAACCGGCGTTTTCTCCCGGGGCCGCGCCGGATGAAAGCCATGGTCGATGGCGGTGAACTGGGGAAGATCATTCACGTCGATGCCCATTACTCGGGCAACATCGAAGGTCGCTATCCCAAAGACCACTGGCGGGTGCAGCAGTCAGAACTTCCCGCCGGCGCCACCACCCCGATGGGCCTGCATGTGGTGGATACCCTGAGCTGGCTGCTCGGGCCGGTGACGCGTCTGACCGCGATTACCAAACATCAGGCGCTGTCCTACCCGCTGGATGACACCTGCGCAGTGCTGTTCGAGTTGCAAAGCGGGGTGACCGGCCAGTATGGCTCACACCTCGCCGTGTCCATGAGTTCGCTGCTGAAAATCTATGGCACCAAGGCAAACATCGAATCGCGCAATGCATTTTCCGAACTGCTGATCGAGCCGGCCGATCCGAACCTGCCGCGCGAGCACATCCGCTATTCGCAGGACGACAGCCTGCAGCAGGAAGTGGCTGCCCTCGCCGACGCCGCCGAAGGCCGCTCGCCCTATCCGGTGACACCGCTTGAGGCGCTGCGCAATGTGGCTTTTCTGGAAGCAATTACGAAATCGGCGGCCACCGGTAATGCCTGGATGCCGGTGGCGCAGGGGCTGACCGACCTGAATTGACGGGTCGGATCCGGCATACGGGGCTTGGAGAATAAAACCGGAGCCCGCAACCGACACTGCTGGCGCGGCTCTCTTACGGTCTGTGCCACGCGTATGCATTCCAGATTTTCGATCGCCTTTCATTAGCGCAGGCGCACCCGCTTTGGCGGTATGCTTCGCATCACCATGCAATTCAGGAGTGGACAATGAATCTGAGCGCGGAACAGCTGGCTGAACTGCTCGCCGGGATCGCCAAGTCGCAGAACGCCATCATTGATGCGGTCGAGCGTGCCAATGGTGGCTGGCGCAATACTCATATGAGTCCGATGCTCAATGTGGCGGCGAACATGCGCAGTGCCGAGCCGCGCCTGATTGATCTGCCTTCGCGGATTCTGATGCGCTACCAGGGCCGCCCGGCCGTGGATATCGCAGCGATCGCCGCAGACCTGGAGCGCCTGATAGCCGGCAGGGCGCAGGTTGCAGGACCAACGGCAGCCGCGGCAACACCAGCGCCTGTTGCTAAGCCCGCCCCTGCATTGCCCGACAATATTGCTGCCGTGGCCGCCGCCGCCGCCGCCGCGCTTCCGGCTGCGGTTCCAGAGCCCGCAGCCAGCGCTCCGGCAGCGCCGCTCAGTGCTGATGACATGGATTTCATAAAAGGCGCTTGAGCGTATCAGCAACGGGTGTGCTCGGAAGCGGCCAGAATAACACCTGGTACTGGTACTGGTACTGCCTGAAGATGCCCGACTGGTGGGCATCTTTGGCAAATTACCGGGTTCGATACCCGCCGTCAGGGGGCAAGATGCCCCCTGCCTGGCGCGCTCAGCCGATCCTGCGTAATTGGCCGGAGGCCGACAGCTTGATGCCGTAGCGGATGCGATAGATCATGCGCCGCCAGAATCCCGCGCGCGTAGCCCCCGGGTGCGCGAGACGCGGGGCTTTCCCGGGCAGCGCGCATTCCACGCCGAGGGGTGCCTCGCCATAGGCAGCCGGGGATTCTGTTTTCATGGTGCGTCCTTGAGTGTGACGGCGTTATTCCCCGGGGCCGCCTCATGTGGCGCGCTTGACTGCGCCAGCAGGATGACCGCCCCGCTCAGCGTGATGGCAACGCCCAGGCCGATCAGGAATGCCCGAAGGGTATAGGCAAGGAAATCGGCAGCCATCAGCCGGACTTGAGGTTTTTCCTGCAACGCTGCTTTCATCTCGATCCCTTTTAACTTCGCCACGCATGCATTGAAACAGGCCCATCGGGCAAAGCGCCGATACATTGTGGCCAAATTATGGCGGGTGAACGGGTATCCGCAGACCTTCAGGTATATTCATCTTGTGGCCGCCAGGCTGATCGTGCGTTAATTCAGCCGGTATGAACATGCATCTTCTTTCTCATCCGTTTTCTTCCGATAAGCGTCTCTGACGCGTCTTCTTTGGGTTTTATCCCCGCTTTCTTCAGACTGCACCAGAGGGCGGGCGCGAGGCCGACCCGACTGCCTTACACGATCCTGTAAAGGGGCGGCGATAGCGCAGCCAAATCAGCATTTTCAAACCGGCTAAATCCATACATGATCGCGCCGTCGCCCACATTTTGGGACACACGCTTTGAGCGTCTGGGGTCGATCTCGGTGGGGCATCTGTACAACCTGCGCAATAGCGCCGCCTACCGCGCCCGGCGGGTAGTGTTGACTAAGACGCGCCCGAGCAAGGCCATCACGATCGGCGTACGCAAGGCCCCGGCGCCGGAGGGACGCCCGGGGTTTATCCGTATCGACAGCGTTCTCCAGGGCGATCTGGAGGGCACCAAAGGCCTGTACCACATCAACGCCGTGGATTGCGACCCAGTGGCAGGTGGTGGCCACGGTGCAGACGATCTCCGAGGCGCACCTGCAGCCGGTGATCGCGCAGATGCTCGAACAGTTCCCGTTCAAGATCCTGGGCTTTCACGCCGACAACGGCAGCAAGTACGTCAACTGCAAGGTGGCCAAAATGCTGGAGAAGTTGCGCGTGGAGTTCACCCGCAGCCACCCTTGGCATAGCAACGACAATGGCTTGGCCGAGACCAAGAACGGCGCGGTGGTGCGCAATATCTTCTGTGAATGGCGATCCAAATCCGCGTAAATATGGCGATGTCGTGAAATTGGCGGAACTTGTGTCGTTATTTTTCGGTGCTGTCGAATTCGGTTTTCGGGTGCGGGGCTGAACGGCCGCAGAGGGTGCGTCGGAAGGAGCTCGTAGGGCGAGTGGAGAGGCGCCCTCTGCGGCGCGGTCGCGCACCGGGAGCCAGTCGCAAGGCAAGCGGACGGGGATGACAGGCGGGTTCGAGTGCGGTAGAGATACGCCGTCAAAGAAACCGGAACGACACCGGCCAAAACTGCCAAGTTCACACCGATGTCGTGCCCCACCGCGTGCCGGGCACGGGTGCAGGGAGAGTATTTCACGAGTTGGATGGCCCAGTCGACTGGCACTGCACTTGGCACTGCACTTGGAATCTTGCGCCTTTCAAGATGAATAACACGGCAGACTGATACTCAAAGCGCATCCCCTATTTTTTCTGCAAGTCGTCGCGTTTTTGCAAAAACTCTTCTCGGCTTATTTTCCCCCTGGCGTAGGCCTCTTCCAGTATTTCCAGCGCGCTTCGGCCCCCGGCCGCCTTGAATTTGTCGAAGAAAATCTTGATAGCGAAAAACAAAAGAGCGAACGGCAGCAGCCATAGCACCAGCATCAAGATCCAGCCACCCAGCATCCAAATCCCATGATCAAACCCATACATGTTGTGCTCCTTTAGCCATAAAGTTCATACCCGTTGTTGAAAACGACATCACCGCTGCGCCGCCTTCCTGGAGTCTGCGGATGCTGCGGAAGCTGCCCGCCGTTGGATTTCCTGCGCCACGCCGACCAGCTTGCTCTTGACGTCCTGGCCAATGACTGCGGCACCGATCAGCGGCGGCACCCAGAAACCCGGCACGATGTGGGTCTGATAGATCAAAAGCGTAGCCTCTTCCTGGCGCTCGATGCGCCACTCGCCGTTCTGGCTTTTAAAACTGCCGCTGACTGCCTCAAAGCGGATCGCCTCAAGCGGCGTCTCGACAATCCGCACTACCACCTCGATCGGCAGTCTGAAAAACAGGAATCCGGATTGTCCCGTCTGTTTCAGCAACAGGGGCTCACCGGGCTCGCTCACGATCTGGCTGCTCAGCATGCCCGGGATAAAGCGCGCGAGATTATTGTAATCGGTCAATACTTGCCAGGCGATGTGATGGTGAGCGTCAACGCGCAGGCTGGCGTTTATTCGGATGGCATCCTGATTGCGCTCGATCCGGATTGCGGGTTCCGCCAATGCCGCAAGGCTGGTCCACAAAAGGCCCGATAGCAGTAGCGATCCGAGATTGCGTTTGCTCATGATCGATTCGCAGAAGGTCTTTCGGTTGAGCTACAGCACCACCGGTTTGTTGGGCAGTTCATTCCGGTCATCGCCGATGAGCGGGAACATGTTCCACCCGATGCCGCGTTACTTCTACGCCCCGTCCAAGAGGTCCGACACTTCCGCGGCGTCTGCCAATCGATCGGCCTTCACCCTTTGACGCGGAAGTTGATCATCATGCCGGCCTCCGCGTGCTCGAGATTGTGGCAGTGGAACACATAGGTCTGGTCGCCGGGAAAGTCGTGAGAGAAATCGACGGCGAGCTTCACCGTTTCGCCCGGCCACAACAGTACCGTGTCCTTCCAGCCCAGGTCGCTCACCGTGCGGCCGCGGCCGAACCGCGCACCCGCCGATACCTGGCGCGGACTGTTCTGCCGCTCCACGACCTGGATGGGGAAGCCGTGCATGTGCATGGGGTGCGGCATGCCGCGCTCCGGGTTGCTGATGCTCCATATTTCCACGGCGCCGCGCTTTACTTCGAACGAGATTTCCTCCATGCGGAAGGTCCGCCCATTGATCAGAAAGCGCATCCGCTCCATCGACAACTCAATCTTCCGCTCGGCGGCACCCTCGGTGCGAATCGGGCGAATTTCGGAAAGCTTCGTGGGAGGCGCCGCGACGAAGCGTTCTCCTTCGGCTACCGAGAGCTTCAGAACGTTGAACTCCGCGCCCAGCGGCAGGCGCAACGAGCCCATGCCGCCCATCATCCGCTCCATCATTCCCGACATGATTCCGGGGTCGCCTTCGTTTTCCATCGGATCGAATGCCAGGCTTCTGAGAAAAATGTCTTCCCCGGGCCGCGCCTGTGCGGCATCAAACAATACGTCGAGCCGTTCGCCGGGCGATAGGTAAGCCTCGGCGACCGTTTGGGGCCGGTCGAGCAGGCCGCCGTCGGTGCCGATGACTGCAAAATTCAAGAGCGTCTGTCCCTTGACGAAGGCGAGCCGGTAAATGCGCGCGTTGGAGCCGTTGAGCAGCCGGAAGCGGTAAACGCGCGGAGTGACGGTCAGATAGGCGTTGGGAGTCAGGTTGGCGAGAATGATGTCGCCCAGCCAGCCCATCATCGATTCGTGGGCGTTCGGCCGGTACAGCATCTTTCCCGCCGCATCGAACTGTTTGTCCTGAATGACCAGCGGGACATCGGTTTCGCCGAGCCGCAAATTGAGCGACTGGTTCAGCCTGCGCTGATCTTCGTCTTCCACCAGGAAGAAGCTGGCGAGGCCGCCGTAAGCGGCCCGCCTACGTCCAACACGCCAAAAGGCCCGCTGCCGCCGGGGATGAACAGCTTTTGCTGGAAGTTTTCTACCCTGATCGGATCGAACGGGTAAGGGCTCACTGGCGTCGCTGCGCCGAAGCGGCGTGCGCCGAAATACATCCCGGCAGCGCCGCTGGCGCCTGCCAAAGCGGCCACGCCTGAAAACTGGAAAAACTTTCTTCTATCCATCGCAGATATCCTTTTGGGAGTGTAAGGTTGGGAAATGGGAAGTCATTAACCTTTGAGCAAGTCATCGCGTTTTTGAAACATGAATCGTCTAAAGTGAGGATATCCCGCGCGTAGTTGAAGGTTGAGTTGGTGGTTGAAGCAGTCGTGGGCCCAGAATGTGGGTTCTTGACATCATCCTACTAACCCTCAGAGGAATTGGTTAAGACTGCGCTTCGGGGTCTGGGGTGAGTTGATTTAGATCAATATTGCGGGCTTGCTTGAGCGCGAAGCCCGGTCATTGCCCCGGTATCGGGCGCGCTGCAAGCGCTGCAACCGGTTTGGCTCCAGCGGGTGCAAACGAGCGAACAACGGGGGGGGCGCGAACTGATCTAGCGCCATCACTATCTGGGTCACCGGTCACACTTTGGGGCGCATCTGCGCTACCCGATCCAGGCAGCGCCCACCGGGGGACCGTATTGCTTGCCTACAGTTCTCCTTGCCGGCCTGGCGCATGCGCGCCCGCGATGGCTGGATCGGCTGGAATGACACCACCCGCGCCAAGAACCTGCAACGCATCATCAACAACTCCAGGTTCTTGATCCTGCCCCAGGTACAGGTCAAAAATATCGCCAGCCAAAAATATCGCCAGCCATGTGCTCGCGCTGGCGCTGCGCACCGTGAGCACCGACTGGGAGGCCGCCTACGGCATGCGTCCCTATCTGGCCGAAACGCTCGTCGATGCCGCACGCTTCACCGGACACTGCTATCGGGCAGCCAACTGGATTGAGGTAGGCCAGACCACCGGGCGAGGACGCCAGGATCGCTATCACGAGCGTCATAACGCCTGCCCCAAGCGCGTGTTGCTCTACCCGCTGGTGCCTGAGGCCAGGCACAGACTGCAGCAAATCTCTTAACCCACCGTCGTTGCTTCGCCACAACTCTCAAACTGAATCAGATCGGCTCACATTTAGAATTGCTGGCCGTGCAGTGATGCATTTGCGCGTGTCGCGACCCGGTTCGCCGTCCGCGACCATGGCTTTTCCGCAGTATCCTCGCAGCAAAACGCACGCCTGTTCTGGCGTCTAATGAAGAAAGCACAACCATGGCCGGCACCAGCCTGTTCGCCCTGATCGACGATATCGCCACCATCCTCGATGATGTGGCGGTGATGAGCAAGGTCGCGGCCAAGGTCGCGGCCAAGAAAACCGCAGGGGTGCTCGGGGACGACCTCGCGCTCAATGCACAGCAGATTTCGGGCGTCAGCGCAGAGCGGGAACTGCCGGTGGTGTGGGCGGTGGCAAAAGGTTCGCTCATCAACAAGGCCATTCTGGTGCCCGCGGCGCTGGCCATCAGCGCATTTGTCACTTGGGCAATCGCGCCCCTGTTGATGCTGGGTGGCGCCTGGCTTTGTTACGAAGGCTGCGAGAAGCTGGCGCATCGTTTTCTGCACAGCGCGGCCGAAGACGAGGCCAGCCATACGGCCTTGGCTGCCGCGCTCGCTGATCCTGCCGCCGATGTCATGGCCATTGAGAACGACAAGATCAAGGGTGCCATCCGCACCGATTTCGTCCTGTCAGCGGAAGTCATAGTCATCGCGCTCGGCACCGTTGCTGAGGCCACTTTTGGCAGGCAGATTCTGGTGTTGCTCGCCATCGCCGCGCTGATGACGGTCGGTGTCTATGGCCTGGTGGCGGGCATTGTCAAACTGGACGATGCCGGACTGCATCTGACCCGCCGGGCAGGCATGGGTTCGGGCGCGCGGCTACAACGCCGCATAGGCGGACTGCTAGTTCTCGCCGCGCCATGGCTCATGAAGTTCCTGTCGGTTGCGGGCACCGTGGCCATGTTCATGGTGGGCGGCGGCATACTCACGCATGGCGTTCCCGTGCTGCATGAGCAGATCGCCCATTGGGCGGCTGCGGCAGGCGATTTCTCCGGCCTGGGCGGTGTGATGGAAGCCATCGTGGCTTCGCTGCTGGATGTGCTGGCCGGCATCATTGCCGGTGCTGCGGTGCTGGCTGCGGTTCTTGGCGCGCAGCGGATCTTCAAATCCGGAAATTCATGAGCGAAGGTCAGCCGCGATGTCAATGTGGTTCATCTGCTGACAATTATCCAATCAAATAACCACAAATGCTGAAAAGCCATACCAGCTATAGGTAATTTCTTTTAAAAGTTTAACAATCATGACCTAATCGGGCGACCTAACCGGGGACGTACCACGGTTTAAAACGTGGTACGTCCCCGGTTAGGCAGACGGTAAATCAGGCGACCGCCGCCGCCTGCCGCAATCCGCTGATCATCGAGGTGTTGAGCATGTGCCGGTAGAGCTTGTCGGGGTCGGCGCAGATGTCCTGCAAGCCCTGCAGCATTTCGCGGCGCTTCGCGGGATCGAGCTCACGCATGCGTTTGCGGTTGGCATCGGACTGGGCAATGATGGCCTCTTCCATCACCGGCCGGCGCTGGCGTTCGTAGCGCTCGAGCAGTGAGTCCGGTTCGCCGCGCTGGATCACGGCAGTGAGCTTTTCGGCGAGGTTGAAGGCGTCATGCACCCCGCCGTTCAGTCCCATGCCGCCGGTGGGGCTGGTGAGATGGGCGGCATCGCCGGCTAGGAAAATTCTGCCGACGCGGTATTGCGACACCATGCGCTGGTGCGCGCGATAGGCGCGCTGCGCGATGACTTCATAGGGGTGGGGCTGGGGCACGATGTGCTGCAGCGCCGCTTCGATGCTTTCCGGCGTGAGTTGCTCCTCAATGGTCTTGTTGGCGAGCGGGTAGATGGCCACGCGCCAGGTATCGGCCACTTTCAGCAGCGAAAAGTTGCCGCCGTCGCGCCAGCAGTAGTTGACGCCCGAGAGCCCCTCCAGATGGTCCTCGAAGGGAAAGCGCACGGTGACGATCAGGTTGGTCTCCGGATAAATGCTGCCCTCGAAACCGAGATTGAGGGATTTGCGCACCGCGCTGTGCGTGCCGTCGGCGCCGATCAGCCAGGCACCCTGGAAGGTTTCCTCACGGCCATTGCGCTCCACGGTGAGCGACACGCCTGCATCGTCATGGCTCACCGATTTGACGCCGGCGCCGAATTCAATGCTTGCCTCGGGCAGGGGGAGGAGCTTTTCCAGCAGCGCGCGCGAGAGGTGGGTCTGATCGCACTGTAGCCGGTAGGGATGTTTCGTGTCGTTCGCGAGCACGCTGACGTCGAACACCGCGCGCTCGCCGGAGGGGTGCCAGCGGATCTGCCAATGCGGGCAGACGATGCCTTCCTTCAGCAGCATGTCGCTGACGCCGTAGGGATCGAGCATGTCCAGCGTGGGCGGATGAAATGTCGTGGCACGCGGATCGACCACCAGTTCCTTTTCCAATTCGAACACACGTACGCGAATGCCGGTGCTTGCCAGCGCGATGGCCGCGGAAAGGCCCACGGGGCCTGCGCCGGCTATCAGCACTTCCTTGTTGTTTGCCATTTGAATCAAAAGTCCCGAGGTTTGAAAATCTGCACAGGCTCGAATGTTAAACTATGTGCTTACGTATTCATGCAGGCAGGAAAATTTTTATGCAAAAACATCTGCACACCGGCCTCTTGATTCTCGCGGCGCCCTGGGTGGCTTGTTCCGCCGCGCTGGCGCAATCGGAATACCCCAGCAAGCCGATCCGCATGGTCGTGCCCTTCGCCGCGGGCGGCTCGACCGATGTTATCGCCCGCCTGCTCTCGGAAAGATTGAGTGAAGCGCTCGGCAGACCCTTGGTGATCGAGAATCGTCCCGGCGCCGGATCCACCATCGGCGTGGACACCGTGGCCAAGGCCGCGCCTGATGGTTATACCATCGCCGTCACCGCCAACTCGGCGATTGCGCCGGGGCCCCTCATGCGCACCAAGATGCCCTATGACCCGCTCGCGGACCTGGCGCACGTCGCGCTGATCGGCACTTTCACCAATGGTTTCGTGGTGCCGGCTTCATCGCCTTACAAGACGCTGGCCGAATTTCTAGCGGCTGCCAAGGCCAATCCCGGCAAGATGAGTTATGCCTCGGCGGGGATCGGCTCATCGGGCTGGCTGTCGGGCGAACTCCTCAAGCGTCGCGCCAACCTGGACATGGTTCACGTTCCCTACAAGGGTGCGGGACCGGCGTCCATCGACTTGATCGCAGGGCGCCTGGATGCCATGTTTGAGAGCCTGGTGAACGCCACGCCCAATGTCCGCGCCGGCAAGTCGCGCCTGATCGCCGTGGGTTCGGCGCGGCGCTCCAAGTCCTATCCCGATGTGCCCACCATTGCCGAGCAGGTGCCGGGTGTGATTGGTGCGCCCTGGTTCGGTATTTCCGCGCCGGCGAAAACTCCGCCGCCCATTCTGCAAAGGCTGGAGCGGGATGCCACTTCGGTATTGCGCAATCCCGAGGTGCGCAATCGCCTGGAGGAAATCGGCATGGAGCCCAGCGGCGCGGGTGCCGCCGAATTCCTTGCGCATATCCACGCCGAGAATGCACTATGGGGACCGATCATCAAGTCCATGAATGTCAAGGTTGACTGAGAGTCTGTGAAAAAAATAGAAATTTGCGGATAGCTGATGATTCCCGGGCAATCGACCGAGTTACCCACTTTCCCGAGCCTCCAGAACGGCTCAGGTTCGATTATTTTCGGTCACCCAAGAGTTAAGCGACCCCGGCAATTCGTCGCGATTTGGTTCGGCCTATTTTTTCACAGCCTCTGAGTATCGGGCTGTTTCAAGGAGTAGAAGTTTGGTGGCACAGACGCTTGCCCAGAAGTTGATCGCCCGCGCCTGCGGGAAGAGCGAAGTCGCCGTTGGCGAGGTCGTCACCTGCAAGGTGGATCTTGCGATGATGCACGACTCCGGTGGTCCGCGGCGCATCGCGCCGATGATGGAAGAACTGCGCGCCAAGGTGTGGGACCCGGACAAGGTGGTGCTCATCACCGATCACTACCTGCCGGCCTACGATGAGGAGAGCAGCCGGATCATCCGCATTACCCGTGTCTGGGCCAAGTCCAGGGGCATTGCGCGTTTTCACGATGGAATGGGCATCTGCCATGTGGTGCTGGCCGAGCAGGGACACCTGCGGCCGGGCATGTTCGTGGTCGGCGGTGACAGTCATTCCTGCACCGGCGGCGCATTTGGCACCTACATGATGGGCATCGGTTCCACGGAAATGCTGGGCGTGGTGGTGACCGGGGAAATCTGGGTCAAGGTGCCGCACACCATCATGATCGAATGGAGCGGCCGTTTTGCGGATACGGTCTCGGCCAAGGACGCGATGCTCTTCCTGTGCAATAAATTCGGTCTGGATGGCGGTGATTACCAGGCGGTGGAATACACCGGTAGCGCGGTTGCCGCGCTTTCCATGCAGGAGCGCATGACCCTGTCCAACATGACTGCGGAAATCGGCGGGCAGGTGGGCCTGATCGCGCCGGATGACACCACGTGCGAATTCCTGAAGGCTGCGGGCGTGGAAGAGATCGACACCGCCACCTGGCACGGTGATGCCGATGCGACGCTGGCAGCGCATCATCGTTTCGACGCCGGCGAGCTTGCACCCCAGGTGGCCGCCCCCGGCAGCCCCGCCAACAGCGCGGCGGTCGGCGATTTTGCCGGGCAGAAGGTTGATATCGCCTATATCGGCGCCTGCACCGGTGCGAAACTTGCCGACCTGCGCATGGCCGCCAAAGTATTGAAGGGCCGGCGCGCCGCCAGCCATGTACGCCTGATGGTGGCACCCGCTTCATTGAAGGATCAGAAGCAGGCCGAAGCCGAGGGCACACTCGGTATTCTAGTGGATGCAGGCGCCAAACTGCTGCCCAATGCCTGCGGGGTTTGCGCGGGTTATGGCGAGTACCGTTTTGCCGATAATGAGGTGGTGATTTCCTCCACGGCGCGCAATTTCAAGGGTCGCATGGGGGCGGATTCCTCACAGGTTTACCTGGGTTCGCCGTATACGGTGGCCGCCTCTGCGGTGGCGGGCAAGATTTGTGATCCACGTGAAATGCAGGTTTGAGCATGCCCAATACACCATCTCCGACCGGCAAGCCGCGCACCTGGGTGTTGGGCGACAACGTCACCACCGATTCGCTGGCGCCCGGCGCCTATATGAAACTCGAGATTGCCGAGATCGCGAAACATTGCCTGGAATCCGTGCTGCCCGAATTCGCCGGCACGGTGGCGCCCGGGGACTTCGTGATCGGTACCCGAAATTTCGGCGCCGGCTCCTCGCGCGAACAGGCACCGGCCGCTCTGCATCACCTGGGCGTGGCGGCAGTGCTGGCCAATTCCTTCGGCGGCATTTTCTACCGCAATGCCATCAACCTGGGCCTGCCGGTGTTGGTCTGCGCGCATACCGCGCGCATTCGCAGCAAGGATATCCTTGCGCTCGATCCCCAGGCGGGCAAGCTGAGCATTGTGAATACCGGCGAGATCCTCGACTGCGAACCCGTACCGCTGCACCTCCTGGCCATGCTGCGTGATGGCGGCCTGCTGGCGCATCTGAAAAAGAAATTTGTCGCGCAGCAGGTCTGGAGCGCGGGCTGAACTCGTGCGCCTGCGCCATTCTGGGATAGCCTTGAGTTGGCTGGCGCGCATTGGGAGACTGACGGCGTGATACAGCGAACTCGCATTCGTGGACAAATGGCGTGACGCAGCAAACACTCATTTTGGGACAGACGGCGTGACGCAGCACGCCCTCATTCGGGGACAAACGGCATGACGCTGCGCGCCTGCATGCAGGGACACACGGCGTGAGGCTGCGCGCACGCCTTGGCAAACCCGGTATCGTGCTCGCGCCGGGAATATTCGATGCGCTTTCTGCGCTGCTCGCCGAGCGTGCCGGGTTCGAAGCGCTTTACCTTTCCGGCGCCAGCATTGCCTACACCCGCCATGGCGGGCCGGATATCGGCCTGGTGACCATGACCGAGGTCGCCGACACCCTGGGCGCCATCCGTGAGCGTGTCAGCCTGCCGCTCATCGTCGATGCCGATACCGGGTTCGGCAACGCGTTGAACGTCATGCGCACGGTGAAGCTCTTCGAGCGCGCCGGCGCCTCGGCCATCCAGCTCGAAGACCAGACCCTGCCTAAGCGCTGCGGCCACCTCGACGGCAAGACGCTGGTTTCCGCTGATGAGATGGCCGGCAAGATCAAAGCGGCGCTGGATGCGCGCACCAGCAGCGAGACACTCATCATCGCGCGCACCGATGCGGTGGCGGTGGAAGGCTTCGAGGCGGCGATGGCGCGTGCCGAGTGTTATTTGAAAGCCGGCGCCGACATCCTCTTCGTCGAAGCGCTGCGCAGCGCGGAGCAGATGCAACAGGGCCTCGTGCGCATCGCCGGACGGGCGCCCATGCTCGCTAATATGGTGGAGGGCGGCAAAACGCCCCTCCTGAGCGCGGCAGAACTCGAAGCGCTGGGCTACGGCATCGTGATTTTCCCAGGGGGTCTGGTGCGCGCCCTGACGCGCACCGCTACCGACTATTTCGCCAGCCTCAGAGAAACCGGCTCCACCAACGCATTCCGCGACCACATGTTTGATTTCGATGAACTGAACGGCGTGCTGGGCACCGAGGCGTATCTGGCGTTGGGCAAACGTTATGATTCGGGCGCTCTGGATTGAAACGCATGCAAACGCATGGCCGGTCAGCAACGTCCCGGCGCAAGCCAGGGTCTCACCGCCCCTTCATTCCGGCGCAAGCCGGAGCTTCACCGCTCCGTCATTCCGGCGCAAGCCGGAATCTGCCCGCGAGCTGCGATATCACCAGGTCCCGGCGTCCGCCGGGACGATGGCATTTCTTTCAATATGAAGCTATGTGAAAAAGGCAAGGTCAATCCATGAATCCGTCCCTCGATCTCCTCGTCAAAAACGTCCGCGTGGTGCGGCCCAACAAGACCTCGGTCGACCTGCTGGACATCGGCATCAAGGATGGCAAGTTCGTGCGTCTGGCGCCGGAGATCCGCGCTGAGGAGGCGAAAAAGGTCATCGACGGCAAAAACCTGCTCGGTTTCCCGGGCTGCGTCGATGCGCACATGCATGTGGGCATCTACAACGACCTGGACAAGGACGCGGTGAGCGAGAGTAAGGCCGCGGCCATGGGCGGGGTCACCACCAGTCTCAACTACATGCGCACCGGACAGTACTACCTGAATCGCGGCGGTCCCTGGAGTGCATTCATTCCCGAAGTGCTGCGCCTGGCGCAGGGTAATTTCTGGGTGGACTACGGCTTTCACATGGCACCGATCGAATCTGCTCATCTCGACGAGATGGACGCGGCGGTCACCGAGTTCGGCATTCCCTCCTTCAAGATATTCATGTTCTACGGCGGCTACGGCCTGCACGGAAAATCTTCCGACCAGAACGAGTTCCTGATGATCGGTCCTGAAGACCGCTACGACGTGGCGCATTTCGAATTCATCATGCGTTCGGCACGGAAGATCATGGTCGAGCGACCGGAGATCGCCGACTCGGTGAGCGTCAGCCTGCATTGCGAGTTCGCCGACATCCTCAATGCCTATACCAAGATCGTCGAGCGCGAAGGCAAGCTTACGGGCCTGGCTGCCTACAGCGCCGCGCGCCCGCCGCATTCGGAGGGCCTGGCGATATGGATCGCCGCCTACCTCGCCTATGAAACCGACTGCCTCAACATCAACCTCCTGCACCTGTCATCGAAGAAGGCGCTGGATGCGGCGCTGATGATGCAGGACATGTTTCCGCACATCAGTTTCCGCCGCGAGGTGACAGTGGGCCACCTGATGCTGGATATCGATTGCGAATGTGGAGTGCAGGCCAAGGTCAATCCGCCGATCCGCCCGCGCCCGGACGTGGAGGCGCTCTGGGAGGGCGTGCTCAACCGCGATATCGACTGGATCGTCAGCGATCACGCCTGCTGCTCGGCGGAAAAGAAATGGTCGCTCGCCAACCCGAAAAACATCTGGCTGACGAAGTCGGGCTTCGGCGGCACCGAGTACCTGCTGTCGGCGGTGGTCAGCGAAGGGTCCAAACGCGGCATGTCCTACAACCACATGGCCGAGCTGCTGTCGTGGAACCCGGCACGGCGCTTCGGCCTGCCGCAGAAGGGCGACATCGCCGTTGGCCTGGATGCCGACCTCGTGCTCCTCGACCCGCAGGAAACCTTCACCGTGCGCGCCGCCGAATCCGAATCCAAGCAGGGCTACACGGTGTTTGAGGGCATCGAACTGAGCGGGCGGGTGAAAAGCACCTTCCTGCGGGGTGAGCTGGTGTATGACCAGAGCAAAACGGTCGGGCCGGCAAGGGGGCGGTATTTGCGGAGGCCGGCTGGGATCTGAGTTTTTCTGTCAATCACGCAGCAATAGCAGTTTGGCGGACATGCTCGATTATGGACACCAGCTCGTCCACTTGGACTGAGGTGAAGAGCCCGTCGGGTCCTCTGGGCGTGAGATCGGTGGAGGGCGACTCGTACAGCAGTTCTGCGTCCATCACGCCATGCTCGGTCAGGTGATCGATGATCAGGTTGACGAACTCAATCTGGTTGGCGCTCAGGTTCTTGCCGGCAAGAAACCCCGCAAGCGCCAGTTTGGCGGCTTCGCGATCCATGCCGACCAGCGAACGCACAAAAAGCCCAAGCCCGCGGGATTCAGCTTTGGCGCGCTCTATTTTTTCAGCTCCGCTATCCCGCTCTCGGCCAGCATACATTCCAGTTCCTTGAGGTCCGCGCTGGTTAACGCCTTGTTCATGCGGAGCTTGTGGATCGCGACGTGATCCTGATGTGCCCGAAGGAAAACCTGCGCCTTGGCGCGGAATTCCGCGAAATTCGTACCCTCGCCGAAACCCGGCAAATTGACTGCGGCCTCCTCACCCATTTCATCTTCAAAGTCCGTGTAGATGGGCCTGCGCTTCTGCTTGTCGATTAGTTTGACCAGGTCGCGTAGTCTGCGACGCAACGCTTCGAGCATGGGTACCGTGACATCCTGCCAATACTCATCGGTCTGAACTTCCTGGATGAGCACCATCTGGGATAAGCAATTGTTATCAGACCTCATATTCCCGCTGATTCGCGCTTGCCCCCCCCCCTGTTCCGGTCGCGTAACAGGTATCGCGAGAGTTCCGAGAGCGCCTGCTGATATACCTCCCGTTTAAATTCTATGACAGAATCAAGCTGCACCCAGTAATCATTCCAGCGCCAGGCATCAAATTCAGGTTTTTCAGTGACCCGCAGGCAGACATCGGTATCCCGCCCAACCAGCCGGAGGAGAAACCAAATTTGCTTCTGGCCACGGTAAGCTCCACGGCAATCCCGTCTGTTCCATAGCGCCGGCACATCATAACGCAACCACTCCCGGGTTCGCCCCAGGATCCGAACATGAACCGGCAGCAGCCCTACCTCTTCACGAAGTTCCCGATACATGGCTTGCACAGGCGTCTCGCCATGATTAATGCCGCCTTGCGGAAATTGCCAAGAATGCTCCTTGATTCTCTTGCCCCAAAATACCTCGTTCCGTGGATTGCAGAGAACAATCCCGACATTAGGGCGATAGCCGTCCTTGTCCAGCATGCTCGCCTCGCGAATTAATCCATTAGGCTAATTCTTCCACATTTCAACCCGGAAATGTATGGCGATGCGACTAGCGTCCGTCCAATCACCACAGCGACCGGAATTTCTCCCGCGCGCCAACTCGCGCTCGGAGCTGCGGGTCGCCGGATAAGTCCCCGTGTTTCGTAGCGCGGCCTCGCTTGCTGTAGCGTTCTCGGATTTTGAAAGGTGAGAGCGATGGCTAAAAACGTTCGGTCGAACTTCGGCGCCGCCAACGGGTTCAGGCGGTGCCCTGGGGGCAAAGCTTACGTTCGGTAGCAACGGAATTCGGGGTAAGCCTCGGTGCGGTGAGCTACTGGGTTGCGCTCGATCGAGGTAGACGCCTTGATCGGGTGGGGTTCGCAAACCGTAAGCCCGGCCGAGCCTCTAACCGCACATCTGCGCGGCTGGAGCAGCGAATCTTGAGCACGCGCCGTGCGCTGCGGGACAAAAGCGTCTTGGGCGAGTACGGGCCCGACGCCATCAGCTTGGCTCTGCAACAGATCCGTACTACGGAGCAGCTCCCGTCGCGCATCACAATCTACCGGGTGCTTCGCGCGTTACGGCGTACTTGAGGGCGTGCATCGGCAACGCCGGCCAGCACCACCCAAGGGCTGGTATCTGCCCGATCTGGCCGCGGGACAAGCCGAGCTCGACAGCTTCGATTTCATTGTGGACCTGAAGATTGCTGGAGGGCCACTTGTCGATGTGCTCACCGGCACCAGCATGCACGGCACACTGGCTGAGGCTTGGGGTCCATGCAGCGGCCCAGCGCGCGGGCCACGCTGCAAGCCCTGGTGGAGCGCTGGCGCCGCGACGGGCTGCCCACCTACGCGCAGTTTGTCAACGACACGATCTTCCAGGGCGCCCACCAGTTCGCCGACAGCGTCGGGCGTATCAGCAGGCTGTGTCTGGCATTGGGAGCCGTCCCGGTGTTCGCCCCACCGCGAGAGCCGGGCTTCCAGAATGCCGTCGAAGGCTTCAACGCCCTGTGGCAAAGCAAAGTCTGGCAGCGCCACAGCTGCCCCGATGTTGCGGCCTTGGTGGCCGTTTCCGCCCGTTACATCGCGGCCTATTGCGCCAAGACCGGAATGCGACCTGGCGAGAAACCGCCCCCAAGCGGCGCAGATTCCCCAACGGCTTCAAGTTCAACCTCGGCGCCCCACTCAAGGGAACCATGATCTTCGTGCGCCGCGGCGATGACAACGGCAGCGTTCATCTGCTCGGCAGAACCTTCCATGTCGATCAACATTGGCCTCATCGGCTCGTTCGCTGTGAGGTTGACTTCACCCATCAACGCATCCGTTTTTACGCACTGCGCCGGCGTGACCCCGCGTGCCAACCGCCGCTGCTGCGTGAGCTTGCATACTCTCGTCCCCAAAAACCATTCCAAGGCAAATCATGAGTGTTCAACTAACGCTGAAACTTTGTCACATCGACGTCAAAAAAGTGTTCTACTAACGCTGAAACTTGCCCTATCAGCCTTTACCATTCTGTATACAACCGCAATACTGACCTGAATAGTTAGTGCGCCAGCGCAAGCCGGCAGATCGTAGTTAATGCAAGTTCGATACGGAGAAGAAGTGGCGAATCACTCTGGCCCCGAGTCATGCGTTACACATCGCGAGGTGTGTGGCGAAGCGTTGGCAGGGGAAACCGGCAGGCCAGCCATTGAGCCGCGAAATCAATAAATTGGGATGCCGACGGTGTTAGCTTTCTCGGAAGGCAATATGGAGCATGGTGTTAAGCGCAAGTCATGTTTTTATCCCGCGCGGGCGGAGACCCTGCGCATGTCGGGAAGCGATCTGCGCGAAAGCTGGGAGGTCTTGGCGGTGCCCGGAGCTATACGAGCGGGCGGGGCAGGGAAGGTGAATAACCGCAATCCTGCCATCAACGCCGCTGAGAAGTCGGATACGCCCATAGTATCGAAGAAGCCGCCGAGCAAAGGGCAACTTGCGGAGGCGGTGGAGGGAAGGGGCGTAGCCAAGGGGAACGCTGGAGAGACCCCCACAAGCCGGACACAGGGCCGGAAACTTGCGTCGAAGGGACTCGAAGGCGTGCGGGAAGTCGCAAGACGGGAAAAGACTCATCTATACCCGGAGCAGCGATTTTGCGTTACTTACCCAAGGCAGGAGCCTTGTGCGGTAATTCCGCCCGCAGGGATCTGTGCGGGGGGCAGGGGGTAACCCCTGTCCCTACCGCGACCGTCAATTTTTTGATTGCATTCCATGCGAGTCAGTTCATTTTTCCTTAACACACTGAAAGAAGCCCCGGCCGACGCGGAACTCACCAGCCACCGGCTGATGCTGCGCGCGGGACTTATCAAAAAACTGGCCGCTGGAATCTACACCTGGATGCCGATGGGCCTGCGCGTCCTCAGAAAGGTCGAGCACATAATTCGCGATGAAATGAATCGATCGGGTGCGATTGAGTTATTAATGCCGTTAGTGCAGCCCGCGGAACTTTGGCAGGAATCCAATCGCTGGGCGCAGTATGGTCCGGAGCTTTTGCGCCTGAAAGACCGGCACGATCGCGCGTTTTGCGTAGGTCCAACACATGAGGAAGTGATAACCGATATTGTTCGAAGAGAGATTCGCAGCTACCGGCAATTACCGGTGCATTTTTATCAGATTCAGACGAAATTCAGGGATGAGATTCGCCCTCGATTTGGCGTCATGCGCGGCCGCGAATTCCATATGAAAGACGGCTATTCATTTCATGAATCCTATGAGGATTTGCAAAGAGAGTATCAGTCGATACACGATACCTATTCACGCATATTTACGAGAATTGGTCTGCGATTTCGGGTTGTCGCAGCAGATACAGGATCAATAGGCGGCACCGGTTCACACGAGTTCCATGTGTTGGCGGATTCCGGAGAGGATGCAATTGCCTACTGCCCTTCTTCAGACTATGCGGCTAACGTGGAATTGGCCGAAGCAATTACGCCCCCTCCGCCGACCGACACCGCCACCGAATTACCGCGCCTGATCGCGACCCCTGGCAAAACCAGTTGCGAGGAAGTGGCGAATTACCTGAACATTCCTGTCATTAGTATAGTCAAGACGATTGCAGTCATCCGCGAAACCGGCAATCCCGATATCCCAGAGCAATTTGCATTGCTGCTGTTGCGGGGAGACCATGTTTTGAACGAAATCAAGACCAGAAAAATATTAGGGCAATTCCGATTGGCGCGAAGCGAGGAAATCGAGAATTACCTGGAATGCCGGCCCGGATATATAGGGCCATCCCAATCCGCGACAATTCCATTCTTTGCGGATCGCACTGCAGCACAAATGCGCAATTTTGTTTGCGGAGCAAATAAAGAAGGATTTCATCTAGCGGGTATGAACTGGGATTCAGCAGAGCTTCCCGCCATCCCGGGCGATCGAATTGCGGATTTTCGCAATGTTATTACAGGGGACACCTGCGCAGATAAAAAAGGAACGCTTGAGATTGCGCGGGGCATCGAGGTGGGACACATTTTTCAGCTACGCACAAAGTACTCGCAGCTAATGAAGGCCACATTTCTTGACGAAGCGGGAAAGCCTCAGTACTACGAGATGGGCTGCTATGGCATTGGAGTAACGCGCATAGTTGGCGCGGCAATCGAGCAGGGACATGACGACTGCGGGATTATTTTCCCTCTGGCCATCGCACCATTTGCAGTTGCAATTGTGCCTGTCGCCTATCATAAGAGTGCATTGGTCAAAGAAACCACGGACGCACTGTATAAACAAATGAAACTGGCCGGAATTGATGTCCTTCTCGATGATCGAGATGAGCGACCTGGCGTCATGTTTGCTGACATGGAATTGCTTGGTATTCCTTACAGGGTTACGATTGGCGAGCGGGGTTTGAAAGATGATAAGGTCGAGTTTCAAACGAGGAAGGACCGCGCCACACGAGCAATTCCAGTTGGAAATATTTTCCAGGAACTGCAGAAAGAACTGTGCTGAGATACATTCTCAATATATTGGCTTACGCCGCCTTGATTGCCCTGCAGGGCAAGGCAAATGCAGGCGCACAACTCTACGAACCCATGGCGGCAAGCGTACGTTCCGGCCTCGCTGCGTCAATTGCCGATAAACCTGCCCCTAAACACGGATTTGCCGACCCGCTGGTTGCCGTCACCTGGCTCACAGAAATGTCAAAAAGACTGGACAAACGCGTTCCGGATTTTCGCGAACGGCTTGATTTCTTGCGCTCTGTTTATTACGAAGCCACCCGCGCTGGTCTTGATCCCCAGCTTGTGCTTGCGGTCATACAGGTAGAAAGCAATTTTCGGAAATATGCGGTATCCAGCGCAGGTGCGCGAGGATATATGCAGGTAATGCCGTTCTGGGTCGGTGTAATCGGCCGGCGAGGTGACAATCTGTTTAATCTGCGTATCAATCTTCGATTTGGCTGCGTAATTCTCAAGCATTATCTGGATATCGAAAATGGAAACATGACCAGGGCTCTGGGCCGCTATAACGGCAGCCTGGGAAAACCTGGATATCCGGATCTTGTCTACAAGGCATGGATAATCAGCTGGCAGTACGACCATCAGACACCCACACCGGGGCAAGCAAGCAGAGATCAGGGAGACTGGGCATGGTCGAATTTAACAATGTCAGT
>JBCKLP010000024.1:0-21473 GCA_038903735.1 Burkholderiales bacterium | reverse complement strand
TGAGATGAAACGTCGTTCCGATTCCAGGGGAGCCGAACGCCACCTTGCCGGGATTACGAATCGAGAAGTCAACCATTTCCTTGACATTAATGAATGGCGCCGAGGAATTGACCACTATGCAGCCGATGATTTCGGCCACTGCGGTTATGGGGGTGAAATCCTTGATCGGGTCGTATGGCAGACTCTTTGACAAGAAGAACGTGGTTACGTGGCTGGTGCTTGTCAGCAAAAGGGTATGCCCGTCGGGCGCGCTTCTGGCAACCGCCGCGGTACCAATGATGGTGCCGGCTCCTCCCTGATTTTCGACAACGACCGGCTGTCCGAAAGCTTCAGCCAGCTTTGCGGCAACCAGGCGCGCAACAAGGTCGTTGGCGCCGCCGGGCGGAACCGGCACGATCAGGCGAACCGGCTTACCTGGCCACGACTGCGCGACCGAAAATGAAGGCGCAATCATTATTCCAACTACGCCGCACGCGCAGATAATTCTCGACAATGTTTTCACACGCAAATCTCCTAAAGGACTCTTTGCACAGTCAACTGCTACGACTTCGCATCGCGACGCGACAACCATGAAGGCAAAAAAACATTTGTCGATTCGCCGCGATTCGATTGTTGCTCAACATCTATCGAATAGCTATGCGCTCAATGATGCCAGCAAAGACGCAAAAAATCTCTCAATTAACGCATTTACTTGCGACATTGTGAAAAACCGGCCTTGTGCAATCATCTCTCCTCATGATTCTTTCGTGATCTATTGCTAATTGAGATTGCTGCTGATAAATTCATTACCATTGTGAATTGATTTTTCACGATATTAAAAACGTTAGGAACCTCCAAAGGTAAAACCAATGACAATGTTGCTTGCCGAGGCAATAGGCTATGCGAACCGCTGCCTGGAAAAAGCGAAATCCATGGGCATCAAGGTTTCAGTTGCGATTCTCGATGAATATGGACAAATCGTTCAACTTGATCGCATGGACGGCGCTTCACTGATGTCGCCTGACATTGCGGCTGCCAAGGCCGTCACCGCACTGAATTTCAGGCGCGCCACCGCGGAAGTCGCGAAACTGGAACCACTGATTCTCAAATCGATCGCCGACACTGTTCAATTCAAGCTTTTACCCGTTGCCGGCGGCGTGCCCATATTCAACAATGAAGAACTCAAGGGGGCTATTGGAGTAAGCGGCGCCAGCGCGCAACAGGATGAGGAACTCGCACGCCACGCCGTGGGCGTCTGAGCACGCGCCACGAGTTAGTTGCCGCAACTGGCAAGCATGAGTCGTTATTCGGTGATCCCATAAGGAAAGTGCGATGAGCGAGAAATTGACGTTGCAGGACGCCCACAAGATCATAGAACGGGCGGTAGAGAAATCGAAGGAGGTCAACTGGATTTCGGCCTATGTCATCACCGACGCGGGTGGCAACGTCATTTCCATCTCCCGTATGGATGGTGCCCCCTCAGCCGCTGTCGATATCGCGCGTGCGAAATCTTACATTTCTGCAATATTTGGCCAAGACACAAAGGCATTTACCGACCGCATGGAGGCGCACCCCGTCCGATTCGCTGGCTTTCAGCAGGTTTTCCCGCACCCGTTATTTCCCGGACCGGGAGGTGTGCCTATTTATAAGGACGGCGTGGTAGTAGGCGGATTTTCTTCCAGCATTTCATCCAATAAAGGCGGAATGAAAATCAAGGTGGATGGCAAGACGTTGAGTCGCGAGGATATCGTCACCGCATACGCGCTTCAGGTGCCCTATGTCGAATTCCACGGGGATATGGGCTGAATCACCGCCCGCAGTATGCAGGTAATGTCAAAAAGGAATCATCATGGCTGAACAAATAGACCACGTAAATGCGCCTTTCGGCGCATATCGGAGCCGCGTCGTGCCCCAGGAAGACACTGAACTCACGCATGTTGGGCCCGGTACCCCTTGCGGCGAATACATGCGGCGCTTCTGGCAGCCGATAGGCTTCACCGCAAAATTGGGAGACCTCCCACATCGCATCAGGATTCTCGGCGAAGATCTGGTGCTCTTCCAGGATGCAAGCAAGCGCGTCGGCGTGCTACAGCTGCATTGCTGTCACCGCGGTTCGTCTCTGGAATTTGGACGAATCGCGGAAAGAGGAATCATCTGCTGCTATCACGGGTGGCATTATGACGTCGACGGCACCATCCTCAGCACGCCTGGCGAGCCCGCCAACAGTGGCATCAAAAAGCGGCTGTTTCAAGGCGCCTATCCGACCCATGTCTACGCAGGGGTTGTTTTTGTGTACATGGGGCCACCCGACAAGAAACCTCCCTTCCTGATTCTGGACACCTACGTCGACCCGGAATTCGAGCTGACCCCGGGTGGCATGCACATCATGCCCTGCAACTGGCTGCAGATTAAGGAAAACAGCATGGATCCGGTGCATACCGCATTTCTGCACACCATAGTCAATGGTGCCCAATTCACCGACGCTTACGCTGATGTAGGCGCCCTGGATTTCATGGAAACTCCAATAGGCATGATTGGGATACATACGCGCCGCGTAGGCGATAACGTATGGGTCCATGTCAATGACTTTATTCCGCCCAACATTCATCAGTTCCCGCCGACTTGGGAGGATGCAAAAAAAGAGAAGCGATTCCAGAGGCCGCTGCTCACGAACTGGTCCGTCCCCGTTGATGATACGCATACCCTGAGTATTGGTATGCGCCACATGCCCAAGAGGGGATTGGAAGGCGTCCAACGCAATGCCCAGCAGGAATCAATCGAAACGCGGGGATTCGGATTCGGCCAGACCGGTGACCGTCCTTACGAGGAGCGCCAGCGTGTTCCTGGCGACTATGACGCACAAACGAGCCAGCGACCAATCGCTGTTCACGCCATGGAACACTTTGGAACAACCGATCGCGGCGTCTCGATGCTCAGGCGGATCGTGAAAAAAGGGATACAGGCGGTGCAACGGGGCGAAGACCCGGAAACTCTCCATCGCGAGGAAGGCAAGATCGTACTGACCTACTCCAACGACACCATCGTTCGCATCCCGTCACTCGGTTCGCAGGAGGAGGACACGAAACTCCTGCTCGAAACCGGCCGGAAGATATCCAAGGAATACCTGCGCGAACATCCCAAAGCGGACATCGCTATACCTGTATGAACCTTGCTTATCCGGTTAGCACACCCACCTACTAAATATGGGATGCCAAAGAATCAGATCAAACCCAACCCGCGACGACCGGCCATCATTGTGGCGCAATGCTTGGCGAGGATCGCACCGCTCACGTTACCGCGATTCCGTCGATTTCCTGACCCACTACCGGTAGTAGGTGGGTGTGACAACCGGATAAGCACGGTATGAACCTACCAACGAGGCAAAACATGAACTACTTACGCTTAAGAAACAGCATTTTCCTGCCCCGCATGCTGGTGGCGATCGCGGCATTAGCCGCTGCGTCCACCGCCTGGTCACAGGGGTTTCCAAGCAAACCGGTGAAACTGATCATCCCTTTTCCGCCAGGCGGCGCCGCCGATGCGATCGCACGCATCGTAAGCGCTCCACTTGCAACCGAATGGAAGCAGCCAGTCATCATCGAAAACAGGTCGGGGGCAGGAAGCACCATTGCCGCTGCATTTGTCGCAGCGTCGGCGCCAGACGGCTACACCCTTTACATCAATGGAGTTGGCGTACACGCCGTTTCCAGCGCCCTTTACTCAAACCTCAGTTATGACCCGATAAAGAGTTTCACCCCAATAGCAACTGTTTCGATGTCGCCTTTCATATTCGTGGTGCATCCTGGTGTCAAGGCAACTTCCATGAAGGAATTGATAGCACTGGCGCGCGTCAAGCCCGAAGCCTTGAGCTACTCGTCCTCGGGTAACGGCGCAACCCCGCACCTGATGAGCGAAATGCTAGCGCGCGCGACCGGAACCAAATTTCTCCATGTGCCTTTCAAAGGAACCGCGCCCGCCATGGTTGCCTTGCTGGCGGGACAGGTGGACTTCCAGGCCGCCGACGTCAGCGCGATGCCACAGGTCAAGGCGGGGAAATTGCGCGCTTTAGCAGTGACTTCCGAAAAGCGCTCCAATCTGGTCCCTGGCGTTCCAACCATGGCGGAATCCGGTGTGCCCGATTTCGTGGTGCCCAGCATATTCGCAATCCTTGGCCCGGCCAACGTGCCTCGGGACATTGTCGCAAGTATTAACGCCCACCTCAATCGCTTCCTCGGAACCGAAGAGATGAGGAAGAGTCTTGCTGCGCAAGGGTTCGAGCCGCATGGCGGAACGCCCGCTGAACTGGCGGGCTACCTCAATCTGGAAGTAAAACGCTATTCGCAGATTGTGCGCGAGGTGGGCGTGAAAATCGATTAGTCGCAAGCTTTGAACCGCAACGACAAGGACATTCGACGGGGTTCCCTGACCGTCGTTACCAATTTGGAGACAACATGCAGCCCCTGAAACGCATTCCATCTGTTTTGCTTCAAAGCGTGATCGTGGCAGCTATAAGTTTGACTACGGTTGCTGCTCATGCCCAAGGTTTTCCGTCCAAAACGGTATCCATTGTGATTCCGTCTCCACCTGGCGGATTGCAGGATACGCTGGCTCGCGCCATCGTCCAGGAGTTGTCGAAAAAATGGGGGCAACCCGTTATTGTCGAGAATCGCGTCGGTGGAAACGCGATTGTCGCCGGCAACTACGTTGCCAAATCCGCGCCAGATGGTCATACGCTGCTCATGGCTACGGTCATTCAATTGAGCAATGACCTCATTCCCAACAGAAGTGTTCCCTTTGATCCAGTAAAGGACTTCGTTCCTGTAATTGCACTCGTCGAGGCAGGAATGCTCCTGGTGACGGCTCCTCAGTCTCCATTCAGAACCCTGCAGGATTTGATTGCCGCAGCCAAAGCGAAACCGGGGGCACTCAATTATGGAAGCTTTGGCGTCGGCAGCCTTCCACATGTCGACACAGAGGCATTCAGTAACCTCGCGGGAATCAAAGTCACGCACATACCCTACAAGGGCGGCCCGGAAACCATTCAGGCAGTGCTTAGCCGTCAAATTGAATTTACTATCACCGGGGTAACGCCCGCATTGCCCTTTATCCGCCAAGGCAGACTGCGCGCGCTGGCCTACGGCGGCTCAGCGCGGTCCAGTTCTCTGCCCGACATACCCACTTTCGCTGACGCGGGATACAAGGGATTTACCTCCGGAGGATGGTTTGGCTGGCTCGCGCCGGCAAAGACGCCCGCTGCAACGGTGGAAAAAATCGCTACGGATACCAGCGCAATCATCTCCAATCCGGCGTTCCAGGACAAATATATCAATGCGGTGGGGCTTGATCTCGTCAATCTCATGCCCTCGGCATTTGCCCAACAGCTGAGACTCGACAGGGAAAGTTACAATGCCCGACTCAAAGGCATCAATCTCAAGCAGGAATGAACAGGGCAATTTCGAAAGGAGAAAGAACACATGAACGCGCGCGAAGATCTGTTGCAACCGACAGGCACCGAAGGGAAATGCGGCAGGGATTTGCTGTCGCTGAATCTTGCCGTGGCCGATTATGACCGCACACGCCCACTGATCGAGGGCCACGTTCAACCCGAGGGCATAGCACTCAAGGTCAATACTGCATGGATCGGCGACTTCTGCGTGCGCCCGGTATATGAAGAGTACGACGCCGCCGAGTTCTCCCTGTCTTGGTATGTTGCCGCGCGCACGCGCGGCGAGCCGGTGGTGGCGTTGCCCGTGTTCCCCCTCAGAATGCCGGTATTGGCTTATATGTTCTGCCGCAGCGATGCGCCATACAGCTGCCCAGCCGATCTGATCGGCAAGAAAATTGCCGCGCCTTGTTATCGCTTTACCGTAAATCTGTGGCTGCGCGGCATGTTGAAGGAGCACTTTGGTCTGGCGCCGGAACAGATGGAATGGATAACCGGAGCCCCAGAGGGCGCGGGCTATGTCCCGCCCACGAATGTAAAAATCACTTTGATGCCCGGTGCCAAACCGGAGGAGCTGCTCGAGCGTGGCGCGGTCGATGCCATCATGGTACCGGTACTGCCCAAGCCCTTCATCGACGGTGAAATCTGGATACGCAGGTTGTTTCGCGACTGTCGCGCCGAAACCCGCAGTTTCGTGACACGGACGGGAATCCATCCGATAACCCATACCGTGGTGATGAAGCAGTCCCTCTTCGACAAGCATCCCTGGGCCGCGCGGAGCCTGGCAAACGCCTTTGTCGCCTCGCAGAGAGCGACTGATGATTTCTATGCCCGCGATCCGAAACACCTTGGGCTGTCCGAGGCTGTGTTTTGCCTAGAAGAAGAGCGCTCGATATACGGCAGAAATCGCTGGTCACATGGCATTGAAGGTCCGAATCGGAAGGTTCTCGAAACCTTCGTGCGCTATGCTCATGAGCAAGGCTACATATCCCGGCGTCCCGCGCTCGAAGAGCTGTTTCCCATGGATCTGACCGGGAACTGATCGCCATGCACCTGCCCTCCAATGCCATGCGGGTCCGCTGGTTGGTCATTGATCGAGGAAACGACTGATTCGTCGTGCAGGAACATCTTCATTGGCACGCCATGGCGCCGCCGGCGCGACGAACGGTAGCATGCACCGCTTAGAGCTCCTAACAGGAAATAGACAATGCGATCCAGCGAATTTCAAGGCGTGTTCCCCTATCTGGTGTCCCCGGTGGACGCAGCGGGAAACATTAAGGTGGCTGTCCTCAAAAAACTTTGCAACGACCTTATCGCGGCAGGCGTACATGGGCTTACACCGCTTGGTTCCACAGGCGAGTTCGCCTACCTGACCTGGCCGCAACGGCGACGCATCGTGGAGGTTGTCGTCAAGGCTGCCAAGGGGCGAGTTCCCGTCGTCGCCGGCGTCGCCAGCACAACCATTGCGGACGCTGTGTTCCAGGCACGTGAAATGCACAAAATTGGCTGCGACGGCATTCTCGCCATCCTGGAAGCCTATTTCCCGATCGCGGACGATGGCGTGTTCAATTACTTCAAGGCGATCGCAGAGGCGGTGCCATTGCCAGTCGTCTTGTATACAAATCCGAATTTCCAGCGCTCGGATCTGTCGCTGCCTGTCATCGGCCGGCTAAGCCACGTTCCCAACATCAAATATATCAAGGACGCCTCCTACAACACCGGCAGACTGCTATCGATCATCAATCGTGTCGAAGGAAGGATGAGCGTCTTTTCGGCATCCGCGCACATACCGGCCTGTGTGATGATGATCGGCGGAAAAGGCTGGATGGCAGGTCCCGCATGTGTGGTACCGAAAATGAGCGTGGAGCTTTTTAACCTGTGCCGCAAAGGCGCGTGGGACCAAGCACTGGTGCTGCAAAAGCAACTGTGGAAAATCAATGAAGTGTTCGCCAAATTCAACCTTGCCGCGTGTATTAAAGGCGGCTTGATTCTGCAGGGATATGACGTCGGAGATCCCCTGCCCCCCCAAGTTCCGTTGTCGCAGGAAGGTACAAAGGAAGTTCGCGAGACTCTGACACAGCTTGGCGCGCTTTAGCCCTGATAGCCTTTCAACAACCGGGCGCGTTTATTCTCATTTTCAACCAACGGCACTACACGGTCGGCGCCATCCGGGGTGTCGACCGAGGCCTATACCAAGGAGTCCAGCAGTGAAAAATCTGAGCTATCGTGATTGTGTGGAGTGCATCGACGTCATATTCAAACGCGCCACGGAGGACGCCGGCCTTCCGGTGTGCGTCGCGATTGCCGATGCGCATGGCGATCTGATTGCCTTTGGAAGAATGGACGGTGCGCCAATGCGGTCCATCGCCATCTCGCGAGACAAGGCATTCACCTGCATCTACATGGACCGGGACACGCACGAATTTCGCGCCATGATGGACAAGTTCGATTTCAAGCTCGACTGGTTCGGCAATGCGCGTCTCACGGCCCTGCCCGGTGGCGTTCGCATAAAAGACGAAAAGGGTTGCGTTGGTGCGATCGGATTGAGCGGACGACTGGCCGAGCACGATCTGGAGTTGGCTGAACTTGGCGTCGAATTCCTGAAGAAGCGGTTATAAATTTGGACAAGTAGCGGGATATAGTTGCACCAACCCGATTCACTGGGGGATTCATGGGCAAGGTTTCCATTCGCAATATCCGCACACTGGCTTTGGTAGGTCAGGCCGGCAGCGGCAAGACCAGCCTTGCCGAGGCCTTGCTGGTGAGTGCCGGCGCGATTCCTGTTGCCGGCAGCATCGAGCGCGGCACCACGGTCTGCGATTACCTGCCCATCGAAAAGCAGTTGCATCATTCGCTCAAGCTCGCGGTGGCAAGCTTCGAAACCGAGGGCACGCGCGTCCATCTGCTGGACACCCCCGGCTATCCGGATTTCGTCGGCCACGCGCTGCCCGCGCTCGCCGCGGTGGAGACCGCCGCCATCGTCATCAATGCACAGAACGGCATCGAGCGCATGACCCAGCGCATGATGCAATGGGCCGGGCGCATGGGCGTGGACCGGATCATCGTGGTCAACCGCATCGATGCTGCCAATGTTGACCTTGCCGCTCTGCTCGCACGCATCCGCGAAACCTTTGGCAAGGAATGCCTGCCAATCAACCTGCCCGCGGCCGGTGCCACCCGCGTCTCCGACTGTTTCTTCGCGCCGGGTGGCGAAGCGGATTTCTCCTCGGTGGCGCAGGCGCACAACGAGCTGGTCGATCAGGTGGTGGAAGTCGACGAGAAGCTGATGGCGCTCTACCTCGAACAGGGCGAGATCGCAGCGGAACAACTGCACGAACCTTTCGAGCGTGCGCTGCGTGAAGGTCATCTGATCCCGGTGGTGTTCACCTCGGCGAAGAGCGGCGCCGGCGTGGCCGAACTGCTGCAGCTCATTCTGCGCTTGCTCCCCAACCCCACCGAGGGCAATCCGCCGCGCTACCAGAGCAACGCCGGCGGAAAGACCACCACACTGGAGGCCATCCCCGATCCCGGGCGTCACCTGCTCGCACATGTCTTCAAGGTAGAGATCGATCCCTTCATCGGGCGCTTGGGCGTGTTCCGCGTGCACCAGGGGCGTGTGACGCCCAATATGCAGCTCTACGCCGGCGAGGGCCGCAAGGCGTTCAAGCCCGGGCACCTGTGGATGCTGCGCGGCAAGCAGCAATTCGCCCTTGATGAAGCGCTGCCGGGAGACATCTGCGCGGTCGGCAAGCTGGAGGAATTGCACTTCGACCAGGTGCTGCACGAGGCCGCCGAGGATGCCCACATCCACGCCGAGCCGCTGGATTTTCCGGCGCCGGTGTTCGGGCTGACGCTGTTGCCCAAAAAGCGCGGCGATGAACAGAAGCTCGCCGATGTGCTGCACCGTTTCCTTGCCGAGGACCCCTGCTTTCGCCTCGAGCGCGACACACAGGCCAATGAGACCGTGATACGCGGCCTGGGTGAGCTGCACCTGCGCACCCTGCTCGATCGCATGGCTGGGGAGCACAAGCTCACGCTGGACACCCGGCCGCCCAGCATTGCCTTTCGCGAGACCATCACCGCCAAGGCGCAGGGCCATGCGCGCCACAAGAAGCAATCCGGTGGCGCCGGGCAGTTCGGCGAAGTTTATTTACGTATCGAGCCCATGGCGCGGGGTGCAGGCTTCGAATTCGTGGACGCGGTCAAGGGCGGCGTCATTCCCTCGGCGTTCATCCCCGCCGTGGAAAAGGGCGTGCGCAGCGTGCTCGAATCCGGCCATCTCGCCGGTTACCCGATGCTCGACCTGCGCGTCACGGTCTACGACGGCAATAGCCATCCGGTGGATTCCAAGGAGGTGGCCTTCGTCGCCGCGGGCCGCAAGGCTTTCATCGACGCGCTCTCGCATGCCCGCCCCATCGTTCTCGAGCCCGTGGTGAATGTGGATGTGGTGGTTGGCGACGGGCATATCGGCGAGGTGAGCGGCGATCTCAGCGCGCGGCGCGCCCATCTGCGCGGCACCGAACCGGTTCGACCCGGCGTCAGCCGCATTGCGGCGCAGGTGCCCCTGCACGAGCTGGAGGGCTTTCCGGCGCGGTTGAAATCACTGACCGCGGAAGAAGGTGCCTACACCCTTGAATTCAGCCATTACGAGACAGCGCCGGCTACGCTGCAACATAAATTGGCGGCAGAGTGGCGGCAGAGAACAAGCCCGGCGAAGAGCAGTTAGAATGCCCGCGCCAGCGGCAATCCGCCGCTCGACACATCCACCCGTGGGAAAAATAATGGACCTGGCTGTTGCCTTGGACTGCGAGCGCTACAGGCTGCGGCGCTATGCCGAGGAACTGGCGCGCGCCGGCGAGATCGAGGAGGTGTCGGAAGCAACGCCGCTCGCGCGGGTCGCCGCCAGGTTGGATGGCAATCCCAGAGCCGTGTGGTTCCGCGACGCGGGCGGCGCCGAGCTGATCGGCAACGTCATGGGCAGCAGGCGCCGCCTCGCCCTCGCTTTCGGTTGCGACGAACAGCGCATGCTGCAGGAGATGCTGCGGCGCCTGCGCAACCCGATCGCGCCAGTGGAAATAGCTTCGGCACAGGCGCCGGTGCACCAGATCGTGCTCACCGGCGACGACGCCGACCTCACCGCGCTGCCCGTGCACCTGCAGCACGAAATGGACGGCGGGCCCTATATATCGGCGACGCTCGACTTCGCCGTTGACCCCGCCAGCGGGCACACCAATGTCGGCATGCGGCGGCTGATGCTGCGCGGCCGGCGCGAGGCCGGCATCGACCTCAACGGGCCCAGCGACCTGCGCGCCCTGTACGCCGCGGCGCAAGCGCGCGGAGAGCCGCTGCCTGTTGCGCTTGCCATCGGTTTTCATCCGCTGGATGCGCTTGCGGCGCTGGCGGTGATGCCCCCCATGGACGAACTCGCCATCATGGGTGCACTGCGCGGCGCGGCCGTGCCGGTGGTCAAATGCCTCACGCAAAACCTGCGGGTGCCGGCTGATGCGGAACTCATCCTCGAGGGCACTATCGATCCCGCCGGTTGGACCGAGGCTGAAGGCCCTTACGGCGAGTACGTCGGCTATTACGGCCGCGTGAAACAGAACCCGGTGTTCCGCCTCACCGCCATAACCCGGCGGCGCGACGCCCTGTTCCAGACAGCGACCATAGGCGGGCGCCACATGAGTTCGACCGACACCGCGCAGCTCTGCGCACTCAAAACCGAGGGCGCGGTGTGGGCGGCGCTGCAGACCGCGGTGCGCGAGCCGGTCGCCGTGTGCGCCACACCCTCCTCGGGCGGGATGTACAACGTGCGCGTGTCCGTGCGCCAGCGCGTTCCCGGCGAGGCGCGCAATGCCATCGCCGCCATATTCGGCTCGATCGCCGATGTGAAGCACGTGTTCGTCTGCGACCCGGACATCGACGTGTTTTCCCATGAGCAGGTGGACTGGGCGCTCGCCACGCGCTTCCAGGCCGACCGCGACCTCGTGGTCGCCTCGGGCTTTCGCGTGGTGCCGCTCGACCCCTCGCTGGAGGGCCGCCGCGATGGAGCCAAGGCGGGGTTCGACCTCACCCTGCCCTTTGGCAAGGCGGCACTGCAGGAATGGTCGGTGCCGGCGCCACCGGATCTGAAAAGCGCGCCGCGCTGCAGCGTGCGTGACGCGCTCGCGCAAGCGCCCTGCAGCTTCATGGAGTTGATGCAGCACGCGGGGTCCGAAGACGGCCGCGAGATCGTGCGCGAACTGGAAGAATTCAGTAAAACCCATTCACTGCAGCGCTTGGCCGACGGGCGCTACGCCTTAGCCTCATCTACTTAGGCAAACGCACAGGTCCGACAGAAAACACTCACCATTACCGAAGGAGCAAAACACAATGAGCAGGCTAGCCGGTATATTTCGCAGCACCTTCGTCGCCGCCCTCATGACCCTATCTGCCATCGGCGCCCATGCCCAGGCCTACCCCAGCAAACCTATTCGCCTGATCGTTCCGCTGCAGCCCGGCGGCCTCGCCGACGGCTTTGCCCGGCTGCTGGGCCAGCATTACACCGAGCGCATGGGCCAGCCCGTGGTGGTGGAGAACCGGCCCGGCGGCAGCCAGGTGATCGCCGCCGAAGCGACCGCACGCGCGGCGCCCGACGGCTACACCCTGATGCTCGCCACCGAAGCCGGACTGGTGCTCGCGGGCCTGGCACAAAAGCAGCTCTCCTACGACCCGGTGCGCGATTTCACGCCCATCACCATGATCTTCGTGGTGCCGTTTTATCTGGTGATTCATCCTTCCATTCCGGCGAAAAATCTGCAGGAGCTGGTCGCCTATGCCAAGGCGAATCCGTCAAAGCTCAGCTACGCCTCATTTGGTAACGGTACCTCCAACCATATCGCCGCGGAAGTCCTGAAAGCCCATTTCGGATTCAGCATGGTGCATGTGCCATACAAGGGCACGGCGCAGGCGATGACCGATCTGCTTGCAGGCCAGGTGCAGCTCATGCTGAGCGGCGGCCAGACCTCTTTCCCGAACATCCGCTCGGGCAAGCTGCGGGCGCTGGCGGTATCCGGCATCCGGCGCAGCGACTCCATGCCCGAGCTGCCCACGGTCGCCGAGCAGGGTGTGCCGGGCTTCGATGTCATCTCCTGGTTCGGCCTGCTGGGCCCGGCCGGCATGCCGCGACCGATTGTCGAGCGGCTGAATATCGAAACCGTTGCCATGCTGAAATCACCGGCGGTGCGCGACAAGTACTCGGCCTTCGGCATCGACATGACCCCCAGCACACCCCAGGAACTGACCGATCGTATCGTTCGTGGCGGCCCTTACTGGACCCGGATCATGAATGAAGCGGGCGTGAAGCCGGAGTAAGAACCCGCGGCTCGTGGCAGCTCGTGCGGAAATCCTACACAACCCCCATTAATTTCAGCATGGCGCGGCCGAGCAGGCCGTAGGGGTTGCCGAGGGTTTCGAAGATTTCGAAATGGTTGTAGCCCTGCCCCACAAGGAGTGTCACGGGTTTGCCGGCGGCTTTGACAGCGGCAGCGAAGTCGCGGTTCTGGCGCTGAAATTCGGGCGTCTCCAGCGTGCCATAGGCCACCACCAGCGACGCCGAGAGTTTGTCGATGTGCCGCAGGGAACTCAGTTTCTCAATCATCTCGGCGGTGAACTTCACGTAGCCCGCGCGTGCCGACAGGCTCACCGGATGCAGCTCATACATGCCGCTGCAGCACAGGCCGCCTTTCACGGTATCGGCGGGCAGGCCGAAGTCCTGCTGCCAGTCGGTGGTGAGCACCACCCCGCCCAGATGCGCCCCCGACGAAGTGCTGGAAACGAAAATCCGCTCCGGATCGCCGCCAAAGGAGGTGGCATTCTTTTTCACCCAGGCCAGCGCGCGGCGCACCTGGTCAGCCATCACCAGGAGATTGCCATCGACATCGGTGACATTGCTGAAATCCAGCGCAATGAACACCGCGCCTGCATCCACATAGGTTTCCGCCATGTAGGCGGCAGCGCGCGCTTCGCCCACCCGCCAGGCGCCACCGTGGATGAACACGTTGATTGGCGCAGGCGTTCGTTTCGGAACGTAAATGTCGAGCCGCTCGATCGCCGCCGATCCGTAGGCTTCGCGACGCGGCAGACCCAGGCGCGCCAGCGCGGCCGCGCACTTCTGCGCATTGCGCGCGGCCACATCGGTCTGGTTATGTGCCCACACCGCCTGATCGTAGGCCCAGTCGAGCTCCTGCTTGTCGTAGTCGAGAAACACCCGCGCGCCCTTGGGGCCGGGCCTCATGCCCGGCGGCACGAAAAACTGCAATTCCCCTTGTGCCGTGCTCATGACAGCGCATCCGTATGGCGACAAGGCCGCGAAACAAGCGCCTTGCCGAAAGTCGTGATGCGAGCAGGTATTTCCGTATGGGTGTGCATTACGTTCCACTCCTGAAAAGTGTTCAAGCGATAATGCCACGACCTGCCTGACCACGCTGCGAACCGGGAGCACCCAATCATGTTAATGCGCACCATCCTGCGGCTTGTCGCCGCGAGCTTGCTCGGCACCGTCGTGCATACCCCTGCGCTGTCACAGACCTGGCCATTGAAACCGCTGCGCTTGATCGTGCCCTACCCCGCCGGCGGCACCACCGACATCATGTCGCGCATCCTGCAATCCAAACTCAGCGCCTCGCTCGGCCAGCCGGTGGTGGTGGAGAACCGCCCGGGCGGCAATGGCGTGATCGGCGCGGAGATCGTGGCTCGCGCGGCGCCTGACGGCTACACCCTGATGCTCACCACCTCGGCCACCAACACCCTGGTGCAGTTCACCCTGCGCAAATTGCCTTATGACCCGGTGCGCGACTTCACTCCCATCACCGCCACCGGACGCTCGCGCGGCTATGTGCTGCTGCACCCCTCGGTGCCCGTCAATGGTTTCAGGGAACTGGTTGACTACGCGCGCCGCTACCCGGGCAAGCTCGCCTATGGCACACCCAATGTGGCATCGAGCTTCCATCTCTCCGGCGCCATGATCCAGGAGGCCGCGGGCGTGAGCTTCATGCACGTGCCCTACAAAGGCGGCGCCGATGTCATGCGCGCGCTCATTTCCGGTGAAATTTCCATGGCCATCGTCAGTAACGGCTCGGGCCTCCCCGCGCTCACCGCCGGCAAGGTGAAGCTCGCCGCGGTGCTGGATGCTGATCGCGACCCGAAATGGCCCGCGGTTGCCTCGGTAAGCGAGTTCTATCCCGAGTTCGAGCGCACCGCCGACTGGACCGGTGTCTACGGGCCGGCGGGCATGGCGCGTCCGCTGGTGTTGCGGCTGAATGGCGAGATCATTGCCGCTTTCAAGGCGCCGGACTCAGTCGAGAAACTATCGAACGTAGGCCTCGCGCCGCTTGGCACCAGTCCCGAGGAGTTCGCCGCCATGGTGGCGCGCGCGGTGGAGATCAACCGCAAGGGCGTGCTGGCGGCCGGCATCAAGCCGGAGTAATCGATGAACCGGAGATTCCATGCGGAGCTTCTGCTGTTCTCCCGATTTGCGCAGGTCTCGCGCATGGAGAACTACCTCGCACTGCCCGATATTGGCAAGCATGGGGCTCGAACGCGCTTTCAAGTGGAAAAGACTCTGCGTGCAATCATCCGTTGACGGCAGAACAAAAAACCTCGAATACAGAAAAGTCCCGAGTCCGGGTCCGGGTTGAGCATGTCTTTGGGGCGCAGGCGCAGACGGGAGGTCACATCGTGCGCACCATCGAGTTGCTGCGTGCGCGGGTCAAGATTGGCATGATGAATCCGGTCTACAACATGATGCGGTTGGGGCAGTGGCTCAGACGGGACGGCTCAGACGGGACGGGAGAGTTGCGTCTGCTGTGGCGTGAAATGGCAGAAACGATCAAGGAATAGGCGTGATTGACACAGAATTGGCACTTCAAAGTGCAAAAAAGCTGAGCCCCCGAAAAACGATGAAAACAAGTCGCCCGAGCCGCGTGTGGCGTAATATGAGGTGCCCTGCCGTTGAACGACGGGCGAGCCTCCGGGACTTGCGTGCGGCTATGGGGACTCAAGAATTTCCATTACATGGGAGGGGGCCGATATGAGGTTTTCAATCCTGCATCATTCCGCCGCAGTGATCGTCGCGCTTGCAAGCAATATGGCGCTTGTCGCAGAGGCCTATCCGCTAAAGCCGATACGTCTTGTCACCGCGCTGCCTGCCGGTAACGACGCTTACGTGCGGGTCCTGGCGGCGCGGTTTTCCGAGCAGATGAGGCAGCCGGTGCTGGTGGACAACCGCATCGGGGGAAGCTTCGTTCCCTCGATGCAGGCGGTGTCGGGCGCAGCGCCCGATGGCCATACGCTGCTCGTCTATTCCGCGCTCATGCTGATTACCAAGAGCGTGCAGCCTGGTCTGCCTTTTGATCCGATAGCGGACTTCGCGCCGGCGGCGAAAATCTACGAGGGTGGCGGCGGCATGCTGCTGGTGCGCGCCGATTCGCCGTTCAAGAGCATGCAGGATGTGATCGCGCAGGCCAAGGCCGCGCCCGGCAAGCTGAACCATGGCGGCTCGCTCGCGTCTTTCGGTCACCTTAACGCCGCCTCCTTCCTCTCGATAGTTGGCGCCAAGGGCTTTCATGTTCCCTACAAGACGGGGGGTGACGACCTGCCGGCCCTGTTGCGCGGCGACATCGATTTTTCGTTTGTGGTGACCACGGTTTCATTACCGCAGGTGCTGGCCGGCAAATTCCGCGCCCTAGCGGTAACCAGCGGGACGCGCATGCGCGCGCTGCCCGAGGTACCCACGCTGCTGGAGATGATGAAAAACGATCTGCTGGTGCAGGACAACTGGTCCGGTCTCGCGGCGCCCGCCCGGACGCCGGCCGAAATCGTGGGGCGGCTTTACGCGGAGACCGTCAAGGCGCTTGCGGACCCGGCGTTACGCAAGGTCATCGAAGCCGGCGGTAACGAAGCGGCCAAGGGCGAAAGTCCCGAGCAGTTTGCCGCCTTCATCCGCCGCGATTTCGGGAAATGGCGCGAAATCGTCAAACTCTCCGGCATCAAGACCGACTGATGTTGAGCTGGGGGGCAATTCTGGTTCTGTCGCGTTAATTGCGAGAGGACAAGGTTTTCCAGTCGGACGCTTCAGCGTCCTTATGCAGGGCGGATTTGTCCTGCCAGCGCGTAACACTGCTCGGCAAATGCCAGGCCTTCGCAACCCGGCTTGGCCATCTGGCCTTTGCGAAACATGTGCATCAATTCGATGCCCGCCAGCACATTTGCAGCCGCTCGAAATGACTTGAATCCGAGCATGGGTCGGGTGTTTCGCTGTCGGGTGTTTCGCTTGACTGCCCGGTGGTCTTGCTCGACGATGTTATTGAAGTATTTGAGCTGGCGAACTTCAACCACAATGTCTTTGTCTTCGACGATCTGTTCGATGGCTGATTTGTTGGCGCCGCTTTTGTCCATCGTAACTTTCTCTGGGGCACCATTGGATTTTATGGCCTTCACAAAAAAGCGCATCGCGGCCTTCTTGTCCCGCTTGGCCGTCAAAAGAAAATCGATGGTCTTTGCGGCCTTGTCGACTGCGCGATAGAGGGATTTCCAAACACCCTTGACCAAGATGTAGGTCTCCTCCATCCTCCAACTCGAGCCCACTGGGTGCTTGTATTTGCGAAATACCTTTTCCAGCAACGGCAGAAATCGAATCGCCCAGCGGTTGATCGAAGAATGGTCAACATCCACGCCTCGTTCCTGCATCATTTCCTCGAGGTGGCGGTAGCTCAATGGGTAGGCTGCGTACCAGCGGATGCACACCAGGATCAGATCGACTGGGAAGCGCATCCCTTTGGTGTTGCGCATGTCATGGTCTTACTTCGTTTGAGAATGGCTAAGCATACGCGTTCGGGCCCAGCCGGTTAATGCGACAGAACCCGGGTTTGCCCCTATGAGCCGATGACGATTTTCTGCTCGCGGATGACTTTGCCCCAGCGCTCGGATTCGCTGCGCAGAAATTTGTCGAAGACGGCGGGTGAGCTGCCCACGGTATCCATACCGAGTTCCGCGAGGCGTGATTTGACATCGGGCAGGGCGAGGAGCTTTGCGAGCTCGGCGCTGAGGCGCTCGACAATGGGCGGGGGCATCTTCGCCGGACCCAGCAGACCCATCCAGACCTCGCCGGTCAGCCCGGGATAGGTTTCACTGAGCGTGGGTACACCCGGAACGATGTCGGTGCGCAGCTCGGAACTCAGCGCGACCGCGCGCACGCGACCGGCCTTGAAGTGCGTGTTGATGCTGGGCACGGCCCCAAAGATTGCGTCCACCTGACCGCCCACCAGGTCGCCCAGCGCCTGCGCGGTTCCCTTGTAGGGGACCATGGTGAATTCCACGCCGGCCTCGACCTTGAGCAGTTCCATCATCAGGCGTCCGGGTGATCCCGCACCCCCGATGGCGAAATTGATGCTGCCTGGTTTTGCCTTGGCGAGCTTGATGAATTCCGCCACGCTGGATATCCCCAGTTTGGGCGAGAGCGTCAGCACCAGCGGCCCCTTGACCATCAGCGACACCGGCGCCAGATCCGCGAATCGCTCGTAGGGCAGATCCTTGAAGAGGTAGTGATTGGTGGAGTGATTGTTGATGACGCCCAGCAGCGTGTAACCGTCGGCCGGTGCCTTCACCACGGCGAGGGTACCGACGCTGCCACTCGCGCCGACCCGGTTTTCCACCAGCACCCGTTGCCCGAAGGCATCCCCCAGTTTGCCGGCCACCAGGCGCGCCACGATGTCCGGAAACCCGCCGGTGTCGTAGGGCAGGACCAGCCGGATGGGTTTTTCCGGATAAGCCTGTGCCAGACCGGTGCCTGTTGCCGCGGCCAAGGTTGCACCCATAAGTATCTTAAGCCAGGATTTCATTGGATCTCCCATTCTCACGCACATTCTCACGCGCAGTGCAGATTGCAATGATGTTACTGTATATTTGTCGTGGTAGAGAGTGATCCCTTGGCCCGTTGCCGGGGCAGTGCAGGGCGGCGATACCGCCACGGGCGATGAGCAACGATTGATGCGTGCTTATCCGGTGTCGCGCTTTCAAGGTTGATTCGACGCGCCCGCTGATCAATAATCAAAGCACATCCATGCACACACAAGGAGCCACCCGATGAACAAGATCCGTCACATCGCCATATCCAGCCAGGATCCGGTCAAATCCGCGGAGTTCTACAAAAAGACCTTTGGCTGGCGGGAACTGAGCCGCGGCGGCAAGGACAAGGCCAACCCCTCCGGCGTCCTGCTCTCAGACGGTTCCATCAACATCACCATCCTCAAGTTCCAGATCGACCAGATCGGCAAGGGCCTGGATTACGAGGGCTTTCACCACATGGGCGTGGTGGTGGACGACGTTGCCGCCTGGGCGAAGAAGCTGGAGGCCGACGGCGTGCCGCTGGTGGTCGGCGAGGACAATATTCCGCAGGGCGCCCAGTACGAAATCAAGTATCAGGGGCCCGACGACATCATTTTCGACATCACCGATGTGGCCTGGCCGGGTTCGGTGGGGCTGGACGGTGTGCCGGCACCCGACAAGGTGCCGAGCGCCGCCGAGCAGAATTATTCCCGGCTCACGCCCAGGAAAGAGACCGTGAGCTGAGTGCGAGTTGCCGCTGGCAGGCGCATTAATTCTATACTTTGCAAAGTGAATGCCTTTTACTGGCGCTTATAAAGGCGATATTTCGATATCGAATATGGAATATTCCTGAGTCAGTGGCAGCGCCGGCCTTGCCGCACCATGAAAGCGTGAAGTTCGATTAGCCGCCCCGGGACACCACGCGCCGCCGATCATGACGCAGTGCGCCGGCGCTTTGCAGCCATAGCCTGCGAACGCATCGCGCCGGCAATGGCAGGCAATGCGGAATCAGGAAACGGTGACACGCAACTGACGTTGATTTCGCACAGCACATAGCTGTCCTCACCCGCGTCACTTTTCGGCCCCAGCAGAAAGTCACAATCCCAAAGCACGGGAAGTTGATCCGCTTCGATCGCCAGAAGCCGCTGCATGGCCGGCACCCATTGCTCCTCCAGTTTCCGCTTGAGCCCCTGGAATTCCAACAGGGTGGGCGGATGGTACAGGCGGGGACTAGAGGGGGGTGCCGATTCGGGCGGCGCTCCCGCTGGCGCGGGATAGAGCGCGTTGATCGCCTGATGCCCGAATCCCTCCACGCGGCCATGCACCAGGTAACAACGCACCATGCCTTCGGGCAAACGGGGCTGATAGGCTTGGTCAATCATTCGGCCGTCACCGGAAAAATAGGGCGCGCAACGCTGGAACAATTCGTCCAGAGAAATTTTTTCTTCAAAGCACCCGCGCTTCGCGTGCCGGACCCGAACCCGCGTGCCTGCTGATGGAGACGCATCGCCGGCGTCCAGTTCAATTTTCCAGACGCCATTGCCGCCGTTGCCACGGTACTGCTTCAGAACGCGAGCATTTCCCCCGGCCAGAACCTCTGGCAATTCCCTGCGCATCTGCTGCAGGCTGCGGTACGCGCGCGTGTCGCAACCCCAACCAAGATGGCGCGTCGAGTACAAGACCTCCTTGGTTCCCAATTTCAGGATGACGCCGGGATGGGTGCTGACAAAAATCCCGCTCGCCACGATATCGAGAAGCATCGCATCAAGGACAGATCGGTCGCGCCCGTCCTCGATTGGATTCACCCAGACCAGAACCCCGTCAACACCCAGGAGTTGCTGGCGGACTTCCTCGCAAAAATCGTCATGGTAGATGGCAAGTTCGGCTTCGACGCCCAATGCGCCAAGCCCCTGGTGCACGGGCGCAAAGCGACTGTTCAGCGGCGTCTCCTTGCGCCTTGCCTCGCGATCACCCGCGTAAAGCAGTGCGACCCGGCAAGGTGGGCCGGCATGGGCCCCGTCGATGAGGGCTTCGGGTTTGGTGGGTTTTTTGCTGGATGTGTCCAAGATCACTCTCCTGTGGCGAACCGCCATAGTTGGGCATGCCTTGGACGCCTGCGCGGCATCTTGAATGGGGAGGCTGCTGAATCCCCACGAAAAGTGTATTCAATATTGTGGGACTGGTCAACAATGCCCCCGCGACATTTCCTTTGCCAACACATTTCCTTTGCCAAGGCTAAGGCTTGACAAGTCCCCTGATGTACCTATACTGTACATGGACATAGGTGATTTTTCCGATTACCCGGAGGGCTTCTAATATGGCAGCAACAGCAGTGGCGCGGATTGTGGTTCAGGCCACGCCGCAAGAGAAAAAGGCGATTGTCGCCAAGGCTAAGAAACTGGGCCTTCCGATTGCAGAATTAATGCGTCGCGGCGCGACGGCCTATGAATCAGCGGATGTTGATGAAGAGTTGGGCATACTCGCCGACAAGGCGAAGGCGGCAGCTGATCGCGCATCAGACTCCATTGACGACGTTCTCACATTCGTGGAAGCCAGCAACAAGCGGATTGCGGTAATGGAAGCCAGGGCGGCCGCAAGCGCGAGGAAGGCGCCTTGATGGGCATCACGGATCGCGTATGGGCTGCACTAACCTCGATGATCAAGCTTGAGGATAAGGTTGTGCGGCAAAACGAAGCAATCAAGGCGCAGCAGACCAAGATCGAAAATCTGACTGAGCGCATGATTCGGCTGGAAACCACGCTTGACCTTCTGATGCGCGCGAATGAAGTTAAGAAACTCAAATAGTGAATCGGTACCGCGGCAAGCATCGTGCTTCTTTTTGGCCACCGATCGCGCGCCGGTTGGCTCTACGTTAGCCACCATTGGGAGATGTGCCGTGAAGTTATGGGTAGGAATCACCGGTGAGGGTATTTCGCTTAGTCCCAGCGACGAGCCGCCGGAACCAATCCAACCCTCACCTACGGCCAGTCAAACTGCGCCAAAGCGCTGCTACGTCTACGCCCACTACGATGAACATGGGGTGCCGTTCTATATCGGCAAGGGAACGGGGCGTCGCGTGGCAGGATGATCGTCATCTGCTCTGGCACCGCTACGTCAAGAACCACCTAAACGGTAACTACACCGTTGTCATCCTCGCCGACGACATGACACCTGAGGATGCAGAAAA
>JBCKLP010000023.1:0-22125 GCA_038903735.1 Burkholderiales bacterium | reverse complement strand
AGTTTAGCGCCTGGCATGGCGTGCCACCCGCACCGGCCAGGTATCACTTGGGATCGGCATCAAAACGGAAGGACAAACCCATTCAATTTGCGGCCATGAGTGATTTGAGCGGCATGTGCTACTCTTTTTCCAATGATCGCTTGGCCCATGCAATCTGCCTCACGGTGCGGGGCGTGCAAGGGCTGATCGCGAGCGTTCAAAGATCCATTTCAATCGAAAAGGTATTCGCAACATGGCAAGACTCCCCTACCCTGATCTCACCCGCGCGGACATCGCGCCGGTGGCCGAGCGTATCAAGGCCGAGCGCGGCGGGCGCATGCTCAATCTCTATCACATGCTGCTGCACAGCCCGCCTGTGGCCGATGGCTGGCGCGCCTTTCTCACCGCCATACGCCAGCAGTGCCAGCTTGGCGGGCGTTACCGGGAACTCGCCATCCTACGGGTTGCGGTGCTCAACAAGGCGGATTACGAATTCAAGGCACACATGCCCTTCGCGATCAAGGAGGGCGTCAGCCAGGGCCAACTGGAGGAGATGCGCGCCGGCCGGACGCCCGCGGATTTCACCCCTGCTGAGCGCGCAGTGCTCGAATGCACCGACGCCATGACACGCGACATCCAGGTGCCCGATGCCGTGTTTGCCGCGGTGCGCGCGCATTTTCCGGATCGCGAAGCCATGGAACTGTGTGCCACCATCGCGGCCTACAATCTGGTATCGCGCTTCCTGGTCGCAATTCAGGTCGATCACGAGTAAGCACCGCAACAACGGGGAGGGAATGATGAAATCAGGTTTGTTTCACTGCGTCGGCGTCGCGTCGCTGGCGCTGTCCTGTCTTGCACAGGCGCAGCAGGCCGATACCCTCCTCCTCTTCTCGTTTCATGGTGAATGGAACACCATCATTCGACCACGGCCATCCGCCTAGTTGAATAGGTTATTTATTGACGCCGACTAAGCATATCGCCACCCGGCGCCGGCCGGCCGCAGCTCACGGAATCGCCGCTCCCCTGACCCATTGCAGCGCGGCGCGCAGGCTCAGCGAATCTCGAAGTAGCGCTCGAATAAATCCGCATCATCGAAGTGGCGCTGTCCGACGAACGCAGTGGCATGCCGCCCCCATTGGCGCATGGCGCCCGCGTTGTCCACGCCCATCGGCCAGAATAAAAACCGCTCTGCGCGCTCGCTGCCCGGCAGGATGCCGTCCGGACCGAAAACACTGCGGCGCACCACACCGCCAGGGGCCGGATAAGGCAGTGGCAAGGAACGCAGCACATCGTCATCGGCAAATTCGTAGACCTGCACATCCTCCGTTGCCGCACTGTCAGGTGTGACCCGCTGCAGGTAATGTGTGCCCGCCGCAATCCGCAACAGCAGGGGATCTCCTGCACTCATGCGTGGCAGTATCTGCGGCGCAAACAGCGTTTCATCGAGGCTGTCGGGCTGCGGCCGGGCACGCACCGCCGCGGTCGGAATGAAAAGGTGGTAACAACCACAGGCGTGGATGGTGTCATAGACCAGCGGGTGGCCATCCAGACCGACCGTCACCCGCCAGATCAGCGCATCGAAGCGGCCCGCCAGGATATCGATGGCAGATTCCGCGGTGCGCGCGGGAAACCAGATCGAATACACGAACTGCGGCAGCCAGTGTCCGCCCAGCTTCACGTGGCTCAGGCGGCGGTACACCACGGGCCGGAAGGTGTTGACCCAGAGGTTCGCATCCGCGTCGAACTCGAGTGCGCCGATGCGGTCATCGTGCGTTGCCTCGTCTACCTGAAAGCGCGGTGCGTACCAGGAAAACAGCCAGTCACGCTCGGCGGCGCTCCAGTCAAAGAGGCCCAGCGGATCGCGCTTGGCGCCCGCGAACAGGGACGCGAGCCCCGCCAGATCGAGGCGGCCGTAGGGCGGCGCATAGCGCACCGCCCTGCCTTTGCGCGGCAGCGCCACCATCGGTGTGTTGAACAGCGCCTCGGTGTCGGCCTGCCAGGCACGCACGCCGCTGGCGAAGGGAATCCGGGTCAGCGGATACAGACCGAGGACGCGCTTCCAGGACTGATACTCAGCGGGTACCCGCGCTGCTTCGCGGGCGAGAATCCCCGTCGAATCCTGCGCGAAATCCGCACCGGCAAGCTGCAGGCGGCAGCGCTGCAAGGATGCCAGCATGCTTTCGCGCGAATATCCGCCATCAATACCGCCGTCAATACCGGGCAATGGCGTGGGCAGGTGATTCAATTCGTTGCGGCGCGAGTCCTCATCCATCGCGGCAAGACGGTGCACCCAGTCATTGAAGAGTTCATGTGCGCCATCGCGTGGCGCAAGTGCTGCCAGCAGGCGATCGCTGCGCAGATAAGGGAATCCGGGTAAGCGTGTACCGCGGGCATCGCGCACACCGGCGGCATCCACCGCCTTATCTACCTCATGGAAAAGCCGCGCGCAACGCGCTTCGTCACTGGCTATGCCCCCGGCAAGGTGAGCGGCCATGGGCGCGGCGCGATAGACATCCAGACTGGCGCAACCGCCCAGCACCATGGTCAATGCGACGATTACCACTCGGAGGCGAGCGAGCATGGTGCGCTACTCCTCGCGCCGATCCTGCTTGCGCACCAACAGTTCACGGCGCAGGATCTCATCGCTCATTTCAACGAAATTGCGCTGCAGCGCGTAATGGACGATGCTCATGCCGATCAACGGCGGCAGGTTGAAATCGTGCACGAAGCGCCCGCTGTAGCTCAAGCGCACGCCGGCGCCAGAGGCTTGCAGTTCGTAGCGCCCCGTCAATCAAACACCCGGCGGCACGAGCACGAATTTTTCCGGCAGCATCAGGATGGCGTCCCGGTTGCTCCAGGAAAAACATTTCGCCGCCGCTTCGCGCCAGGGTAACCATTCGAAACGTGTGTGTTCCGCAGCCGCCAGGGTGACCGGCAGGGTTTCGGGCAGCAGCAGTCCGTATACATGCTCGGTGTTGTGCGTGGTTCCTGGCGGATATCGCTTGCGGCGGTTACTGTAAATCTCGAAGCGGTTCTCGATGCCCCAGTCCGAAAGCGCAAAGCGCCCAGCCTCCAGCCCGGTTTCTTCCCCGACTTCGCGCAGCGCGGTCTGCGCGAAGTCATTTTCCCCATGATCCACACTGCCGGTCACCGACTGCCAGAAACCCGGCCAATCGGCGCGCTCGATCAACAACACTTCGAGCTGTGGTGTATGAATCACCACCAGGACCGACAGTGGAATTTTGAACACGGGAGCGTTCGCATCATTCATGGCGCGCTCATTTTACGCGCTTCGGCTGCGAACCCGAATTCCACCACGCGAGCTAGGCAAGGCAGGTTTGTCGGCATGAATTATAAGGAATTGAAAAACTGGATTAACTACTGGCCTTAATTAAATACCTATTTTAATTTCGTTTATGGTCTAGCCTCTGGCGCGGGCTCAGGCCAGCGGCAGCGGAACGCAGCCGCTCGTCCAGCCGTCCGGCCCGCTGACCAGACCGAAAAACGGCGTGCCCTGCGATTTCCAGAAGTCCGCGACTTCGCCCAGCACCTCCAGAACCACATCGAACTCCTGCCGGTGCGCGGCGCAGAAATGCTTGCTCTTCTCGAGTATCAGGACATAGCCCTTTGCCTCGATCCAGGACAGGTCGCGCAGGCAATCGGCAAAGGCATCCCAGTTGCCACCGAAGCTCTTCGGGAAGTTCAATGCCAGCGATACCTTGTCGAGAAAATCCTCCCGGTCGTGCGCGTGGCCGATGTCCACGCGCCAGACGGCGAGTCCCGCCTCCGTGGCAGCGGCTGCCAGTTGCCGCGCATCGCGATCGAGCTGGTAGACCCCCGAGCGCTCTGGGTCAGTCAGCAGCAGGGCATCGGCGCTCATCTCACTCCTTTTTCTTTTTCAGCTTGATGCGCTGGAAACTTTTGTAATGGTCCTCGGTGTACCAGAATTCGTCAGCATCCTTCTGGTCGCCGCCGCTCCCGGACACGATGCGCCGGGCGCCCCGGTCCTTCGCGCCGGGTGTGCTGACCGTGTATTCGCGGTAATAACCGCGGGGCCGCGCAGGCAGCAGCTTTTCCCGGTTGCCGAAGGTCACGCCATCCTGGCGGTGTGGAAACGGTCCGCCATGGCGGATGAGCATCAGTGTCTCGCGCGCTTCGCGCGGCAGATCCGTAGCAGCAATTTCCCCGCTCTTGGCGGCACGCGTCACAGGCGCCTCGTCGCGCGCTGCAGCCAGCATCGTCGTCAGCCACAGCCCTGAGAAGAGCGCCGCCAACGCTAGCGGCAGGCAGGCCAGGCGCATTACGTGCCGGCAGGCTGCGGCGTGCGCAGACGGATATGCAACTCGCGCAACTGCTTCTCGTCAACCGGCGAGGGCGCCTGGGTGAGGAGACACTGGGCCCGCTGAGTCTTGGGAAAAGCGATCACGTCACGAATCGACTCGGCGCCGGTCATCAGGGTCACAATGCGATCCAGGCCAAAGGCAATGCCACCATGGGGCGGCGCGCCATAGCGCAGCGCATCCAGCAGGAAGCCGAATTTCTGCTGCGCTTCCTCCGCTCCAATGGCCAGGGCACGGAATACCTTTGACTGCACCTCCTCGCGATGGATACGCACCGAACCGCCACCGATTTCCCAACCGTTCAACACCATGTCATAAGCCTTGGCAATCGCCCTAGCCGGGTCGGTGTCGATGAAGGCTTCGTGCCCGTCCTTGGGCGCGGTAAACGGATGGTGCAGGGCAACCCAGCGCTTCTCGCCTTCGTCGTATTCGAACATGGGAAAATCGACCACCCACAGCGGCTGCCAGCCAGGAACGGCATGGCCTTTCTCATGCCCTGCCTTGACACGCAATGCGCCCAGCGCGTCGTTCACCACCTTGGCCTTGCCGGCGCCGAAGAACATCAGGTCGCCGTCCTTCGCGCCACTGCGCTCAACGATGGCCTGCAGGGCGGCATCGGAAAGATTTTTCACGATCGGGGACTGCATGCCGTCGCGGCCCTTTGCCACCTCGTTGAACTTTATCCAGGCAAGCCCCTTGGCGCCATAAATGCCGACAAATTCGGTATAGGCATCAATCTCGCCACGGGTCAGCTCTCCGCCACGCGGCATCAGCAACCCGGCAACCCTGCCATCGGCGGCATTGGCCGGGCCCGAGAACACCTTGAAGTCCACACCCTTCATCACGTCGGTAAGTTCGGTGAACTTGAGCGGCACGCGCAGATCGGGCTTGTCCGAGCCGTAGAGCCGCATGGCCTCGGCATGGCTCATCACCGGGAAGGTCGCCGGGAGCGAAACATCCAGCGTTTCCTGGAACACCTTGCGCACCAGGTCTTCAAATATTGCGCGGATTTCGACTTCACCCAAGAACGAGGTTTCGCAGTCGATCTGGGTGAATTCGGGCTGGCGGTCGGCGCGCAGGTCCTCGTCGCGGAAGCACTTGGTGATCTGGTAGTAACGGTCGAATCCGGCCACCATCAGCAACTGCTTGAATAATTGCGGCGACTGCGGCAGCGCAAAAAACTCGCCCGCGTGTACGCGCGAAGGCACCAGGTAGTCGCGCGCACCCTCGGGGGTCGATTTGGTGAGCATGGGCGTTTCAATGTCGATGAACCCTTGCGCATCAAGCAGGCGGCGCACCGCCATGCTCACCCGGTAGCGCAGCATGAGATTTTTCTGCATGTACTCGCGCCGCAGGTCGATCACGCGATGGGTAAGCCGCACGGTTTCCGAGAGATTGCTATCCTCGATCTGGAAAGGGATGGGCGCCGAGGGGTTGAGAATCTCAAGCTCATGCGCCAGCACCTCGATCTCGCCGCTGGCCATGTTCGGGTTATTGGTGCCTGCGGGACGCAGGCGGACCCTGCCGACCACCTTGAGGCAGAATTCGCTTCTCACCCGCTCGGCATTGGCAAAGCTCTCGGCCCGGTCCGGGTCGCACACCACCTGCACCAATCCCTCGCGGTCACGCAGATCGATGAATATCACCCCGCCGTGATCACGGCGACGGTGCGCCCATCCGCACAGCGTGACAGTCTGGTCGAGAAGGGCCGCATTGACTCGGCCACAGTAATGGCTGCGCATGTTGCTGATTAATCCTCTGCCTTGGCGGGAAGCACCGGCTTCCTGCCAATGTTACGGGGCGGAACCACGCCCATGGACACCACGTATTTGAGCGCCTCATCCACGCTCATGTCGAGCTCGACCACGTCGGCCCGCGGCATCATGAGAAAAAAACCGGAGGTCGGATTCGGTGTGGTGGGCACATAAATGCTGACGTAATCGCCGTTCAGGTGATTGGCCACGTCACCGCCAGGCTGCCCGGTCACGAAAGCGATAGTCCAGGACCCGAGGCGCGGATATTGCACCAGCACCGCCTTGCGAAATGCCTGTCCACCCGGCGTAAACAGCGTGTCGCTGACTTGCTTGACGCCGCTGTAGATCGAATTCACCACCGGGATGCGCCGCAGCACACCTTCCCATATCTGCACCACGCGCCGGCCCATGAAATTGGAGGCCAGCAATCCGCTGAGGTACACGACCACCAGCGTGAGCAGTAGACCGAGGCCCGGGATGTGATACCGCGGCTGCCATTCGGGGGGTATCAGCGTCAGCGTCTGGTCCATGGTGTTGACGATCAGCTGCAGCACCCAAATGGTTATCACCACCGGTATCCAGATCAGGAGGCCGGTGATGAGGTACTTCTTCATGTGGGCGAAATGGCCTTCGGTTTTCATGTCAGAAGATTTCGCTGGGTTGTTGGCATTGCGCTGCACCGAACAAGGTTAGCCAGGCCGCGCGCGGCCGCATGCTGCCCCGGCCCATCAGGTAGAGGTTGCGGGGCTGGAGGGAGTCGAGGGGGTGGACGCAGCAGAATCGGTTTTCGTCGCCGCAGTGCTGGTGCTGGTGGTCTCGGCGGATTTCGCAGTAGAACCACCCTCGCTGGCCGCTTCGCCTTTTGTGCTGTCACCAGCGCCTTCGGATTTGCCAGCCTTCTCGCCCTCTTTCTTCTCCGCGGGCTTGGAACCGCTGTGCTTGAAATCAGTGGCATACCAGCCCGAGCCCTTGAGCTGAAAGCCCGCAGCGGTCAACATCTTCAGAAATGTCGCCTTGCCGCATTCAGTACAGGTGGTGAGCAGGGGATCGCTTATTTTCTGCAGAAATTCCTTCTGGAATCCACAGTCGCTGCATTTGTATTCATAAATCGGCATGGCATTCTCCACAGAACCGGTAATTATACCTATTCAAACGCCCACACCTTGCAAAATAGCGCCTTTTTATCAACAACAATTGCGTGCGCTATGAAAATCTGTCCCTCCAGCTACCAGTGGCTGAGCACCGTTGCCACTTCGTCAAGGCCAAGGTCCGAGTGCATTTGTATGGCGATGGCACCCTGGCGGTATTTCACGGACCACGCCTGTTGGCGGATTACATTGGCCGATTACGCCCTTGCTGGAAAGTTGATTACCAAGGACTTAAAACAGGCCGCTTGAACCGTCCGCCAGGCGCGCCGCTGTGGGCGCAAATCGGCTCCGGGGGATGCCCCGAAGGAAATCCCCTTGGGGGATGCCCTGCGCCGCTTTCCGCCCACAGCAGAAAAAGCGGACAATTCATGTGCTACGAAACCGGACAATTCTAAAAACTCGCGACACTCGGCGAGTTACAACCCTGGGGTAAAAGTTTTTCATTTGTGCGAGCCGTGGCCTGTCAAATTTCATTGTGGCAATGAATTGGACCCGTGGTGCACACTTGGCTTGCAATATGGTCGCATGGTCAGCGACCGCGTCAACGCCTATTATTTGATCCTGACTGAGAACCGCATTGCGAGCGAGGCTGCCAAATGATCAAGTCGGTCAATAACTATCCAGTCTCGCAGCTCTTCGACATCGAAGCGGGCGTGGTCTATGCGATCCCCCGCTACCAGCGCGAATACACCTGGAGCAAGAGACCCGGCAGCGGGCGAAAAGCAGGGGCCTCGCCTTCGCCGAAATAAGCGAAGATCAGGCCGTGCGCTTCGTGGGTGGAATAAGAAGCGAGTTTTGGCACTCTGGCGAAGAAAGGTTTCGCCTCGGCCGGCTGCTCGACACATTGCCCGGACTCGTCGTAGCGCCAGCCGTGATACCGGCAGCGAATGGTTTCGCCTTAGACCCAGCCCGTCGACAGAACAGTCAATCGATGCGGGCATTCATTGCTGACGACGCGGGCCTTTCCGCTTTCACCACGATAGAGCGCCAGATCCTCGCCAAGGATCCGGATCGGAACGATCTTTCCCTTTGCGAGCTGCGCGGAGACGTAAATGGGTTGCCAGTAGCGGCGCAGGGTAGCGCCCGGCCAGTGTGCCCGAACCCGGTGTGCACGAAATCTGCCCGCTCGACGATACGATCAGGCTGGGGATTGGAATCGATGGATGCAGTCATTTTCGCCTCTGTCAACGGATAGGAAGATCTGTCTTGCGGCGACCACACAAGACCACGTCATGTCGGTCGAACCCCGACCTGGCCGCGTCCGGGCAGCTTTGCTTTGTTGAGAAACCCAGGCACTTTGGGAAAGAATGATAAGGGACATTATCAGAATTTCCATAGCTACAAATTATAAACTTTAAAAAATTAAAACACAGGACTGCCGTACCTCGTGGGCCATTCAAGTTATTCGATTTGATAATTACTCCGGCTTGGCCAGCACTCATCGGCCCCACAGCCATGCCGCGCCGCGCACACCGCCGGAATCGCCATGCTGATTCTTCACCACCCGGGTGGCCACCGCGTCGCTGAACACATGGGGGCGCAGCAGATCGGGCAGCGCCGGATAAAGACTGTCGATGTTGGATAGCCCGCCACCCAGCACCACCACCTGCGGATCCAGAATGTTGATCACCTGCGCAAGCGCGCGCGCCAGCCTTTCCCGGTAGCGCAACAAGGTGTCCTCCGCAGCGGCATCGCTTGCCTTGGCGGCCGCCGTGATCTCCTCGGCGGAAAGCGTGCCGCCATGGCGCGCCGCGTGATCGGCTGCAAGACCGGGACCGGACAGCCAGGTTTCCACGCAGCCGGCGCGACCGCAATAACATTGGCGCACCGGCACATCTGCCAACCCGGGGGCTGGCAGCGGGTTGTGGCCCCATTCACCGGCGATGCTGTTGGCGCCCTCCAGGATTTTCCCATCCACTACGATGCCACCACCCACCCCGGTGCCCAGGATCACGCCGAACACCACGGCCGCCCCGGCACCCGCGCCATCCACGGCTTCGGACAGTGCGAAGCAATTGGCGTCGTTGGCCACGCGGATTTCGCGTGCAAGCAAGCCTTGCAGATCCTCCCTGAGCGGCCTGCCATTCAGGCATGTGGAGTTGGAATTCTTCAGGCGCCCACTCAGCGCGGATACCGCGCCGGGCAGCCCCACGCCCACCGTCGCGCGCAAGCCGACCTCGCGCTCGGCCTCGGCCACCAGTCCGGCGACCGCTGCGAGCGTCGCAGCGTAATTGTCGCGCGGCGTGGCGATTCGCTTTCGCAGCAGCGAGCGCCCGCCTTCATCGAGCGCAATGATTTCGATCTTGGTGCCGCCGAGGTCCACGCCGATGCGGATCATGGTTCCGGTTCAAAGCCTCGGCAGGATGCCAAGGCGCGGCAAGGCGAAGCGCGGCATCAGCCGCTGTGCGTCCACTCGCCGATCAGCCAGATTACCGCCACGCCCATGCCGATCAACAGCACCTGCTGAAGGGTGGAGCGGATATCGGGCCGTTTGTGCAGGCCGGGAATGAGATCGGCAACCGCGACATAAATCATGCTGGCAGCGGCGATTGCCAGCATGGTGGTGATCCACTCCTGCATTACCTGCAGCGCAAAATAGCCGAGCATCGCCCCCGCTATCATGGCAAGCCCGGAGGCCAGATTGAGCAGCAAGGCCTTGGTCTTGCTGTAACCGGAGTGCAGCAGAATCACGAAATCACCCATCTCCTGCGGGATCTCGTGGGCGATGACGGCCGCCGCGGTAACAATGCCCAGTTGCGTGCTCTGCATGAACGCCGCAGCAATCAGAATACCGTCGACGAAATTGTGAAAGCTGTCGCCGAACACGATCAGCATTCCGCTGCGGCCATGATCGTTGGCCTCGCCATGATGATCATGCGCCTCGCAATCCTCGATATGGCAATGGCGCCACAGCACCAGTTTCTCCAGCACAAAAAAACCCAGGATGCCGAAAAGAACAGTGGCCGCCAGCGAATGAAAATTCTTCGCCGTCTCGAATGCGCTGGGAAGAATCTCCAGAAAGGCGGCGCCGAGCAGCGCGCCGATGGCAAAGCTCACCAGCGCCGGTATCCAACTGGCACGCGCCGTGAGCGCAAACACCGCGGCAAGGGCCACCGACAGCACGCCGCCCGCCACGCTGGCAAAGGCAATCCAGGCAAATGTCGACATCGTCAGCGGTGATCAATCCAAATGAGGCTGGCCATGCGGCCGGTCGGGCCATCCCGACGGTAGGAGAAAAAGCGGCTGGTTTCCGCGAATGTGCAGAAGCCACCGCCATGAATCGACATTATTCCCGTTTTCGCCAGACGCTGTCGCGCCAATAGATAAAGGTCCGCGAAGTATTTACCCGGCGAACCCGGCGTGAATGCCAGTTGCGCAGCCGGATCGTTTCCCACCAAGGTCTCGCGCACTTCCTCGCCGACCTCATAGGCAGCCGGGCCTATCCCAGGACCGAGATAGGCGATCAAGCGCTCGGGTGCAATGTCCAGTTTTGCGACAGCGGCCTCTATCACCCCTGCAGCCAGGCCCCGCCACCCCGCATGCGCCACGCCCACCGCTGCACTTTCGCGATCGCACAGCAATACCGGCAGGCAATCGGCGCTAAGCACCCCGATCACCGAGCGCGGCACCCGTGCGACCGCGCCATCGGCCTCAATGCCCGGCCGCGAGGACGCCGCCTCCACCACGCTTATGCCGTGCACCTGCTGAAGCCACAAGGGCGAGGCCGGCAGCAGCAGACGCAATTGCGCCCGATTCTCCGCGCAAGCCAGCGGATCATCACCCACATGATCGCCAAGGTTCATCGATGCATAAGCGTCCCTGCTCGCCCCCCCTGAGCGCGTGGTGATCAACGCCCTCACGCCCGGTGGCGCCGGCCAGTCGGGAACAATCCAGTCGTGCTTCACAGGGTGCTCATTCGAGGCTGTCGATCAGCTCGCGCATATCGGCAGGGAGCTCTGCCTGGCAGGAAACGCGACTGCCGCTCAGCGGATGCAGGAAGGCCAGGCGCTGCGCGTGCAGCGCCTGGCGGGCGAAGCGCTTGGCGGACTCGGCTTCGATCGTGGGCGTGGAACGTCGATAGACCGGATCGCCCACCAGAGGATGTCCGATACTTTGCAAATGCACGCGTATCTGATGGGTGCGGCCTGTGGCCAGGCTGCATTCCAGCAGGCTCGAGGCGCGAAAGCGCTTGAGCACGCGATAACGGGTCAATGCCGGCTTGCCTGCAGCCACCACTGCCATACGCACGCGGTTGCGCGGATCGCGGCCGATGGGCGCCTCGACCTCGCCATCGCCCTTGACGCGGCCATGCGCCAGCGCGATATAGATGCGCTCGACCGTGCGCGCCTGCAACTGGCGCACCAGGGAGGTCTGCGCGGGCAGCGTCTTGGCCACCACCAGGAGTCCGCTGGTGTCCTTGTCCAGCCGGTGCACGATCCCGGCGCGCGGCACCGCCTGCAGCCCTGGCGCATGGTGCAATAGCGCATTGAGCAGCGTTCCACTCCAGTTGCCGCTGCCCGGATGCACCACCAGGCCGGCAGGCTTGTCGATAACCAGCACTGCCTCATCCTCATGCACCACGCACAACGCCATGGCTTCGGCCACGGGTGGCGCGTCACGCGGGTCGGCACGCAAATACAGATCCACCGCTTCACCACCCCAGACCTTGAGATCCGGGCTGACCTGACGGGTATCGAGCAGAATCTGCCCTGTTTTAAGCCACCCGGAGAGCCGGCTGCGCGAATGTTCCGGGAACAATCGCGCCAGCGCCTGGTCTACCCGCATGCCGGCGTACTCCGGGGGTACCCGCAGGGTCGCTGGCAAGGCATCACGCGCGTTATAATTCTCGGTCATGGGCGTCTGTCAGGGAGCAACTCGAATGAAGGCAAGTGTAGCGATTCTGGCGCTGGTTCTGTTGGCCGGTTGCGGACTCAAGGATTTCGATGAAACCGCGGGATGGTCGGCCAACAAACTTTACAGTGAAGCCAAGGATGAATTATCCAGCGGCAACTATCAGAAAGCCATCAAGCATTACGAGAGACTCGAATCACGCTTCCCGTATGGGCGCTTCGCCCAGCAGGCGCAGCTGGAATTGGCTTACGCGCATCACAAGGACAACGACCCCATCAGCGCGGCGGCGGCGGCCGATCGCTTCATCAAGCTTCATCCGGGGCACGCCAATGTAGATTACGCTTTTTACCTGAAGGGCATCATCTGGTTCAACGAGGACCAAGGACTGATTGCAAAGTACGCCGACCAGGACCCCTCGGAGCGCGACCCCAAGGCCGCGCGCGACTCTTTCGAGGCCTTCAAGGAGCTGGTCAAGCGTTTCCCCGACAGCAAATATGCCAAGGATTCGGTGCTGCGCATGAACTGGCTGGTCAATGCGCTGGCCTCGCACGAGGTGCATGTGGCACGCTATTACTTCGCCCGCAAAGCACATGTTGCGGCAGTCAATCGGGCCCAGTTCGCGCTGATTAATTACCCGCAGGCGCCGGCTCTGGAGGAAGCGCTATTCATCCTGGTGAAATCCTACGATGAACTGGGCATGGGCGATCTGCGCGATGACTCGGAGCGCGTGATGCGCAAGAATTTCCCGAAAAGCAAGTATTTCGCCGGCGCCGTGGGTCGCAAGGACCCATGGTGGAAGATCTGGTGATTCGCCCGGTTATTCGCGGCTGACCGGTTCAGGTTTTCCGCAGGAAGTCCGCCGCTTCGCCTGCTTCCCGCGTCAGCCGCATCGGCGGCAACGCGGCAATCATTTTCCTGCCGTAGGATTTACCAATCAGACGCGGGTCGCATATCACCAGCACCCCGCGATCATTCTCGTCGCGTATGAGCCTTCCGGCGCCCTGCTTGAGCGCGATCACGGCATGTGGCAGCTGATAGCTCATGAAAGCATTGCGGCCCGCGCGCGCAATGCTGGCCAGGCGCTCTTCCATGATCGGATCATCGGGCGGCGCGAACGGCAGCTTGTCGATCACCACCAGCCGCAGCGCATCCCCGCGCACGTCAACCCCTTCCCAGAAACTGGCGCTGGCCACAAGAACCGCATTGCCCAGGCGCCGGAAGCGTTCCAGCAATTCGCTGCGCGAGCCCTCGCCTTGCGCGAGCAGGGGAAAGACGAGGCCTTCGTCCTCCATTGCCCGGGCAAGCAGTTCGCGGGCGAGGCGCATGGCACGCAAGGTAGTGAACAACAGGAAGGCCGAACCGCGCGCGGCGCGCAGGAGCGGCAATGTGGCCCCGACCACGGCGCGTGTGTGCTCGCCGCTACCCGGCTCGGGCAGGTCGCGCGGCACATACAGTAGCGCCTGCGCGGAATAATCAAACGGGCTTTCCCAACAGGCCGTGGCCGCACTTTCCAATCCCATGGCGTCCAGATAATGCGTGAAATCTCCGCCGACAGCGAGCGTCGCCGAGGTGAGAATCCAGGCACGCGGCCGGCCATCTATCTGCTTGCGGAAAAACTCCGCCACCGACAACGGTGAGACAGTAAGAGTCAGCGACTGCGCATGGCTCTCGGCCCATTGCACCCGGTTTTCCACCTCGCTGTCGCGCCAGCCCTCGAGCAACCCCAGCGCCTGGGCTGCCCGGTCGGCACATCGCGCCAGACCCTCGTCACGCTCGGCCACCTTGCGCAGTGCCGCAGCCAGCGCCGCCAATTCGCTTCCCAGCGCATCCAGCGACTCGCCAAAATCGCGGTCCTCACGAAGTGTGGCCCCGGAGTAGCGCGCGGGGGGGCGCGGCAGCGCAAGGCGCAGATTGCGGGCGGCGCGCTCCAGCCTGTCGGCAAACGGCGGCAGATCGGGCATGTCGGCGGCGGCCTGCGCCATGGCGACACGGGCGTCGCGTGCGAGCTCAAGCAACTGTCCGGTCGACAACGTTTCGCCAAAGAACAGTGTGGCCGTCTGCGGCAACTGGTGCGCCTCATCCAGGATGACGGTATTGCAGGCGGGCAGGAGTTCTGCCATGCCCTCGTCCTTCAACATCACATCGGCGAAAAAAAGATGGTGATTGACTACCACCACTTCCGCGGCCAGTGCCGCGCGGCGTGCCGCCATGACGAAGCACTTGTCATGGTCAGGGCATTGCTGTCCCAGGCAGTTCTCGCGCGTCGAGGTGGCCAGCTTCCAGGCAGAGGAGGTCTCCGGAACTTCGACCGCTTCGCTGCAATCGCCACTGCGGGTGGTGCGCGCAAAGCGTGCAATGGCCTGCAGATGGGTGACCTCCTCGAAGGTGGGCAGCATGCCTTCGGCGATATTGCGCTTCAAGTGATAGTGGCACACATAATTCGCCCGGCCCTTCAGCAGCGCAACACTGACCGGTGCCGCGATGGCCTTGCACACCGATGGCAGGTCGCGCCGGAACAACTGGTCCTGCAGCGTCTTGGTGCCAGTGGAGACAATGACTTTGCCGCCGGAAAGCAACGCAGGCACGAGATAAGCCAGGGTCTTCCCGGTGCCGGTGCCCGCTTCACACACCAGCACGCTGCAATCATGAATTGCCTTCGCGACCTGCTCGGCCATCTCCAGTTGCTGGGCGCGAACGCGATAGCTCGCTATGCCGCGTGAAAGGCCGCCGCCCTCGGCAAACAAGGCGCGCAATTCATCGACAAGCGGATTGCCCTCATGCGGCGCATCGGGCGCTTTGCCTGCGCTCGAAACGGATGCCGCCTTGACCACGCTAATGGAGTTCCTCAACCTTGACCCAGACGCGCCGGTTCTCCACCCGCCTGGCATCTCCGGAGGACAATATGCCGCCACCCTGCGCGCCTGCGCTTTGCGCCAATCCGCCCAACTCGAACCATTCGCCCAGCCGGCCGCTGGCGCTGGTGCTCAGGCGCTGCACGTTGACACTGCCGCCGGCCCCCGGGGTTTCGCGGCGCGGATTGATATCGAGAAACACCCTTTCACCCACGACACGGGGTAGCACTTCAAAGCCGGTGGACACCTCTCGATAGTGAACGTGGTCGGTGACGATGACGCCGCCTCCCGGCGTGCGGGTAACACTTCGGGTCGGGACGGGCTGCAGGCTGCCGATGCTGATAAAAGCTAAGCTGCCCTCCAGCGCCTGCACCTGTTGATCGACGCGCTCGTCACGGCGCGTGCCAGATTCGACAATGCGAACGTTGACGCCGCGCTCCCGCGACGCAGGTCCAGGCTCGTTGCTGATCACCACCCCGCCACTGCCCACAGTTCCCGTGACACGCGCATCACGGCTCGCATCGGCGCCTTCCAGGTCCTGGCGCACCGAGATCAGCAGGCGCCGCTGCGGCGTGTCAATACTGGCAAGCACCCGTTTCAGATCAGCAATATTGGCCGGGCTGGCGCGGATGATCAGCTGGTTCTGCATGCCGCTCAATGCCCCTCCCGGCTCGACCAGGGGGCGCAGCACCGGCAGTACCTGCTCCACCGTACGGTGCCGCAAGGGAATAATTTCCATCTCCGCACGCAGCGCACCAGGGAGCAACATCAACAGGAAAAAGAGGATTTTCATTGTGGGAATTGAATGCAGACCTGAATTTAACGTCTATGGGTGATTTTGCGCCGACCCGGTGCTGAATATGAAGGAAAGCAGGCTATTTGCGGTGATTTGGCTTTACTTTTTCCGCACACTCTCTTAAATTACTTTAATGCAAGCCATCAATCAATTGTTTTTTATTGTTTTTCTTGCCATTTCATTGGCGGGATGCGCGACCTTTTCCGGCGGGCCAGGGACGCCTGCACCGGTCGCGACGGCAACGGTTTCCGCAATACCGCGATCCATATCCTCAGCACCACATTCATTGCCACCTTCTTCAATCGCCCATGCAGCAGCACGCCCTACTGCCAGCATCGCACCGGCGGCAGCGTGCTGCACCCAAGCGGAATCCGGCCGTCAAAGCGAAGCGATGGCCGTGCCGGCAACGCGTTCGCCCGACGCCCTATTTGTCGCACTTGCCTCCCTGGGCATCGATTACCGCTGGGGCGGACGCTCACCCACGAGCGGTTTCGATTGCAGCGGATTGGTATCGCATGTGTATCGCGATGCCTTTGGCCTTGAGATACCCGCGCATACCACTGCGCAAAGCCGGCTGGGAATACCGGTTGATCTGGCGCAAATCGAAACCGGCGATCTGGTGTTCTATAACACCTTGGGGCAACCCAACACCCATGTCGGCATATACATAGGCGATGAGCGCTTTATCCATGCACCCAGAACGGGCGCCGCCGTGCGTATCGAAAACATGCGCAACCGCTATTGGACCAGCCGGTTTTCGGGCGCGCGCCGCATCGTTTTTTGACCAACCGCCCATAGCGCGTGGTCTTCTGGAAACAATATCCCCGGCAAGGCACACAACCCGTACGCAATAAGATTTGTTAATGCGAATGATTCCTATTAGTATAAGCAATGCTACTTATTCTCATTGGGTTTCAATTCCGTGGAAAGGAAAGTGATGTCAGCAATTTCTTTCGGTACCCCGCTCCTGCGAACCGCCCTGGTCGCGCTGGTACTCGCCGGCAATGTCGCAGGCAACCTTGCCTTGGCGCAGGAGCGCGTACTGAATCTTTATTCCGCGCGCCACTACGATGTGGACGCGGCGATGTATGCTGAATTCACCAAGCGGACCGGAATCCGCATCAATAAGCTCGAGGGTGGCGAAGATGCGTTGATCGAGCGCATCCGTCATGAAGGCGCGCGCAGCCCGGCCGATGTGCTCATCACCGTGGACGCAGGCCGCCTGTGGCGCGCGGAGGAAGCGGGCCTGCTGCAAGCCGTGAAATCCCCCGTGCTGGAAAAGCGCATCCCCGCGCACCTTCGTCATCCCGAGGGCATGTGGTTCGGATTTTCGGTGCGTGCACGGGTCATCATGTTCGACAAGTCGAAAGTGAAGCCTGCCGACATTGCACGTTACGAGGACCTGGCTGACCCGCGCTGGAAGGGAAAGCTTTGCGCGCGCTCCGGCAGCCATGTCTACAACCTGTCGCTTACCGCAAGCATGATTGGCGCTCTGGGCGAAGCAGGCGCTGAGAACTGGGCCAGGGGCGTGGCGGGCAACCTCGCACGCACGCCGCGCGGCGGCGACACCGACCAGATCACCGGCGTGGCCTCGGGCGAATGCCAGGTCGCCATTGCCAATACCTACTACTACGCCCGCCTGGCACGTTCGCAGAAAGCCGAAGACCGCGCTATAACCGAAAAAGTGGGCGTCATTTTTCCCAATCAGGCGCCCAAGGACCGCGGTACCCATGTCAATATCTCCGGCGCCGGCGTGGTGAAGTCTGCGCCTAATCGTGATAACGCCATCCGCTTTCTGGAATACCTCGCCAGCGACCCGGCGCAGCGCTATTTCACCGAAGGCAACAACGAATGGCCGGCAGTGGCCTCCGCGCCCCTGGATAATCCGGCACTTTCCGCCCTGGGCCAATTCCGTCAGGACACTCTGAACGTGGCGGCCCTGGGCCGCAATCAGCCGATCGCACAGAAACTGCTGGATCGCGCCGGCTGGAAATAACGCCGCTAACGTGCGCGGTTCAGGGTCTGTGGCGGTTGCGCAGCATGGCGCGCGTGAGCACGATGACCGGCAAGAGGCCCACCGCCACAATAACCAGCGAGGCCGCCGCCGCCTGCGCCAGGCGCTCGTCCGAGGCGTAGTGATAAGCCTGAACCGCGAGGGTGTCAAAATTGAACGGCCGCATGACGAAAGTAGCGGGCAGTTCCTTCATCACATCAACGAAAACCAGAAGGCCCGCAGTCAGGAGGCTGGAAGTCATGATGGGCGCATGTACCGTCGCCAGCACCCGGCCGGGTGACATCCCCAGGCTGCGTGCCGCGTCCTCCATGCTGGGGCGGATTCTCCCCAGACCCGCTTCCACCGTCTGCAGGGCAACCGCCAGAAACCGCACCAGATAGGCATATACCAGCGCCAGGATACTGCCGGTGAAAAGAAGGCCGACCTTGAGGTCGAACTGCGCCTCCAGCCACGCTCCGATAATATTGTCCAGGCGCGCCACGGGCACCAGAATCCCGACCGCGATGACGGCGCCCGGCATGGCGTAACCGAGACCGGCGATGCGATTGGTGAACTGCACCCCCTGCCAGCGCGCCATGCGTCCTGCATAGGCCAGCAAGAGAGCCAGCGCAACCGCTGCCACGGAGGTGATTGCGGCGAGCGTCAGGCTGTTGCCGGCGAGTTCCACAAAGCGCTCGGTAAACAATGGCTCCGGTTCCAGCCACACGCGGTGCCCGAGGATCACCGCCGGCAAAACAAAACCAAGCAGGGGCGGCAGGGCGCAGCATAGCGTTGCGGCCCAGGCGCGCCCACCGCTCATTGACACGCGACGATCATCGCGGTGCGCATGCGACTCGTAGTAGCGCGCGCGCCCGCGATTCCAGCGCTCAAAGGCAAGAATCAGCAGCACAAAGGCGAGTAGCGCCGTCGACAGCTGCGCCGCCGCGACCAGATCACCCATCGAGAACCACGCCTGATAAATACCGGTGGTGAATGTCTGCAAGGAAAAATAGGACACAGTGCCAAAATCGGCCAGCGTTTCCATCAGCGCCAGCGCAATGCCCGCGGCAATCGCCGGCCGCGCCAGCGGCAGTGCCACGCGAAAAAATACGCCGGATGATCCCTGGCCCAGCAAGCGGGCAGCCTGCGCGAGGTGACTCGATTGATCCAGAAACGCAGCACGCGCAAGCAGGTACACATAGGGATACAGCACCGCCGAGAGCACCAGCACAGCGCCAGGCAGCGAGCGGATATCCGGAAACCAGTATTCGCCTGCCTGCCAGCCGAATGCGGCGCGCAATGTGCTTTGCACCGGCCCGGTGAATTGCAGGAAATCGGTATAGGCGTAGGCCACCACATAGCCCGGCGCCGCCAGCGGAAGAATCAAAGCCCACTCGAACAGACCCGAGCCTGGAAAGCGGAAGGAGGACACCAACCAGGCAGTGGACACTCCCAGCAGGATTACGCCGGCGGCCACCCCCATTGCCAGCCAGAAGGTCGTGGAGACATAGCCCGGGAGCACTGTTGAGGCAAGATGCTGCCAAGTGCCCTGGCCGGTCGACATGCTGATGACGACCACTGCCACGATCGGCGCAATCAGAACCAGGCACGCAAGAACCGCTGCAAGATCCCTGCCCCTCGGCCGCACGGCATTGCGTTTGCTGGTGAAAAACCTCATATTATTTACGGTTTTCGAAATCAGGGCGCATCAATCAAGAATGATTCTTGTTATTATTGAAATGGTATCTCATATAATACGTCTCATATAATACGTTGCAATCCCCTTGTTTCCGCTTGATTGCGACGGTAATTGGCTGACTGCCGTTGGCGGCGACTTGAAATCTCCCGGGCAAGGTAATGACTAATATCCCGTACGAATCCAGCGAAGAGATTGTGAAACTGGAAGGCGTAAGGCAGGCCTACGGCGCAACCGAAGTCGTGCGCGGCCTGTCCTTCCGGCTGCAGCGCGGCAGCATCGGCTGCCTGCTGGGACCCAGTGGTTGCGGCAAGACAACGGTGCTGCGTTGTATTGCCGGATTCGAACCAGTGCGCGCGGGCGAGATCCGCATCGCCGGCACCACGGTGAGTTCACCCGGCGTCATGCTGCCACCGGAAAACCGGCGCATCGGCATGGTGTTCCAGGATTACGCCCTGTTTCCGCATCTGGACGTGACGCGCAATATCGGCTTCGGCCTGCGTGACATGTCCTTGCACGACAAGAAAACACGCGTCGCGGAATGCATCGAAACCGTGGGCCTGCAGGGATTTACACACAAATATGTGCACGAACTCTCCGGCGGGCAGCAGCAGCGCGTGGCACTGGCGCGTGCGCTTGCGCCCAAACCAAAGCTGCTGCTGCTCGATGAACCATTTTCCAATCTCGATGTGGAATTGCGCGAGCGCCTCGCCATGGAAGTGCGCCACATCATCAAGCGCGCCAACATCACCGCCATCCTGGTTACCCATGACCAGAACGAAGCCTTCGCCATCGCCGATGAAATCGGTGTTATGAATGGCGGTGTCATCGAACAATGGGACAGCGCCTACAACCTGTATCACCAGCCCTGCAGCCGTTTCGTCGCCAACTTTGTCGGCCAGGGCGTGTTCCTGCCCGGCACCGTGCTCTCGCAAGAGCAGGTAAGCATCGAATTGGGTGTATTGCATGGAAATATCCCCGGCGCCTGCGAGATTGGTTGCGATGCCTGCGGCAAGGGTTGCAAGGTGGAAGTCCTGCTGCGCCCTGACGACGTGATTCATGACGATGCCAGCGCCATGCAGGCCGAAGTACTGCACAAGGCATTCCGTGGCGCGGAAATTCTCTACACCTTGAAACTCGACAGCGGCCGCCGTGTGCTCGCCATGGTGCCCAGCCATCACAATCACGGGCTGGGCGAAAAAATCGGCATCCGACTGGATGTCGATCATGTGGTGACCTTTCCGCCCCTGAACTAAACGCGGGAAATTCGGCGTCCCCGGTTTTCGCCGGGTGCATTTATTCAGCCGGTCTGCAGCGAAAAAATAACCGGGATATCCACCGCGAATTCACGCCCTCGCAGCGCCGGTGGAATCGGGGTCAGCGGCTTTGCCTTGGTAATCATGTCAACCGCGGTCTTGTCGAGAATTTCGAATCCGCTTGAGGTTTTCACCGCAATGCTTTGCGTCATGCCATTCGCGCCTATGGTGATGCGCACTTCCACCCTGCCGGCCCAGCCTTTTTCCATGGCGATGGCCGGATAGCGCTTGTAGCGGTTTGCCGCACCCAGCAGCGCGAGGCGATAGCGATCCACATTTCCCGTGTCAATCGATTCGGCTGGTTGCGGCGCGGATTGCGGTGGCGCGGTCGACGCAGATGGCGCCTGCACTTCCGGCGCGCGCGGCACACCGGCCGGGGCTTGCGGAACGCTGGGCGGCGCGGTGGCAGTCTGCACTGGCGGCGAGGGTGCTGGTGCCGGAGCGGGCTGCGGGGCGGGCTGCGGGGCGGGCTGCGGGGCGGGCTGTGACGCGGCCACGCGCGGCGCCGCCGATGCGGGTGCCGGGTCAGGTCGCGTGAGTACCGGCCGTGGCGGCTCGGGCGGCGGCTTCACCTGCGGCTTGGGGCGCTCCGGTTCTGGCGGGCGCGGCTTTTCGGCGACGAGCGCGGGCTCAGGCGAAGGCAGCGGCGAAGCCACGCGATTGCTCAAGGTCGCCGTAAGCACCGTAACGCCCGAAGGCACAGCGGGACTTTGGCGCGTGCCGGGAAACACCAATAGCAATGCGGAGTGCGCCAATATTGAAGCGGCCACGCAAATCCTCAGATTTCGATTCTGCGAACCGATCTGGAACAGGCTGGCGGTGCTGGTGCTGACGGACATGAAAAGCCGACATTGCGGGAATTGCTAACGATACCTCTTGCGTGCCGAGGGCTCAACCTTGGACAGGCCAACCTTGGACAGGCCAATCTTGGACAGGCCAATCCCTGTTATTCCCTGCGCTCCCCGGCCCCTCATCACCAGCGTGCTTTCAGTAAGCCCGCGAGCGTCATCTTCTGAAACCGGCGACAATCCGCGCATAGTCCGCACGCACCTTGCCATGCCCAATATTCCGGCCAATAGTTCACCCTCACCTGCCATGCTCGACAAGCGCTCGGTGCTGATCGTCACCGCCTGCGCGCTCATTGGCCTTTGCAATTATATTCGGCTCCTATCTCTTTGGCGTGCTCTCCGGGCACCTGCGCAAGCGCTATGTGCTTGCCTTCATCTACAGCGCGCGCGCCGTCCTGTTCGTGCCGCTCCTCGTTCTCCCGATGACGCCCGGCCTGGCGATGGCTTTCGCCCCAGGCATGGGATTCCTGTACCTGGGCATCGTGCTGCTATCGCACCAGATTGGCGGCTTTCTGGGCGCCTGGCTCGCCGGATATCTCTATGAGACCACCG
>JBCKLP010000022.1:0-22432 GCA_038903735.1 Burkholderiales bacterium | reverse complement strand
TCGATCAGCCCCTGGGCCAGCGCCTCGCGCAGCGCGCAGCCCGGTTCCGGTCCGTGCCGGCAGTTATTGAAGCGGCAATGGCCCTGATAAGGGCGGAATTCGGGCATCGAGGCTTCAATGGCCGCGCGGTCAAGGTGCGCGAGGCCGAAATCCTGAATCCCCGGTGAGTCGATGATTGCGCTGTTGCCGGAAAGCCGATAGAGGCGCGATGCAGTGGTGGTGTGGCGCCCGGAGGCGAGGAAATGCGATATCGATTGTGTCGCGATGTTTTCTTCGGGACACAGGGCATTGATGATGGTGGACTTGCCCATGCCGGATTGCCCGGCAAGCACCGTGGTCCTGCCCTCGAGCAGGCTGGCAAGTGGAGACATGTCATGCAGCGCGGATATCTCGACCACGCGATAGCCGGCCCTCACAAAGCAGGCGAGACGTTCGCGCGCCTGCGCCACTTTGTCCGCCAGATCGACCTTGTTCAGGACGATCACGCTTTCCAGCGGCGCATGCGCCGCCGCCGCCAGCGCCCGCATGACCAGTTCGTCGCTGAAGCTGGGCTCGGTGGCGACCACGATGGCGAGCTGGGTGGCATTGGCGGCAATCAGTTTCACGCGCGGGCCGGCGCAGCGATGGAAAAGGCTGGCGCGCGGCTGCAGCGATTCAATGACCCCCTGATTCGTGCCCGTCATGGTGATGGTCACGCGATCGCCGCAGGTGATGCCCTGTTTTTTGGCGCGCGTGATGCACTGCACCAGCTGTCCCCCGGGAATCTCCACCAGGAAATTGCGACCAAAGGCCGCGACCACCTCGGCATCTGCGATACCCGAGCTCACGCTGCCGTATCCGCAGCCGGGACGTCAGTCGAAAAGCGTTTCAATGCGTGCCGCACAGATGAAATCATTCTCGGAGATGCCGCCGATGGAATGGGTGTTGAAGGCCACCCGGCACTGGCCGTAGCTCACGCTCAATTCTGGGTGATGGTCCTGCTCGTGCGCAATCCAGGCCAGCGCATTCACGAAAGCCAGGGTGCGGTGGTAATTGGCGAAAGCAAAAGTCTTTACGATGGCGCCACCCTGCACCGACCAGCCGTTGAAACGGGCGAGTAGCGCGCGCACCTCGGATTCAGACAGGGGCGCGGTCCCCTCGGGCAGGGGGCTGCACTGGCGTCGCGCGAAATCCTTCATCGCACCTGCGCCGCGTTCAGGCGCGCGATGCGGATGGCGGCCGGCGGGTGCGAGTCATAGAAGGCCGAATGCACCGGATCGGGCGTCAGGGTCGCGGCATTGTCCTGATAGAGCTTTACCAGGGCGCGAATCAGATCGGCGGCTTCGGCATGCGCGGCGGCATAGGCATCGGCCTCGAATTCCTGCTTGCGCGAGAAATAGCTGGCCAGCGGCTGCACCAGGAAGGTGAATGAGGGCAGCGCCATGAAGAAAAGCAGGAGTGCCATGGCCGTACCGGGCGTCTGCACGCCCAGCGCCGTGTAAAACCAGGGCAGGCCGATCAGTTGCCCGAGCAGCCAGAGCACGGCAAGGCTCGACAGGAACAGGACGATGATGCGTTTCCACACATGCCGGTGCGAAAAATGCCCCAGTTCATGAGCCAGCACCGCTTCGATTTCCGCGGGCGCGAGGCGCTGGATCAGCGTGTCGAACAGGACGATGCGCTTGGCGCGTCCGAAGCCGGTGAAATAGGCGTTGCCGTGGCTGGAGCGTTTCGAGCTGTCCATCACGAAGAGGCCTTGCGCGCGAAAACCGCATTTCTCCATCAGCGTCTCAATGCGCGCGCGCAGCACGGGATCTTCCAGCGGGTTGAATTTGTTGAATAGCGGCGCGATCAGCGTCGGGTACAGCGTCAGCAGCAGCAGATTGAATGCCATCCATGATAGCCAGACATATAGCCACCAGTTTTCCCCCATCTGCGACATCAGCCAGAGCATGCCGAAAAGCAGGGGAACCCCGATCAGCACGCCGATCGCGGTGTGCTTCATGAGGTCGATGAGGTAAAGCGCGATCGTCATGCGGTTGAACCCGAAGCGTTCTTCGATTACGAAGATGCGGTACAGGCCGAAGGGCAGGTCGATGATGGAGCTGATCACCACCACCGAGAAAATCAACAGGATGCCATGGGCATAGCCGTCGCCGTCCGCCACGCCTGACCATGCCTGGCTCAGCGCCTCCAGGCCGCCGCCCAGGGTGAATGCCAGGATCAGCAACGCGCCCAGAAAGGTGTCCAACATCGACAGCCGGGTCTTGGCCACCGTGTAATCGGCGGCTTTTTTATGCGCCTCCGGGCTTATCTTTTCGGAGAATGCCTGCGGCAGCCGCTCGCGATGCCCGGCCACATGGCGCACATGGCGCATGGCCAGCCACAGTTTGACGGCGGTCGCGAGGGCGAGTGCCAGAAGGAATGCCAGGGTGAAAGGGTGCATCACGTTTCCATGTTTTCGAGGGGCCAATGATAGCGCGATGCGCTACCCCGGCGAGGCATTTCAATGGCAGTCATTGTGCGACAATCAGCCGTCGTAATTTTGTCGGGGTGGGGCAGCATGGCGCAGGATCAGAACAATCTGGTGTGGTTGGACATGGAAATGACCGGGCTCAACCCGGACACCGACCGCATCATCGAGGTGGCTTTCGTGATTACCAATTCGGCGCTCGAAATCGTCGCTGCGGCGCCGGTGCTGGTGGTGCACCAGCCGGATGCCGTGCTCGATGGCATGGACAACTGGAACAAGGGCACCCACGCCAAGAGCGGCCTCATCGACAAGGTGAAGGCGTCCACCCTTGACGAGGCGGCCGTGGAGAAGGCGATGCTTGAATTTCTCGTCCAGCATGTGCCCAGTGGCGCCTCCCCCATGTGCGGCAACTCGATCTGCCAGGACCGGCGCTTCATGGCCCACGGAATGCCGAAACTGGAGGCCTGGTTCCATTACCGCAATCTGGACGTGTCCACCTTGAAGGAGCTGGCCAAACGCTGGCGTCCCGAGCTTGCCAAGGGGATGGTCAAGCACGGCAAGCATGAGGCGCTCGCCGATATTCACGAATCCATCGAGGAACTGAAATATTACCGCCAGCATTTCCTCCGGATGGAGTAGTGGATAGACCGGAATTGATATGAAAAACAGGTGGAAACATCCGGTAGCAGGAGATGGTCACTTTGCAATGTTTAGAAATTTCTGAACGGAATCGATGTGCTCAAGCGTGTCTATACCGATTTTTCGGTCATCGATATCATCCCCCGGGGCCTGGCGGCGGAGGATCTGGTTGCGGGCCTGGCGATGGCAGGGCTGCAGCGTCTGACCGGGCTGCCGCTGCTGGCGGGCGACAGGCGCGCTGCGGCGTAAGCGAGCCGCATGCATGGACAAATTCGAGTCGGCCAAAGTCCTGTTTTACGAAGGACTGGCCTGTTTCGAGCGCGAAGACTATGCGCAGGCGGAAGCCAAACTGCAGGAATGCCTGAATCTCGTGCCCGACCGGGTATCGACCCTGGTCAATCTGTCGGCCACGCAGATAAAACTCAAAAAGATGGGGGCCGCCCGGGCGCTAAGCCGGCAAGCCATCGCGCTGGAAGAGAACTCGCCGGAGTGCTGGCTCAATCTGGGCCTGATTGCCCAGGTAGAACAGGATCCGTCAGTGGCGATTCGCTGTTTCGACAAGGCGATCCAGCTCGATCCCGGGTTGGCGCAGGCCTGGTCCAACAAAGGTGTCATGCTGGGCGAACTCAAACGCCACGATGAGGCGCTGGTTTGCCACGACCAGGCCATACGCCTCGCACCGCAGGATGCAGGGGCGTGGAGCAATCGCGGCGTGACGTTGCGGGAACTCATGCGCGCGGAGGAGGCGCTCGCCAGTCAGGACCGCGCGCTGACGCTCAAACCCGCTTATGCAGATGCCCACAACAATCGCGGCCTCATTCTTCTGAACCTGGGACGGCCGGAAGAGGCCCTCGCTAGTTTCGCGAGGACCATTGAATCAAGGCCTGCCAATGCCGGGGCGCACTGCAATCGCGGCCTCGCACTGCTTGCGCTCGAGCGGCGCGACGAGGCGCTGGCGGCCTTCGAACAGGCTGCCGCGATCGATCCGGCCTATGTGGATGCAGGCGACAACGTTCTTTGGCTGCACCTGAGCGAACTTGCCAACCTGCCTCTGATCGAGAAGCTTGGCAGGGAATCCCTGGCCCGCAATATCGAGCGCGAGCTGAATACGTTTCGTGCGGATAAAACCATGCCGGATTTCCGCGTGCTGCACGATCTGGAGCAGACCAGCCTTCTTCTGGCGCTGGGTTACCAGAGCGAGGGCTTGCAGGAGGCCAATGCCCGCCTGCAGGAAATTCAAGCGCGCTGCGAGGAGCGGCAGGTGCGCGCGCGATCTGCGGGGCCGATGTCGCTCTCCGACAGTGAAGTCGCCGACATCAGCCGGTTCAGGCAACAAGCGCGGCAGTACCGGGTTGCCGATGACATGGGAGACTGCCTCGCGCCTGAGAACGACTGGCAGGCAATCGAAGACGAGTATCTGGGCAGCACGCCGGAAATAGTCTGCATCGACAACCTGCTCTCGGCGCGGGCATTGCAGGAGCTGAGAAGGTTCTGCCAGATTTCCGCTGTCTGGAAAACCGAGTACGGCAACCAGTACCTGGGCGCATTTCCCAAAAGCGGATTCCTGAGTCCGCTGCATGTTGGCATCGCCCGTGAACTGGGGCAAAAGATGCCGCGCATATTCGGGGCGCACCGGCTGGAGCAGTTGTGGGGATTCAAATATTCCTCGAAACTGGGCGCCGGCATCAAGGTGCATGCCGATTTTGCCAGGATCAATCTCAATTTCTGGATTACGCCGGACGAGGCCAATCTCGATCCGGAATCCGGTGGCCTGGTGGTCTACGATGTCGCCTCGCCGCCCTCATGGCCGTTTCAGGAATACAACGGCAACGAAAACGCGATATACGAGTTCCTGCGAAAATCCGGCGCAGGCAAGCGCAGAATTCCCTACCGCTGCAATCGCGCGGTGTTGTTCAACTCGAATCTGTTCCATGAGACCGACGAATTCCGCATCATGAACGAGGACAAGCCGGCGCTGACGATTCAGGGCATGCATCGCATCGACGGGAAACGTTTCATGGACCTCAAGCCGGCAAGCCACAAGGCACTGGTGACAAAGGGATTCATGGGACGCATCTACGCGCACTTTGCATCGCTGGAGAATTTCAGCCGCTTGTATTCCCGCGCGCTGGCCTCGGCAGCGGAAAATGCACGGCGCATGAAGGACCAGATCCAGCGCTAGCCGAACTTAGGCGCTGTAAACAAATAAACGTATCAACTTTTTATTTATCCAGCTCAGGCATATCAGCAGTTATATGAGACGTTTAATTATTTCCAGCGCCTTAGCGGATTCGCTTGGACTTTTCGCCTTTTGGGGATTGATGCGCGACATAAGTCATTGGTGATGATGCTCGTGCTCCTGATGAAAGTGCGCGAGCGCTTCGACAGCCACGCCTTACCCCAGCAACAGGAGCAGAACTGTAATGATCGCATTGTGCCAGCCGCCCGATCCGAACCCGCGCCCGCCCAAGCTCGTCTGTCCTCCGGGCGCGGTAGATTGCCACCTGCATATTTACGGTTCGCAACAACGCTATCCCACCTCGCCCACGAGCCAGTTCGCCGTACCCGATGCGCTGCCCGCGGCCGCCCGCCATCTGCACCAGGTGCTGGGCATTCAGCGCGCCGTGCTGGTCCAGCCCAGCGGCTACGGCCTGGACAACCGGCGCCAGCTCGACGCGCTGGCGGAGATCGGATCGAGCGCCCGCGCCGTCGTTGCCGTAGCGCCGGATGTCTCCGATCAGGAACTCCAGCGCCTCCACCAAGCGGGGGCGCGCGGGGCGCGCTTCGCGATCGGGCACGACAAGGCGCGACCGCTCGCGGACATCCTGCGCTTCGCCGAGCGCCTCGCGCCCCTCGGATGGCATATCGACCTGCACGTGCGGCGGCCGCCCGGTGTGCCGGTGCTGGCCCGCGACGAAGCGCTCTTCAGACGCTTTCCCGTGCCGCTGGTGTTCGCTCATTTTGCCGGCCTGCCAGGCAAAGACGGCACTAAGCAAGCCGATTTTCAGTTCCTGTGCGAATTGATGCGCGGCGGCAATTGCTGGGTGAAGCTTTCGGCCGCGTACCGCCTGTCGGCCGAGCCGCCGTACCGGGACCTCGCTCCGCTGGCGCAGGGGCTCGCCGCCGCGCGGCCCGACCGCCTGCTCTGGGCCAGCGACTGGCCGCACGTCAATTTCAGGGCAAAGATGCCCAATACCACCGAGTTGCTCGATTGCCTGGCCGAATGGATTCCGGATAAAACGCTGCGCCGGCGCATTCTGGTGGATAATCCCCAAGCGCTTTATCGCTTCTAGAAGAGCTGAGCTCGCGCACAAGCACACCACTGGGCCATCCCCGAGCCACAAGGCAAAGAAGGAGAGAACTCGTGAAGATCATGTTTCGCTGCATCGCCCTGCTGATAGCGCTGACATCCGGATTTGCTGCCGCTCAGACCGACGCGGCCGCGCGCAATTATCCGAGCCGCACGGTGCGCATTGTCGTTCCGTTTCCGGCAGGCGGACCCACCGATATCGTGTCGCGCATCGTCGCGCAAAGGCTTGCCGAGTCCTGGGGGCAGCCGGTGGTGATCGAAAACCGGCCCGGCGCCGATACCGCCATCGGCGCGCAACTGGTGGCCAAGGCGCCGCCCGACGGCTACACGCTGCTCGCCGCCATGGATACCACACTGGTGATGAACCCCGCGACCGCCAGCGCGCCGCTTACCTACAACGCGTTCAAGGATTTTGCGACGGTCACATTGTTAGCGAACAATACTTCGCTGCTGACCGTGCGCGCCGACGGGCCCAAGACGGTGCAGGAGCTGATCACCAAAGCAAAAGCAAATCCGGGCAAGCTCAACTACGGGGCGGGTGTCATCACTACCCGGCTTGCAGGCTATCTGTTCAACCAGATGGCTGGCATCGAGGTGGTGCTCATACCCTATAAGGGCAGTGCCGATGTGGTGCAGGGGCTGCTGACCGGCAGCGTCGATTTCATCGTCGACGGCATAGCCGCGAGCCTGCCGCTGATTCAAAGCGGCAAGTTGCGCGCCCTGGCGAAGCTCAACAGCCGCCCGACCCCCGCATTGCCCGAGATTAAGACGCTCGCGATTGCGGCCGATATGCCGAGCCTGGAGGACATCTCCACCTGGGTAGGACTGGTCGCCCCCGCCGGCACGCCAGCCGCCATCGTCGACAAACTGCATCGCGAGGTGGTGAAAATGTACGCGGACCCGGCGATTATCGCGCGGCTGGAAAAAGCCGGCATCACCGCGGTAAGTAGCACGCCGGCAGAATTCGACGCCTTTTTCAGGAAGGAGGCCGAGCGCTGGGCCAAGGTGTTCAAGGAGAGCGGCATCAAGCTGCAGTGACATAGAAGTTGATCGGGATAATGCGATCGAGGCCTGATGCAGGGAGGGTTAATGCGTGTGAAAAAAAAGGCAGGGGCGGCCCGCCGGAAAACCGTGCGGCGGCCGGGTACCGGCGCTGCAGGCCTGGCCGGTACTGGCGTCTCACCACGTTTGGCAACGCACACGCAAGGGATGGCATCAGGCATTCCCTCGCGCTGGGATCTTGAGGCAGACGTTGTCGTCATCGGCTCCGGTGCCATGGGCTTGCCAGCGGCCATTCGCGCCCGGGACGCGGGCGCCTCGGTTATCGTGGTCGACACCAATTACGAGGTCGGCGGGCATGCCCTGGTCTGTGGCGGCCATGTTGCCCTAGGTGGCGGGACCAGCGCCCAGAAGAAATACCACATCGAGGACTCGCCGGAACTCCTGTTTCGCGACCTGACGGATTGGTCGGTGGTGGAAATCAACGGCATGCCGGAATACCGCTACAACGACCGCGGCGTGCAGCGTGCGCTGGCCGACAACGAGGCCTTGAGCTTTGAATTCCTCATCGAAAACGGCGTCCCATTCACGGACAAGAGCCCGGATAACATGGGCGCGCATGGCATTGGCATTTCGGCAAAGCGTGAAAATCATTGCGTCTGGGACAAAGGCCAAAGCCTCGAAAGCCCGGCCGGTGCAGGCGGCACCAGCCTGATGCGGCCGCTGGAGGCCAGTGCACGCAGGAAAGGCGTCCGCTTTCTGCTGAATTACCACATGGACGTGATCTTTCGCGAGCAGCCCAATGCCGGACGAGTGCTCGGCATACAGGCCGGCTACACCCCGACCATCCTGCCCGGCACCGCGCTGCCCCTGAAAAGTTTTCGCTCTGAAGGCAACCTCGAGATGAGCGCGAAGACCGTCACCGTTCGGGCGAAGAAGGCCGTCGTCATCGGCACCGGTGGAAGCACCGGAAACGTCAACTTCCGCAGGATGTTCGATGTGCGTTTGACCGAGGAATTTCCGCTGGCGGCAGGGGAGTTCTCCCCGCAGGATGCCAGCGGCGAACTGGCCGCGATGGCCATCGGCGCCTCTTTATGGGGGACCGCGAACCAGACCTTCGACAGAAACGGCACCCTGCGCAAGCGCCCGGTCATCGGCACACCGACGAACTACATCGAATGGAAGAAGGAAAGCCCCATTTTCCCCAAGGTCGGTGCTACTGGACTGACCCTGCGCAACTGGCAGAACGCCATCATCGTCAATCAGGTGGGCAAGCGCTTTTACAACGAAATGCAGGACGGTTATCCCGCAGGCACATCCCACGGCTTTCTCGATCCTTACGTTCACGGCGACTGGCGCAATGCCACAAAGATCAAATACACCCCGATGAACTATGTCGACGCGGCTCTGGCCATCAATGAAGGCTCGAGGCCACCGGACTATGCGGCCGGACCGCAGTGGGCCATCTTCGATGCGGAGGCCGTTAAACGGGAAAACTGGAATCTTGACCCGCCTGCAGTACGCCCCGGCTACTTTTTTACCGCTACAACACTGGCCGAACTGGCGCCGCTACTGACAGAGTGTCCGCAACAGAAGGTCGCGATGCCGGCTGCGAACCTGGAAGCGACGGTAACAAGGTACAACCAGATGGTGGACCTGGGTGTCGATGAGGACTTTGGAAAACCTTCACCCCTGCACAAGATAGCGACGCCGCCCTTCTACGCCGCATGGGCCACGCTCACGGTACACGACACTTACGCCGGCCTGAGGATCAACATGAATTGCCAGGTGATGGACATGAAGGGCGAGGTGATCCCCGGACTTTATTGCGGCGGCGAATCCGCCGCCGGGTGCAGCCAGCATGGCGTGGGTCGCGCCATCACGCAGGGCTATATTGCCGGGAAGAAAGCCGCCAGCGAGCCGGGATGAAAAAGTCTCCGGTATCACGACGCCGGAGGCAATAGCCTTCTTTTGATTTGCATTTCTGATCACTGCCGTCCGGAGATTCAAAATATTCCCTCTCTAGAACACGCGGTGTGCAGCGCGGCCTGGCGCGGGTAGCCTCCCGCCTAAACGCTCAGTCTGGTCCCAGCAGAAAGGCGTTGAAGCGCATGATCATGCCGGCAGTGGCGCCCCAGATGTAGTGATCCCCATAGGGAAATGCATCGAACTCCCTCAGCCTGCCCTCACGCATCATGCTGTCGCGGCGGTGATTGACCGGGTCGAGCAGGAAGGCGAGCGGCACCTCGAAAATATCCGCCACTTCGAATTTGTCGGGACGCAGCTCAAACGGCGGCCGCACCAGCCCGACCACCGGGGTGATGCGATAGCCGGTGTTGGTCTGGTACTCGCGCAGGCTGCCCAGAACCTCCACGTGGCGGGAATGCAGCCCGATCTCCTCCTCGGTCTCGCGCAACGCAGTGGCAATGGCTGAGCTGTCAATCGCTTCCACCCCGCCGCCGGGAAAACTGATCTGGCCGGCATGAGCCAGCAGATGATCGGTCCGCTTGGTAAAGAGCACCGTCAGCCCCGGGGAACGCTCGATGACCGGGATCAGCACCGATGCCGGGCGCAGGACCGTGTTTGCGCCCGCGGGCGGGGCCTCCCCGCCGCCGGCCTGCAGTTGTTGTCGCTCCGCGGAAAACCGGCTGCGCAGCCATTCGCCGTCCTGGACGGCATTGGTTGGCGAAGCCATCAGCATCCCGGCAGCGTCTTGCCGGTGCCGAAATGCCGTTTGTGCTTGAAGGTGTCGGTGGCCTCGATCAGCGCGGACTGAATCCCCGGCTCCCAGACCGAATGACCGGCATTGGGCACCACCCGGTAGAGCGCCTGCGGCCAGGCAGCGGCGAGCTCATGCGCGCTCACCAGCGGGCACACCATGTCGTAGCGTCCCTGCACGATGATGCCGGGTATATCCGCGAGCTTCGCGACATTGTCGAGAAGCGCATTGTCCGCAAGAAAAATATTGTTCACGAAATAATGCGCCTCGATTCGCGCCAGCCCGAGCGCCACGACATCCCCGGCAAAATAGGCCACGGTATCCGGGCTGGGCATGAGCGTCGAGCAGGAACCCTCGTAGACGCTCCAGGCGCGGGCCGCCGGCATGTGCACGGCAGGATCGGGATCGATAAGCCGGCGGTGGTAGCTCCTGAGCAGGTCGGCGCGCTCTGCATGGGGCAACAGGCCGGCGAGCTTGTCCCAGGCTTCCGGATAGATGCTGCGCAGTCCGTAGAGAAACCAGTCGATCTCGCTCTTCCTGCAAAGAAAAATACCGCGCAGCGCCAGGCCCAGGCAGCGCCCGGGATGCGCCTGAGCGTAGGCCAGCGCCAGCGTGCTGCCCCAGGATCCGCCGAACACCAGCCAACGCTCGATTTTCAAATGCGTGCGCAGCCGTTCCAGGTCCGCGATCAGCAAGGGCGTGGTGTTGTCGCGCAATTCGCCCAGCGGACTGGAGCGGCCGGCGCCACGCTGGTCATAGACGATGATGCGATAGGCGGCAGGATCAAAAAAACGCCGGTGCGCCGGGGTGCTGCCGGCACCCGGCCCGCCATGCAGGAATACAAGGGGTATGCCCTCCGAATTGCCGCACTCCTCCCAATACATCACATGCAGTGCGTCCAGGCGCAGCATGCCGGAGACGCGCGGCTCGATTGCCGGATACAGCCCCTGGCGCATGTCACTCATATTGGATCGGCCATCATTTGTCCTTGGCGGGATCCTTGCCGGGCGGCATTTGTCCCTGCAGCACATTCCACCAGGCTTCGGCCATCGGCTTGGCCGGAGGAGTTTGTGCCGGCTGCCCGGAAAATCCCTGCTGCATCGCGTTCAGGGTGATTTTCTGCATCTCCAGGCCCTGTATGTTCAGCCGCAATACCGACAAATTCATGTTGAGCCAGTTCTCCACCGACTTCAGATCCGCAATGCGCTTTTCCACTTCGCTGATATCAAGGGTCGGCGCGAGCATGCCGGTCATTGGCACCCCCATGGGCCCCCACAGCGACTTGAGGAATTGCAATGGGTCCTGATCGGGGGATGGATTCATGGGGACTCCCTGTGCCTTTGTTGCCGATTAGTGTAGCAGGCGGCCGGACGGTGACGGAACCGACCTGGCCTAGGGGCGATCCTGCAGAAATTCGACGACCTCGCTGCGCCGCGCCATGGTGTCGCGGTAACCCATTTCTATCAGGGCCTGGGTAAAACCGCGCTCGAAAAGGAGGTAACTCGCCAGATTGGAACCGCTGCGATTCATGGCGCCAATGCCACGCAACAAAAAGCGGATGGTCCAGGGGAGATCACGCAGAAAGCGGATGGCAATCCGCTCAATGGGCTGTGAGGGTGATATCACCAGGACTTTCACCGGGCGCAGCGGGGTGCCGCTTTCCTCCCGTTTTTCGCGGGGGATCATGCCGATGGTGCGGTTGATGCGCTGCAGGCGCTCGATGTCGACGTAAAGGCTGTCCAGAAAAATGCTGTTCATCGCGTGACCGGCAATCTGCGCCAGGCTCGGATACAACTGGCTGCGAACGCGTGCCGGATCGCTGATCTGGCGGCCGGTGCTGATCACCAGCAGGCGGTCCGCACCGAGGTGGAGCGCCGGGCTGATGGGCGCGATCTGGCGCATGCTGCCGTCACCAAAATACTCCCGGTTGATCCTGACCGCGGGAAAAATAAAAGGCAGGGCTGCGGAGGCCATCAGGTGCTCCACCCTGAGCGGCATCGCGCAGCCGATGCGTTGACTGCGTTCCCAGGCCTGCACGCCGGGCCCGCCCTGGTAAAACGAAACGCTTTGGCCGGAGGAATAACCGGAACAGGTTATCGACACGGCGAACAGACAGCCGTCGTCGATGTTCTGCTGCACTTTCGCAAAGTCAAGATTGCGGGAAAGCATTTCGCCAAGCGGAGCATTGTCAAGCAGAGACACGGGGCTTGAGCGGGAGAAAAGCATCATCGCCGCCAGCCAGCGCGCGCCGGTTTTCGCCACGCTCAGGGGGTCGGCACGATAGATATGACGCACATGCATGTGCTCCCAGACTTCAAGGAGGTTGGAAACGGCCACATCGAAGTTGTCGGCATAGACCGCAAGTGTCGCCGCATTGATCGCGCCGGCCGAAGTGCCGCATACGATGTCAAAGGGGTTCTCCTCCGGCATGGGCAGGAGTTCCCTCACCGCCTTGAGAACGCCTATCTGATAGGCGGCCCGCGCGCCACCACCGGTGAGGATCAGCCCGGCCTTGGATTTTTTCGCGCCCGCTGCCGCCACCCGTTCAGATCCCGTCAAACAGGTCGCGGTGCGCAGCGTTGATATCCAGCACCGTGAGCGCCGTCATGTTGAGGATTCTGCGCACGGTCGCCGTGGGCGTGATGATGTGCACAGGCCGCGCCGCGCCCAATAGAATGGGACCAATGGTAATGCGGCCGCCGGCGGCGACCATGAGGAGATTAAAAGCAATATTCGCCGCATCCAGATTGGGCATGATCAGCAGATTCGCGTCCCCTTTCAGCGTGGAATTCGGAAACGCCGCCTGGCGCAATTCCGCAGAAAGGGCGGCGTCGCCGTGCATCTCTCCCTCCACCTCCAGATCCGGCGCCAGTTCGCGCAGCAGCGGCAGCGCCGCGCGCATCTTTCTGGCGCTCTCGGCATTGCTGCTGCCAAAAGAGGAGTGCGACAGCAGCGCGACCTTGGGGAGAATGCCGAAGCGCCTGATCTCCTCGGCGGCCAGCACAGTCATTTCCGCCACCTGCTCTGCACTGGGATTTTCATTGACGTAGGTGTCGCAAATGAAAAGAGTGCGCTCGGGCAGCATCAGAACATTCATCGCGTAATAGTGTTTCGCACCAGGCCGGCGTCCGATGACCTGATCCACATAATTGAGGTGAGTCTGGTGGGTGCCGAAGGTGCCGCAGATCATGCCGTCGGCATCCCCGCGGTGCATCAGCATGGCCCCGATCAGGGTGTTTCGGCGCCGCATTTCCACCTGTGCGTATTGCTGCGTCACCCCCCGCCTTTCAGTAAGGCGGTGATATTCCTGCCAATAATCGCGAAAACGCCGGTCCTGCTCGGTGTTGACCAGTTCAAAGTCCTTGTCGGGCTCGATGCGTAGGCCGTAGCGTTCGATCCGCTGGGCAATGATTTCCGGCCGACCAATGAGCACCGGATAGGCTAAACCCTCGTCCACAACAGCCTGGGTCGCTCGCAGCACCCGCTCGTCCTCGCCCTCCGCATAAACGATACGGCGCATCGGACCACCCTTGGCGGCTGCAAACACCGGCTTCATGATCAGCCCGGAGTGATAGACAAACTGCTGCAGGGAATCCTCGTAGACCTCGAAATCGGTAATGGGCCGTGTGGCCACACCAGATTCCATTGCCGCCCGGGCAACTGCCGGCGCGATGACCGTGATCAGGCGCGGATCGAATGGCCGCGGTATCAGATAGTCAGGTCCGAAGCGGATATTCGATTCGCCATAGGCGGCCACCACCACTTCGGATTGCTCCGCATTCGCCAGTTCCGCGATGGCGTGAACCGCCGCAATTTTCATGGCCTCGTTGATCTGCGTGGCGCCCACATCCAGCGCACCGCGAAAAATGAACGGAAAACAAAGGACGTTGTTGACCTGGTTCGGGTAGTCGGAGCGCCCGGTGGCAATCAAAGCGTCGGGGCGAACGGCCCGGGCCAGGTCGGGCAGAATTTCGGGCTCCGGATTCGCAAGCGCGAAGATAAGCGGACGGAGCGCCATTTTTGCAACCATCTCGGGCTTGAGAACGCCGCCTGCCGAAAGGCCCAGAAACACATCGGCCCCTTCGATGATCTCGCCAAGTGTGCGCGCTTCTGTTTTGCGGGCGTAGCGCGCCTTGTTTTCGTCCATCTCCTCCTTGCGGCCCTCCCAGACCACCCCCTTGATGTCCGAAATCCAAATGTTCTGCATGCCCAAGCCCAGCGACACCAGCAGGTCGAGGCAGGCAAGCGCCGCCGCGCCCGCGCCTGAACAGACCAGCTTGACCTGGGAAATATCCTTGCCGACCACGCGCAGTCCGTTGAGGAAAGCGGAGCCCACAATGATGGCCGTGCCGTGCTGGTCATCGTGAAAAACTGGAATCTTCAGCCTTTCACGCAGCTTTTTCTCGATGTAGAAACACTCCAGCGCCTTGATGTCCTCGAGATTCAATCCGCCGAATGTCGGCTCAAGCGAAGCGATGATATCGACGAGTTTGTCCGGGTCGCGCTCGTTGATCTCGATGTCGAAGCAATCGATGCCTGCGAATTTCTTGAACAGAACCGCTTTGCCCTCCATCACCGGCTTGGCCGCCAGCGGGCCGATTGCGCCCAGACCCAGCACGGCCGTGCCATTGGTAATGACGCCAATGAGATTAGCGCGCGATGTGTAGTTGCTTGCTTCCGCCGGATCGCGAACGATTTCTTCGCAGGCTGCAGCGACTCCCGGTGAATAGGCCAGCGCAAGGTCACGCTGATTGACAAGGGGCTTGGTCGCGCTGATGGCGATTTTTCCCGGGCGCGGCAGGCGGTGATAGTCGAGCGCCGCTTTTCTTAGAGTTTCGTCCATGGATCTCCCGGGCGACATTGGTTGACAGCTGACTGCGCAACATCCGTTTGGAGCCCGAATGTTGCTGGAATTATAGAACCGAACATGACCCAACGCGCGCTGCAAATCGGCGCGTATCATGCGGAAATGCGCGTGCTTCCGGCGGCGCACACCCGGGACATGTCGCATTGGACACTACGCAGATTAACGGATGCATACCTCATGAACCAACCGGCTTTCGCGGCACGCATGCGCGAGATTGCGCCTTTCCATGTCATGGAAGTTCTCGATCGCGCCCAGGAACTGGAACGCAGCGGTCGGCATATTGTGCATATGGAAATCGGCCAGCCCGATTTTGCCGCTCCCGCACCGGTTCAGGAGGCCGCGATCAAGGCGATCAGGGATCGCGTCCTGGGCTACACCCATGCCCTTGGGCTGATGGAATTGCGCGAGGCAATCGCCGGGTATTATACCAAGCGTTACGGCCTGGATATTCCCGTATCCAGAATCGCGATAACCACCGGATCCTCGGCTGCGCTCCTGCTTGCCCTGGGGGCCCTGGTGGGTCCCGGGGACGAGGTGTTGCTGCCCGACCCCTGCTACCCCTGCAGCCGCCACCTGGTCACTCTATCAGGGGCGCGCCCCGTTGCCATGCCCGTGGAGGAGATTCATGGTTTCCAGCCGACAGCGGCCATGGCCGCTGCCGCATGGCGCCCGGCGACGCCGGGAATATTGCTGGCGAGCCCGTCAAACCCCGCAGGATCCACCATTGCGCCTGACGAATTACGAGCCCTGGGTGAACTGGCCAGGCAGCACAGTGGATTCATGATCGTCGATGAGATCTACGGCGAACTGGTCTACGAGCGGCGCCCGGAAAGCGCGCTTGCCGTCGCGGAGGATGCCATCGTTGTCAGCGGTTTTTCCAAATACTTCTGCATGCCGGGCTGGCGCCTGGGATGGGTAGTCGCGCGAGAAGCTGTGATTCGGGAATTGGAAAAGCTCGCGCAGAACGCGTATGTGAGCCCGCCCGCGGTCGCCCAATACGCGGCATTGGCCGCCTTTCACCCCGAGAGCCTGAAGGAACTGGAGGCGCGACGTCTGCAGTTCCGGGAGCGCAGGGATTTTCTCTATGCGGCCCTGCGTTCTCTGGGATTCAGGATACCGTCCCTGCCGCCAGGCGCCTTTTACCTGTATGCGGATTGCACAAACCTGTCTTCGAACAGCAGCGATCTGGCCGCGAGCATGCTGGAGAACGCGGGCGTTGCCGTAGCGCCCGGACTGGATTTTGGCGCGCACCGCGCCGGTGAATATTTGCGCTTCGCCTATACGCGTTCCAGAGAGAATCTGGAGGAAGGCATAAAACGACTGGCAGGCATGCGGGAGATCCGCGGCTAGCATTCAGCCTGCAAGCGGATGGCCGCCCCGGCGTGAACCGGTCTCCCCGTTCAGATAGCTGCGGCGGATTCCTTCAAAACCGATAGTCCGGCACGCATGGCCTGGCGCATGCGCTCCTGTTCGGCGATTACTTTGATCGCATACTGGTTCGTGGTGTCCGATACCGCCCCGTTATAAACCTGCAGACCGGACTCCACGCTGCCGGTCTGACGGATATATTGCTTCAATACGCGCCCACCCACCATGATGTTGGTCATCGGATTCAGCATGGACTGGAGCCCGCCATGCTCATCAATTTTGTCCAGATGCATTTTGGGTATGACCTGCATCAGGCCCTTGGCACCGAATGAACTTTCCGCAATGGGATTGAAGCGCGACTCAATCGCGATGACCGCAAGCAGCAGGAGCGGGTCCAGGCCGATCTGGCGGCTGGCCTCGAATGTGACGCCAACCAACTGCCCGGTCGCGTCTGATGCCACCCGGTACCGTCTGGAAAGGTAGTTGGCAAGCACCAGTTGCTGCTGATTTTCGGCCTCCGGTGAGGTATCAAACAACAGATTGCCAGCGTAGCGAATCTGGCCAATGGCGCCAGGACGGTTATCCCGAACCTCGCCGGTGTAGCTTCCGAAAAAGACAATGGCCACCGCCAGCGCCACCAATCCGATGATCGCCAGGCCATTGTGCAACACGGAAAATACGCGGCCATAGCGACCCATCGCAAACGACATTACATTTTCTGCATACATTCAAGTCACTCCTAAACAATGTCACGAAACAGCCAGGATTTCGCCCACAGCCAAGCTGAAGCCTGTCCCTAAAAGGTAGTACATCTTTCTGTTTCTTATGACAAATTTCGACTGCCAGCTTCATTCTGGCACACATATGCTGGTGCCGTTGATTGCTATCTGGTGGCTGCAGGCCACCCCCGGAGAAACCGGGATCGAACCCTTGAACTGCCTGCGCTGAGGAAGGACAGCTTTTTTGTTAATTCGCGATTTTAATTATATAGTTACATCAAGTCAAGACACAGCACAACAGACACAGCACAACAGCACTGCCGGACAGGGCAATGAAGCCAATGTTTGTGCATTGCATCAAACTCCCAAGTGAGAGCGCCTATTCTCCCCCCGGGAATGGCACGGCAGCATGTGCCTGGGTACGCCCTCGACACATGCCAGACCTATGGCCTTGGACCCGTAGGGAACGGCCAGGCAGCAATCGGGCTCACTGCCGCTTTTGCCGGCGCACTGCTGGCAACCGATGCTGCGGCCCCTGATTGACCTGCCAGCGAAGGCGGCGATTTTTTCGCGACTTTTTGGGCTGGCTTACGGGCAGGTTTCGCGGCTGGCATTCGTGCGCTGGCCTTGGCTGCCGGCTTGCGGGCAGGCTTTTTCACCACGGCTTTGGCTTTTTCCACCGCCGGCCGACGTACTGGCTTTGGGGCTATGGCCTTCTTGCCTGCCGCCTTTTTCTTCAGCAAGCCCTTTTTGACTACTTCATTGACTGCTTTTTTAACTGCCTTTTTACTGACAGGCTTCTTAGCTGCTTTCTTTGCTTGTTTCTTAGTGGCCATAATCATTTCCCTCCATCACGAATTGAAGACATTACGCTTCTGCCTTGCAGATTATTCAATCACTGGCTTTCACCAGTCAAGTTGAACGCTTTTTTCGCCAGCAGATGCTGGTACAAAATATTCGGGTCGAGGCGCTTACCTGCATTCCATACCACCGTTGCAGCCGAAGCCATCCACAGAAGCATCGCAAAACTGCTCTATATCCCTCCAGGCCCGAAACGCCACGATTTCAAGAAGGTTCCCCAAGAACACACTTCCCTCTACGCCATCATCGAATTTCAACCACAACCGGTAATCCCGGGATGCCTTGCACTGCGTCACCTTATGCATGCCATTCTCCCATCTCGGAAACGATGCCTTATTCCCAGGAAAGAGCCCCGCCTGTCTGATACTCGATGACACGCGTTTCAAAAAAGTTGCGCTCTTTCTTGAGGTCTGTCATCTCGCTCATCCACGGAAACGGATTGACCGCGCCCTGATAGAGAATTTCCACACCAATCTGCTGGCAGCGCCGATTGGCAATAAAGCGCAGATACTCCTTGAACATCGGTGCGTTCAGGCCCAGAACGCCCCGCGGCATAGTGTCCTCAGCATAACGATATTCCAGTTCGACCGCCTGCTTCACCAGTTCCTGGATTTCCTCGCGGAATTCCGCAGTCCAGAGATGCGGGTTCTCCATCTTTAGCTGGTTGATCAGGTCGATGCCGAAATTGCAATGCATCGATTCGTCGCGCAGGATGTACTGGTACTGCTCTGCAGCACCCGTCATCTTGTTCTGGCGACCCAGCGCCAGAATCTGGACGAAACCCACGTAAAAGAACAAGCCCTCCATCAGGCAGGCGAACACGATCAGGCTGCGCAGCAGCTTCTGGTCATTTTCCATGGTGCCTGTCTTGAAATGGGGATCGGTCAGGATATCGATGAATGGAATCAGAAACTCATCCTTGGCCCGGATGCTGCCGATCTCGTGATAGGCATTGAAGATTTCGCCTTCGTCCAGGCCCAGGCTTTCCACGATGTACTGATAGGAATGCGTGTGGATCGCCTCTTCAAAAGCCTGACGCAACAGGTATTGCCGGCATTCCGGCGCCGAGATGTGACGGTAGGTTCCGAGCACAATATTGTTCGCAGCCAGCGAATCCGCAGTCACGAAAAACCCGAGATTGCGGGTGACCAGACGCCGTTCATCCTCAGTAAGCCCGTTGGGATCCTTCCACAGGGCGATATCCCTGCTCATGCTGATTTCCTGGGGCATCCAGTGGTTTGCACAGGCGGCAAGATATTTTTCCCAGGCCCAGTTGTACTTGAACGGCACCAGTTGATTGACGTCGGTGCCACCATTGATGATGCGCTTGTCGTCAACCCGTATCCGGCGGAAACCCGATTCGGGCAAAGCCGTCTCAAGCGCTTCTCGCCGGGCGGGCGCGGGCTCCGGTTGATAAGCCATCGCCGCCTGCAAGCCAGGGGCCTTGCTCATTGCCCTGTCGTCCTCAAATGAAAGCATGCATCCTCCGCCGATTATTCTTATTGGTAGGTAAATACGGGATCATCGTCATTGGCAGGACTCGCACTCGGGATCGTCGATGGCGCAGAATTTCGGGGCTTCCGGGTCTGCCGCCGCCTGGATGCCTGAGGTGTCGCCAGAGGCGACGGCGTTGAGATGCCCTTTGCTGACGGTTGATTTCTCCGCATGGGTTGCCCCCAGCGAGCGCAGGTAATAGGTGGTTTTCAGTCCGCGCAACCAGGCGAGCTTGTAGGTTTCATCGAGCTTTTTCCCGGACGCATTACCGATATAGATGTTCAGCGACTGCGCCTGGTCAATCCACTTCTGGCGACGCGAGGCGCATTCGACCAGCCAGCAGGGATCCACCTCGAACGCGGTTGCGTACAGGTTGCGCAGTTCGGCCGGAATACGATCGATCCGCGCCAGGGTGCCATCGAAATACTTGAGATCCGCCACCATGACCTCATCCCAGAGTCCCAGCCGCTTCAAATCCCTCACCAGGTATTCATTGACCACGGTGAATTCGCCGGAAAGATTCGATTTGACGTAAAGATTCTGGTAGGTCGGCTCGATCGAGGCGGATACCCCGACGATATTGGCAATCGTGGCCGTCGGCGCTATGGATACCGAATTGGAATTGCGCATGCCATGCTGGGCGATGCGCTCGCGCAGGCTGGTCCAGTCCAGGCCCGCCGAATCGTCCAGTTCCACATAGCCACCGCGCTCCTCCCTGAGCAGGCTCAAGGTGTCCTGCGGCAGAATCCCGCGATCCCACAATGAACCCTTGTAGCTCGCGTAGCGGCCGCGCTCCTCGGCAAGTTCCGTGGATGCCCAGTAGGCACAATAGGAAATTGCTTCCATCGAACGGTCGGCGAAGGCAACCGCCCCGTCCGAGGCATAGGGTATGCGCAGGGCATGCAGGCAATCCTGAAACCCCATGGTTCCCAGCCCGACAGGACGGTGACGCATGTTAGAGCGGCGCGCTTTTTCGACCGCGTAGTAATTGAGATCAATCACGTTGTCGAGCATGCGCATGCCGGTGGAAATAGTCCTCTTCAGCTTTTCGTAGTCGAGGTCGATCACGCCGTCGCTGTTTTTCAAGTGCGCCACCAGGTTGACCGAAGCCAGATTGCAAACCGCAATCTCGTCTTCGCTGGTATTGAGCGTAATTTCCGTGCAAAGGTTGGAACTGTGTACCACCCCGACATGCTGCTGGGGCGAGCGGATGTTGCAGGGATCCTTGAAGGTTATCCAGGGATGGCCGGTTTCGAACAGCATGGAAAGCATTTTCCGCCACAGCTGCACCGCTGGCAATTTCTTGAACAGCGTGATTTCGCCGCGAACGGTCCGTTCCTCATGGGCGAGATAGGCTCTCTCGAAAGCTTTGCCGAAAAGATCATGCAAATCCGGCGTATCCGATGAGCTGAACAGCGTCCAGTCACCATTCTCCATGACGCGACGCATGAAAAGGTCCGGAATCCAGTTAGCGGTATTCATGTCGTGCGTGCGCCGCCGGTCATCTCCGGTGTTCTTGCGCAGCTCCAGGAATTCTTCAATGTCCAGATGCCAGGTTTCCAGATAGGAACAGACCGCACCCTTGCGCTTGCCACCTTGGTTAACGGCGACGGCGGTATCGTTGACCACCTTGAGAAAGGGAACCACGCCCTGGGATTTGCCATTGGTCCCCTTGATGTGCGACCCGAGTGCGCGCACCGGCGTCCAGTCATTGCCAATGCCGCCTGCATACTTCTGCAGCAGCGCGTTTTCCTTGATGGCATCGTAGATGCCTTCGAGTTCGTCGGGCACTGTGGTCAGGTAGCACGAGGACAGCTGCGAGCGCAGCGTACCCGCATTGAACAATGTCGGCGTGGAACTCATCAGATCGAACGAGGACAGAACGCCATAGAATTCAATGGCGCGCGCCTCCCGGTCGATTTCATTGAGCGCCAGCCCCATGGCAACGCGCATGAAAAACACCTGGGGCAGCTCAATGCGTTCTTCCTGAATATGCAGGAAATACCGGTCGTAGAGCGTCTGCAGGCCGAGGTAACCGAACTGCAGGTCGCGCGAAGCCTCCAGCGCCTTGCCGAGTTTTTTCAGGTCAAAGGTGCCCAGGCGGGGATCCAGCAATTCCGCCTTGATGCCCCGCTTGATGAACTGCGGAAAATATTCCGCATAACGGACACCCATTTCCGCATGGACGACCTCTTCGCCCAGCACTTCGCGCCGGATGCTATGCAACAGCAGGCGCGCGGTGACATAGCTGTAGGCGGGATCCTTCTCGATCAGCGCGCGCGCCGAGAGCACGGCCGATTTGCGAACTTCCTCCGCGGGCACGCCGTCGTATAGATTCTTGAGCGTCTCCTGAAGAATTCCCGCGGCATCCACCGCCCCCCCCAGCCCCTCGCAGGAAGCTGCAATCAGCTCTGCCAGCGCGCCGGTGTCCAGCGGTCGGCGCACCCCGTCTTCCACGACATGCATCACTGCCGCCGGTGCTGCGGCCTTTTTCTCCGCGGACTGGCGCGCGCGCTCCGCAGCGCGCTTTTCCCGGTAAAGGACATAGGCGCGGGCCACCTCGTGCTCGCCTGAGCGCATCAGCGCCAGCTCGACCTGATCCTGAACATCCTCGATATGAAAGGTGCCGCCACTGGGTTGACGGCGAACGAGCGAAGCCACGACGTGCTCCGTCAGCCCCGAGACGATTTCCCGTATTCGCGCCGAGGCAGCACCCTGGCCGCCATTCACCGCCAGGAATGCCTTGGTCAATGCTACGGAAATCTTGCCCGGCGTGAAGCCCACCACCGCGCCATTGCGGCGGATGATCCTGAATTGCGACACCGCGGATTCAGGACCCGTTTCGGACGCGGATCCGCTCAATGCGCCGCCTGCAATCGATGGGGAATGGGATACTTCAGCGGCTGTCTGCATTGATTTGTTCTCCTATTTTGGTCCTGGCTTTCGCCCTGTTCGCCGGCATGCTGGCCTGCGGCCAGCAGCCCCTCCGCTCCGTGCGAACCAC
>JBCKLP010000021.1:0-22472 GCA_038903735.1 Burkholderiales bacterium | reverse complement strand
CGTAAAGGTCAGATCGTCATGCGAGGAGCGTAGCGACGTGGCAATCCACGGTTTCGGGGTTCATGGATTGCCGCCCTACGCTCGCAATGATGAGACGGCCCATGAAATAAAATCTACCCAGTTCAATTCCGGGTAGGTGATATAAGGCCAATAAAACTGCCCACGCCGCGAATACAACCCCCGGATGGCCCAATACGGCCGATTAAAGTAACCCGGCATGCCAGGTAACTGCACGGCCTGCTCGTAAAGATGATCTGCATCGATTGGCGATCCATCCGCCGCAACGCTAGTCCATACAGAGTTTGAGTCGACCAAAATCCAACCTCGACTTGTCTTGACTTCCGTTACTGCATGACTGTTTATTCCGCGCGAAATAATTGCTTGCAAGAATGAAAGTCTGGCACCGGTTACCGGATGCTCCGGGTAAAGAATATAAATGTGGCGTGACTCAAACCCTAGCCACGTGAAAACCTTGTCATAGGTGCGCGACCGATCGTAGCACAAGCCCGAGTTTTGCTTGAACAATTCTGCCGGCTCGCGGCTCGCGTACTCGGGTATGGGCACGCCAATCGGCACCTTATGAAAAATGAGCTCCTGCACGGATCGGATCAGCTCGATCTCTTGAGCATACGTTAACGGCCCTGCGGGCTTCTTCAAGTTGAGTGTGGTGCGAAACACCTCCATGTCCAACTGGGTCACACGCGTAGGCACATTGGTGATGAAGCCCAATGAAACGTTCACCACCAGAAAAATAACGAGCAGCCAAGTGCTCCATTTGAAGGTGCGTTTGATCATTTATTTTGCTCCTCTCCTAGCCACGCCTGAAACATCAGCACATCCCACAGGTGGTATTGCCAGTTGCGCTGCCCGCTCAAATGCTCGGCCCACTTCTGGCGAATGGGCGCGGGGTTGAAGAAGCCCTCGCGCTTGAGGTGTGTTTCGCTCAACAGGGCCTCGGCCCACTCGCGCAGCGGCCCGCGCAGCCAGATGTCAATCGGCACGCCAAACCCCATCTTGGGCCGCTCGATCAGCGCTTTGGGCACATGCCGGTACAACACCTGCCGCAGCGGCCACTTGGTTTGTCCGTCGCGCAACTTCATGGATTGCGGTAAACGCCATGCGAACTCCACCACCCGATGATCCAGAAACGGCACCCGCGTTTCCAGCGAAACACCCATGGCTGCCCGGTCCACCTTGGTCAAAATATCATCAGGAAGATAGGTCAGCATATCCAGCGCCATCATGTGCTGAATGTCATCGAGCCCGCTAAAAGCCGGTACATTGCCAGTCAGCAAGGTAGACGGCTCATGCCCACCGATGACTACCGATGCCGGGTCATGCCAATGCGATACCAGGCCAAGATACAAAGCATCGGCTGATTGGCTTGCCAACACTCCCGCGCCCTTGTGCAGCTTCTCCCCCACATTCGCAAACCGTGCCGATCGAGGCACGAAGCCAGCCAAAGCACTTGCCAGCCTGTTCCATGATTGAGGCGCAATTCTGGTCAGCCCCCTTGCCGCCAGTTTGCGCAAAGGCAGCGGCACAGCAGCCAGCTTGCGCCAGAGATTTGCCGTCATCTGGTAGCGGTTGTAGCCACAAAACAGTTCATCGCCCGCGTCACCAGAGAGCGACACCGTGACATGCTTCCTGGCGAGTTGCGACACCAAAAAGGTAGGTATCTGCGACGAGTCTGAAAATGGCTCGTCGTACAAAGTGGGCAAACGCGGAATCACGGCACGCGCCTGCTCAGCCGTGACATACAGCTCGGTATGGTCCGTTCCCAAGTGCCTGGCCACCGCCTTGGCATACACCGCCTCGTTGTAACCATCTTCGTTAAACCCAATGGTGAACGTTTTCACGGGTCGCGATGACTGCGCTTGCATCAGCGCCACTACAGTAGAAGAATCCACCCCACCCGACAAAAACGCGCCCAGCGGAACATCCGCCATCATCTGCTGGCGCACCGCACCCTTCAGCAACACTTCCAATTCGTTCACCGCTTGCTCAGCACCGCCCGCAAAGGCATTCGCCACACCAGATACCGCCACCTGAGCACCCGACCAATACGTCAATACATTGGGATCGCGCTGCTGCAAAGACACGGAAAGCAAACGCCCTGGTTCCAGTTTTGATATGCCTTGGTAAATGGAATACGGCGCGGGGATATAGTTGCGCCGCATATACAGACTCAACGCACCACGATCAATATTTCCTTCAAAAGCGGGATGCGCCTTAAACGCCTTCAACTCCGAGCCGAACAGAAAAGTTCCACCCTGCCAGCCGTAGTAGAGAGGTTTTTCGCCCATGCGATCTCGTGCAAGGGTGAGTGTATTAGTCTGCCCATCCCATATCGCAATGGCGAACATACCAATGGCACGCTCTATCGTCCCTTGAATCCCCCAAGCCTCAAACCCGGCTAACAAAGTTTCGGTATCCGAATGCCCCCGCCACACAATGCCCTGATTACTGAATCCTGAATCCTGAATCCTGAATCCTACTGTTGACTCCAGTTCTCGCCGTAAATCCAGATGGTTATAAATCTCCCCGTTATATACCATCACATAACGACCACTCTCCGAATGCATCGGTTGATGCCCGGCAGGAGACAAATCAACAATAGACAAGCGCCGATGCCCCAGACCAATTCCTTGCACGACATCGCACCAATACCCCGCATTATCTGGGCCGCGATGAGTGATGACATCGGCCATGCGCTTTAGCAAAGACTCATTGCCTAGCGTGCAATGCAAGGTAGTGCCACCCAAAAATCCAACAAAGCCGCACATCAAATAGGTATTTGAATCATGTTCATAGTTATTTTGTTCAAGCTGGCTTCAATAAAACATCAAATTCCCTCACCAACAGATCATCGACACTTAACTTACCAAATTCCTTAGCTAAGGACGATTTCCTAAGAGGTACAGCATCCCATCTATTGATTGCAACCACGTCCACCTCAAACCCCGTCTCATGAAATATTTCAATCATCTCAGAATAGCGTAGTCTATTGGTATAGAAGCCTGACGTTGCCATCCAATTCATCTCCCACCAACGGCTAGCGAAGCGCATATTGTTCAGCGCACCACCCAAGTGATCTTTCAGATCAATTTGATGAGAACAAATCCCATTAGGCCGTAATATCCTGCGTAACTCCAGCATTATGTCCAAGAATTCATGTCGACGAATGTGCTCGAGAACGGCCTGAGACCAAATGAAATCAACACTTTCTGAGGGTATCCCTTGGAGTGAACGCAAGCCTTGTGTACCATAGACTGCATTACACGACTCCATCAACTCCTTAAGGTCGGCAACCTTATCCATGTTAGGCGTAGGTAGATTCCGCAAACGAAGGAACTCCGCCATATCGCGGTAAGCAGTTAAATCCTCAATCGCAAAAGCACCGACATCAACCAGATAACATTTGTTTGCACCGTGTGCCCTAGCCACAATGGCCGATAACAGTGAATCTCCGGGGCCAACCTCCAATGCAACAAATCCACCCTCCTTACCTAGAAAGCAGCTTCGTTCAAAGTGTTGCTGAAAAACACCGTATGCATATTCTGGCTTATGCATTGCCCCATGCGCGAACAGATTTATTTTTCTCCACAAGCCATAGCCGGCAGGCAATCTAGACAGCGCCAATTTTGCACCCATCTTGGCGTACCAAGGTATCCATTTTATCACGCTTATACCTCTTTAATTACCCTGCAACCTGCAACCTCCGATCTATTATCGAGACCAAGCACGTTTAAATATTCAACAACAGATTTTTCTATCGTGAAGTATGCTGCTCGCCCCTTTAGCGCATTACGGTCTGGTTCTGTCTCTAAAGACGCGACTATCGCGCCTGCCATTGCATCCACATCTCCAACTGCAACCAACTTGCCCCACTTGCCATTCTCTAGAATTTCTGATGGCCCACTTTCACAATTTGTTGAAATCACTGGTGTACCAACCGCCATAGCTTCAATCAATACATTTCCAAAGCCCTCCCAAGCGGAAGACAACACAAAAACTGATGCCTTCGCCATATACGCATAAGGATTATCCACAAACCCTGGCAATAATATTTCACCTTCCAAGCCCAATTTTTTCACCAGCATCTCAAGTAAATATCTATCTTCTCCCTCACCCAAAATCATAAGCCGAACAGGCCGCTCTTTATGAATCTTGGCAAATGCCTTTATTAGAGTCGTAAAATCCTTCGGCTTTGCAAGACGTCCAACGCTAAGAATGACTGGGGGCTCTCCAGGTATAAACCAGGGATGATTCAGTGATGCCTGTGCCTGATGAAAAAGCGCCGGTCCAACTATGGGATTTTGAATTACATATATCTTTTTGGGGCAAAGCCCAATAAAATTTACCAAGTCATCAGAAACGCCTTGAGAAACTGCCACCACTGCATCAGCCCAAGGAAAACACCAGCGCGCCAATAAAGGCATCACTTGGCTTTTCATAAAAGAGGGACTCGTTGCTGCACGACTCAAAGCCTCATGCTGACTAATGACTAATCTTGTTGGCACTTTCGCAACTCTCACAGCCAAAATGGCTAAAATGTTGGCGTGATTTAACGCTGAAAGAAGTATCAGTGGTTTTTCTTGTCGCAAATATCGCACCAAGGACGGCAAGCATGCCAATGCCCATTTTCCATCAAGATCAACAATCCTTATATTATGGTGTTGAAGTTCGGCCAGATAAGGCCCCATTGCCCTAAGCAATATTAAATCCACCTTAAATCCGTGTTCAGTGAATCCGCAGGCAAGATTAACCATCACTCGTTCCGCACCACCGCCATCTAGGGTAGTAATAAATAACGCAATTTTGAGTCTCTCATTATCCATTGCCAATACGTTACCTGATAATTATGAAAGCTTTTTATCTTTATTCGCTTTAATCCAGATGGGTGATCTCAAAGTAATTACTCTATAAAAATCACCTGCATATCTAGCAGATTTGTCTCCCAATAATTGTATTATCCAATATGCGGTGAATACCTTGGCGTATTTCCAAAGCCACCTAGCAGTTACGACACGGATACCATTCTTCTTTCTGGCCCTAGCGCCTTCCCTAGTCGCTTCTAACCACGTTACCATGCTTGTACTCAACCCACCTCGCTGCATCCCGGCAACAATTACATTTTGAATAAATACTGCGTCCCCTGTTTTTAGCTCTCGCAACAAGAATTCATAATCACCCGTAATTTTGTATGATTCATCAAATTTCCCATGCAAATCAAATAGACTCTTACGATGCATCAATCCCGGATGTGGAATTGAAAGCATTTCGGTTAGACGCTTCTTTGCCTTACCCCAATGCTCCCCTTTGATATAACACACCTCATTCTCGCACGATACCTCTGCTACTTTTCCATATACCAATTTAATTTCGAATGGAACTAAAATAAGCTGTTCAGCCATGCAATCCAACACGTCACTCTTCCAAAAGAAATCATCCGATCCCAGAAAGCATATCCAATCTCCCTTGGCGTGATCTAACGCCTTATTCCATGCATGATAAATTCCTCGATCATGCTCTGATTCCCAGTAAGAGATGTTGTCATTATTTGCATTAATAATCCCACCTGTTCCATCAACCGAGCCGCCATCGATAATAATTAATTCAATATTTTTGTACGTTTGTTTAACGATGCTATCAATACACCGCTGAAGTAACTTCGCGCCATTATAAACAGCAACAATCACCGTAATTAGCGGCGGAGATTGACTTAACTTATCTAAATCTTCCATATCCCTAAATCTCAAAAGTTAAGCCCAATTCAAGTTTACGGATGACGAAATCAATCATCTCAATGTGAGATTCGGTAGGCAGCATATCATTTTTTTGATGCAATAAAGAACTTGCGTTTGCCGCCGATCTCGATCATCGGCTTCGGCCACAGCGAGGTTTTTTCGGATATTCTAGTGCCTAACCCACCGTCGAAAATGACGGCTTTTGTTGCATTTTCCGCCACTTTGAAGCCTCCCATAAAAAAATAAACACGAAATACCCCAAGGTCCCTGATACAAACCCAGGTCTTTGCAGCAAATTTACGAAAATTATAAACCAAGCACCCGCCGACACTAAATCAATCTTTTTTTGTCTAATCGTGTGAATTCCCCAATAAAGGTATAAAAAGAAAAAAATTATTGTGCCAATTATACCTTCGGTAGCCAATGGATGGAATGGATTGCAGCATAATTTACCCACATATTCATTTTTCTGATTCGTGTGAGCTGACGAACCATGACCAAATAGAGGTGCTTCAAAAAAAGCCTGCATGGCATTAACCATATTTTCCGCTCTATTGGAGTTAGATGTTACTTGATTCTCACCAATATTTTCATTTGGTAAGCGATATATAGTCAGATCGTAAATTACCTCAGCCACATCAGACGATTCACGATAAGCGTCAATAGTAAATATCGTTGAACCAATAATAACTGTCGCGACTAACAAAGTCTTAATTCGGCCCTCTATTAACCCAAATATCAGAATGTATAGAAATATACTGATAAAAAAAGCTAGGGAAAGAGTACATAGTCCAAACACAATTAACATCCACTCAGCCCGCCTTGAGTAGTCATACATTTTATTAATTAAAAGTGCAACAGTGATGTAAAACGCAAATGTTCCAGGTTCATCAAAATAGCCTGAAGAGCGAATAATGCTCCCAGGACCTTCTGACGCATACAATGCAAATGTCAAAATATAGTTATAGAGCTGACGATATTGAGGATCACTGACTTCTGAAAAATGCCTTAAATTTGCGCCATAAACAAGTAAAACTACCAGCATGCCGAGTAGAGCCATTACTGTCATTATTGAAACAAAACTAACAGCAACTTTGTGAATGGAATAAAACCTTGTTATATATAAATAAAGAATCAGGTCAACAATCAACTGAATGGATAATTTGTAATACAATTCACCATCTTCGAGGTCATAGCTACTCAGAGACGCCGCATGAATAAATGGACTAAAAATACTATAGTAAAAGTGAGCAATTATAATGAAAATAACTAATCTACCTTCGGATAGATCTAAGTAATTTTTACTTAGTCTAATTAACATTATTACAGCGATTAGAAAAGTCAGAAATTTATATGGATGATGGGGAATTACTGAATAGAATTCGAATGGCCCTGTACTCGTAAATAATGCCCAAATTAAAATGAGATACATGAAATCAACCCGTGCAAAATCAAACACGCTGGTCTTCATGTTTTTTAATTTTAGATTAGGACTACTCATCATATTAACTGAAAGAGCATTTTAACAAGGTTGATACAACCGTTGAATTGAAACGAATGTAGTCAATCATCTACATTAGAATATCGAGACCACTTATCAAGAGATGCTCTACGAAACTCATCATAAGAATGATCACAATATCTTAGAGCAAACCAAACGTAAATCATTCGCATTAAAAAATAAGAAACATACGCAAGACTTAACGCTATACCGTTTCGACCATACCAAATCGACTTCTTTTTGAAAAACACTGATGCAATAGACCGCAAAAAATCAATAAATGCAACTCTGAACGCCTTGTTTCCGTAAATAGAACAATAATGTTTAGCCTCATACTTTACGTACCGCATATGACGCGAAAAGAAGTCATCTGGATCAGAATGAGTGCAATGATAAAAACGACCTGTAGTGGATCCGGTGTTTATCTTATAAACACTATCACCAATCCATCCGATCTCATGATGCAAAGTATCAGTGAGGCGTAACGCAGACCTTCTTATGAGTGGATATTTATAATCCGCCCCCCAAGGAGAACAGGGACCAGTTAAACCAAAAACGTACATCCTATAAGGCAGCCCAATTACGTCATAATTAAAGCTTGCAAGATTGGTCAGTTTTTCTATCTCTATTGCAAGATCAGGATCAATAAGGCTTGATGCAGTTATGAAAAAACACCATTCTTTGGATTTATGTTTCATAACATTTGATACAAAATTTTCACTTGCCTCACAATAGTCCACCTCATATATATGGGTGGCATTTTGTTTTGCGATATCGTAAGTACTGTCACTTGATTTTTTAACGAACACGACAAGCTCGTCAGCCCACTGAAAATTCTTTAAACAAGCTTCTAGGCGATGCGCCTCATTAAACACCTCTATAAATACAGTGATATTATTTATATGCATGTGGTTTACTTAGGCACTGTGTAATCCGAATCTGGTGGCGGACTCACCCACCGCATCAGCGAATCAATATTAAGCTGAGCAGAAACATTGGATGGGAAACCATTGACCATTTCAGATAAGACAAAGAGATCGTCGTTTCCATTAAGTCTTGTATGAAAAACAAATCCTTTTTGTGCCAGAGTATTTCTGATTTCAGTGTTTCCACAAGAGAAAAAACCAGAATTGTTATTCAAAACGATAATGCAATAAATTTTCAACCCGCCCAATAATTCACTCAACAGTTGAATCGATTCAATCTCGGCTGACAAAATTACAAGTGAATACTCCATGGAATATTTACTCATGGATATGACAAGCTGTTCGTTAGATGAATACTCGTACAGCTTGGAATCATTTACATATGCATTCAGACAACCATAAGTATCTTTGCTCGAAATGTCATTTGTCGACTTTAAGCCAGAAAGTTCAGCAGCATTTTTTGCAGCAGCAAAAATAAGACGATTACGAGTATTAATCAGCATGGCTGTACAAGCACAAAATTCGAAGAAAACGTTTGCCAGTGAATATGGATACGATTCCGGCTTGTTAATTTCTATAATTTTGATGCTGCTATTTTTAATAACATGACTAAACAAAATTGACGCAAGAAGGACGTCTTCACCGCTACGTGAATAAAAGCCACCGAGTCCTTTTAAATTTACAAACCGAAGGAAGGGCCAATAATTTCTAAGTATTATTTTCTGCAGCACGATACACTCCATGACTCATACTTAGCGAACGATCTGTGTACAGCAAATAGCAAAAAACATACAATTTTCTCAACCTTAGAAAATCTAAACACTAAAAAATTGTGCTGGAGCGAAAATGGTTCAGCGATAGTTGCCTGTATATTGTTTTCACTATATGAATTCATCCAAGGATCCGTGTAGATGTGCTTAATATCTGTATTACCAAAAATATCTACCGGCTTCCCTAATAATATTGCATCCATAGATATAGTTGACAAATCAGTTACAACAAGATCTGCTGCGAGTATTAGCTCGTGAGAATCAACAGCCACATCTGGCCCATATAAATCAATCTCATACTTTAATAAGGGTAATCCATTCCGTAGCTCTACAATAAGATTTATCCAATTTGGATCTTTGATGGAATTAGGATGGCAGCGAATAGCATAACTAAGGTGTTCACCATATTTTTCTATAACAGATCTACAAAACTTAACGCCATCGTTCCACGTTACCCCACATATATCCGGATCTATAGAGGTATACTCAAAATCTGAGCTAAGAAATATCGCTACGTCGTACTTCTTAGAAGGCTTTTTCTTGTTGTTTTTCGCAAAGTCAGAATTAAGTTTTGACTCGATATATTTAACCGAGGCATCTTTCAAGTCAGCAATGTTATAGACACCATAAATGTAATAGTTATAGATTAATTCGCCAAGGCTTCCTGAAGCATGTGGTGCGACAGGGAACAATCTAAAACCGTTGCAATGTCCGGCGTATTCATAATAACAGAGCAAAATATTATTTGTTACGCAGAATTTCGTTATTAAATAACTAGATGCCGTCCTACCATTAAAAATAAACACAGAATCGTTTTTGTTGTACATCAAATAATCAATAACATCTTTCGAGCCCATTGCAAGTTTTGCTATTTGATGGTAGATCTTTGGGTATTTTTCCTCTGTGGCCCCTGAATCTTCAGTTATCGAAAACAATGAAGACCACACTCCCATCATTTCATCTTCAGCCAAGTCTTTCACCCTTGGCCTGATAATTTTTAAACCAAAAAATACCACAAACACAAATTTCAGCACCAGCTTCCATAGTATATTAGTATGGTCGGCATATTCTTTACATTCAAATATACTGGCATGGGCAACTAAGTATGACGATGGTATATTGCGGTTTAGCTTAAGTGCTGTCAAGAGTGGGACCGACCTTAAATCATTTAATATTATCGCTGTAGAATTGACCATTTTCCGCTTGACCTTACGTGTTAGTTTGTATCGGTGATTACCACAGGTCGTTGTATTCTTCGTTAAATAAAAGGAACTAATGAATACAGCTCTGCACCTAACTACAGACTAATTTTTAATTCTACATTGCTGCCAATGTGGTTAACAGATTATACTGACAAACGGTAGTGGCGCTTTCTTTTTTCGTGAATACTTCACTCATTACGTTTGGCTTACCCATTCAAACATTCTCGCCACCCCTTCACGCGATGTAACCTCTGGCTGCCAGCCTAGCAGCCTCTGTGCCTTGGTAATATCAGCCACAAACACACGCTGATCGCTTTCACGCACTGGCAGCTTGGTATAATTCAACTTCACCCCGGCGATTTTTTCGAGCAATGCAAACAGCTCCAGCAAGGATAGGCTGTTAGCTATCCCACCACCGATATTGAAAGCCTGACCTTTGGCCTGCTCGATATTTTTCACAGCCGCAGTATAAAGACGCTTCATATCATCCACATACAGCACATCCCGTACTTGCTTACCCGTGCCAGAAATTGTGAACGGCTCCTTGAGTATTCCGTTCTTTGTCTGCATTACTTTCTGGCAAAACCATCCAACCCATCCTTGATCATAAGTAGAAAACTGACGGCCTCCGTACATTGATGAATGCCTGAACACGACCGCCTTCAATCCAAATATGCGAGCATAGTCGAGCATGTATTGATCCGCCGCACCTTTGGAGCAGCCATAGGGCGAATGAAAATCAAGCTGTGTTTTTTCGTCAAACCCATTTGGGTACTCGATACATTCGTAGCGCGTATCAGACTCTCGGTAGGTGTACTGCTCAAGATCACCATATACTTTGTTGGTGGATGAATACACTACAATTGCATCTCTGGCATGTTGGCGCACAGCTTCTAACAGGTTATGCGTTCCCATAACGTTTATTTCAAAATCCATCCTTGGATTCGCAATGGAGGTAGTCATTGCTACTTGACCGGCCAGATGAAAAATCGCATCAGGTTTGAAAGACTGGATCACTCTGGTGATGTCGTTCTGGTTGCGAATATCGCCGTGCTCAAAGGCGAATTTACCTAGGCTTTGTAGCCATGTCAGGTTCTCTCTTGAGCCACTGCGGTAGAGGTTATCGAATATAACGGGCTCATCTCCGCGTGCCAACGCATCAGAAGCCAAGTTGCTTCCTAAAAAACCACATCCGCCTGTTATTAATAATTTCATTATTGCAGCCCTTCAACTGTCAGTTTCAAACCTTTCTCTAGGCTGTATTTACAATTCCAACCTAAAGCTGCTAAAGCCGTTATATTTGCATGTGAGTTCATAACTTCACCGTCACGATATGGAATCGCACCAAATTCAAGATTGATTTTTGAATGTGTTATTCGATGTACCATTCCTACAAACTCCCGAATTGACACAGAATGTCCACTGCCTACGTCATATTCGGTGAACCATTGTTCAAGTAGGTCTGCCTGTTTCAATACCACCAAATAAGCACTAATTACATCATCGATGTAGATGAAATCTCTGCGTTGTTCACCAAGAGTTAATTTCAAAGATGCAACATTAGAAATGCAATTATTAATCACGTAAGAAGTGAATTTTGTATCGTCATCACTGGGGCCATAAAAGTGTTCAAGACGCATATTCACGAATTTTATTTTATTGCGCATCGAATAGAATTTTCCCCAATCTAGAAGATGGTTCTTAGAAAGCGAATATAGATTAAGGTACTTATCAAGAATGGTATCGGTGTTTATAAATTGACCCACCCCGGCCAAGCTTGCCGCATCAAGTAGCCTTAATGGAAAACCTGTGTTTGCCTCAAATATTTCCCATGGTGTTTCGTCATTTCTTCCATAACATGTTGCTGTATGAATAACCGCATCAATCTTCCCGTGAGCTTGAAACGGAACTGAAAAATCCAAATTTTCAAGATCATATAGTTTTATTTTTGACAAAATCGGTTCGATTCGTTTCAGCAATGAAGACTTTCTTTTCAAAGCAATAATTTCGTATCCTTGAGCAATTAGCGCCATTGCGAGATGGCTGCCTAAAAAACCAGTTATACCTGTTATCAATGCTCTTTTATTCATGTTCGCGGGTGTTGCTCATGCGGATAGTCATTTTATTTCTGGAACCCTGCTCATCCAACTTCCTGCCAAATGCGAGGCGGGGGCGGCACTCTGTTGCATAGGGCCACTTCCACTAGGATGGGGCTTGTAGTTAGCGCAAGAATTAAAGTGGACCCCAGAGTCAAGACAGAATTCCGAGGGGTTTAAGCTGCACATTCAACTTCACTAGCAGCTGGACGGTGCTGCCCCGGTGTTGCCTTTGCTTTGGTCTTTGCAGTTGCTTCTGAATTTTCCTCTACGGTGGAGCAACTCCCTGTGGAGCGTAGCGGAACAGGGAGTTGCTCCACCGCGCCGCCGAATTTGTCCACGATCATTGCCCCGCCACCCGTAGCGGTTCGATACACGATATCGGGCGTCTTGTGCCCCAACGCCTGGTGCGGGCGCTCCCCGTTGTAAAACGCGAAGTACTTTGTCAGGCCGACCATCAGTTCGCCCATCGAGGCATAGCCGTTCAAGGTATACATCCTCATGCTTGACGCTGCGCCAAAGCCGCTCGACGAAGATGTTGTCGAACACTCGCCCCCTCCCATCCATGCTGATCACGACGCCTTCACGTTTGAGCGCCCCAGTGAAGGCCTCGCTGGTGAATTGTGAGCCTTGATCGCTATTGAAGATTTCCGGCTTGCCGTGAGTGTGCAAGGCCTCCTCCAGGCAATCAACACAGAACACCGCCTCCATGCTGTTGCTAATCCGCCAGCTGAGCACCCGGCGCGAGTACCAGTCGATGATCGCCACCAGATACGCGAAGCCATGTGCCAGCCGGATGTCCCACAAGGGGACTTCCTTCGGGGCGTAGGTGATATCCGTGCTCCAGACCTGGTTGGGACTGACTATAGAGACACCGAGCAGGTAAGGATATATCTTGTGTTTTGCGTGTGGCCGGCTGGTGTTCGGCCCTGGCGCCATGCCGGCCAGCCCCATCTCCCGCATCAGGCGCTGTACCCGCTTACGATTGACGCTATGGCCCACGCCCTTGAGAAATACCACCATCTTGCGGCTACCGTAGAACGGACGCCGCGTGTACTCCTCGTCGATCAGGCCACTGAGCAGCAAATCATTTTCGTCGACCAGCCTGGGCTGTTGGTGCGCATAGACCGTGGCACGCGATACCCCGGCCAGAACGCACTGCCGGACCACGCTGACCGCATCCGGCTTGTTGATCCACGCTTGTCGCATCATGGCAGGCTGATCCCGGACTTTTTTTAAGCCAATCCAATTCCACTTTCAGCTTGCCAATCTCACTGTAGAGCAGTTCAGGCTCTCGGTGCGCGGCCACTGGCGTGGGCCCTCGTTTGCCTTCAAACAGCGTTTTGGCTTGCTCCTGAATTTCCTTCTTCCACTGCCCAACCTGCACTGGATGAACACCGTACACCTGACCAATCTCGTTGATCGTCTTCACCCCTCGCAAGGCCTCCAGTCCCACCTTCGCCTTGAACTCAGGGGTGTGAATCTTCCGCTTCTTCGCTTCTTTCATCGCTGCTCGTTCCTTTTGACAAAGTACAGCTTAATCCTTTGTCTTAAAAACGGGGTCCACTATAAATTGCGATGGTTTTTTCCCAATTCGTCTCTGCTGGAAACTCAATCATTCAATATTTAATAAAAAGCTTTTCAGATTCATTGCTTAGCCCAAAGCAATAAAATAGTTTTATCCTTAAGACGATGTAAATTTGAACTATGGTGTTTCAAGGCGGGTAACACGATGACCATCATTGATCAACGTCTTGGCTAGATTACTACCAAGCAATCCTGTTGCGTCTGTTAATATTAAAGTTTTTACTGCCTCGACTTCTCTTTATTCATTTTATTTTTTTACTTATATATATAAATAAGTCTACTGGAATAGTACATACAATAAGCTTTATAAAAGAATTAACTACTTTAGGCAATAACAAATACACTATTCCTGGATAACGAAACATAGTGTAAAACGTTTTATAAATTAAAAATAAATACAACCGGCTAAGGGACAAACCACGTTTAATTAACATTGGCTCATATGTTTCCAAAAAATAATATTCTACGTAAAGAGGTTCATACCTAGTGTAGTTATACTTTGGCCTAGAAGCCCATCCCAATCTTTCATTATTTGTATAGAGTATATATAGAGGTTCATTTATAACAGCGACATCTTTAGAGTAACTAAGTAAGACAAGCGATATCAGCTCCTCCCAACCGTGATAAAAAAGAGGCGGTCTTGACATTGCTATAGATTTCATCAGGGCACCATCGATTAGTGATCCAACAAAAGTAAAATGTGTCCATTCGGAATCAATATTATGTTGGCTATAATAATACTGAAGCAAAACTGTTGCACTCATTGCATTGGATTTTTTATGTGGCCAGGGGGTAGCCTTATCCTCTGAATTTATCTGGGCCGTAATTTCTGTATTTCTTACATCTCTGTTTATCGTTCTTGGAAATACCATATTTACAGATGGATTTTTTTCAGCGACTGCAACCATTTTTTCAATACAATCTTCTGTCAAGAGTTGATCCGCAGGTATTACAATAAACCGACTTGTTTCTTGTGCAAGAGACAATATAAAATGAAAATTGCCCAGATGCTCGATATTGCTTGTATTGGGCATATAGTTAACTCGCTGATCATCAAACTTTGCTAGCTCGTGTCTTAAAGAGTCACCACACTCATTAAATCCGTTATCTATAATTATTATTCTTATATTTTTATATGTCTGATTTATGCAACTTTCCACACATCTTAAAATCAAATGTTGATTTTTATACGTTGGAATAAATATCGTTACGTTCCGTTCTACCTCATAATAATTTGTAATAGCGATATTTTTGACACACTTATAACCCCAGTCGGACTTTGAATCTTCCAAATGCAATAAATCAAACATTGTTTACGCCAAATGAAAAAACTACCATGCTCCCCAGCCACCATCAACTGATAGGACCTCCCCACTAACATAAGATGACATATCACTAGCTAGATATGCAGTAGCGCCACGAAAATCATCTTCGTTGGCCATACGCCTCAATGGTGTTCTGCTCTCATAACGTTTGACAAAAACATCGGGTTGATTCCTAAAGACACCTCCAGGAGAAATCGCATTGACACGTATGTCAGGCGCCAATGTTGTCGCCAACCAGCGGGTCAGTTGATTAAGTCCGCCTTTTGAAGCGCCGTAGGCTGCCGGATTGCCCATGCTGGTATTCTCGTACAACCGCCAATCTGGACCGTATTCACCATAAATTGAGCCTATATTGATAATACTGGCGCCTGGGGAACGCTTGAGGAGCGGAGTCAATCCCTGGCACAGATGAAATGGTGCAGTGAGATTGACTTCCAAAGCTCGGCGCCATGTTTCAACAGTTTGCTCCTCAAAAGAAGTGACCCAACCCTTAAGATCCGAAGCGCCAACAAAAGCCGCATTGTTGATTAGGATATTAAGTAGCGTATGCTCATTTTGTACTAACCCAAACAATTCTAGGCGTTGATCATTTTGCTCAAGATCGCAGTGGTAGTGCCAGACTTGCACACCCCAGCGCGCCTGCAACGACGCTGCCAAAGGTGCAAAATCAGTTCCCGGTCGATCAACCAGAATCAAGTCTGCGCCCATTTCCGCCAGCGTATCTGCCATAACAGAACCAAGTCCGCCCGTAGCACCAGTAATCAGTGCTCGACGCCCTTTAAGGTTCATCAATTCCTGAATAGTGCTCACGCTAAATCCCCCTTCTGTGAAAGAAAAAATTCTGCCATCTTAAAATCAAACAGAGTATCAATATCTATCGCGCGCTCGAGCGGCACATGAACCGCACGTACCCTGCCTTCAAAATGAGATTGGTGCGTCATAACAAATTCAGGTTGCACTACATAGGCGACTGTGGTCATGTCATAAACCGCCGGAGCATCCTGTCGTCGCATCAATGCGGATTGCGGGTGAATTACTAAACCGACCGAACCATCCGGATTCTTTTTGACCATGTTGAAGTATGGGCTACGGTGAGCTTCTGTCACTGTCACCACCATATCTGCATCGCCTTTTTCATATTCATCAAGGCAGTTGTTTATATCAGTTGGTGATCGCAATGGGGCGGTTGTTGGGATCGAAACCATCACTTCAGGCAAATAACCCTCGATCGTTTGCAAATAATTGAGTGCATGCCTCCAGGCCAGCCATTCCGGGCTATTATCAAGCGCTAACTGTTCTGGTCGCATGAATGGCACTTCGGCGCCATATTCGCGTGCGACATCCGCTATTTCCTGGGAATCGGTCGATACAATTATACGATCAATACGCTGGACTTCGCGCGCGCAGTCAATTGACCAGGCAATGAGCGGTTTCCCTGCCAATGGCCGGATATTCTTACCTGGCAGCCCTTTTGAGCCACCCCTCGCAAAAATAAATGCAACAGCTTTCATTTTTTATAGCTCTCGCAATTTATGAACGCTGTCCACGTGAACCCGACTGCCCGTCGTTGCGGCTTGCCGAACAGCTTCAATCATATGCAACACCTTTAGACCATCCTCACCGCTGGCATATGGTTCTGTGTGCTGTTCTACGCATAAAACAAAGTTCTTCCATTCAGCAAGATAACTTTCATCGCGAGTGGCTTGGTGACGATAGACCTCCTGCCAATCTTGAGAACCTGAACTCAAGAATTCAACCGTTCCCGCAATACCATTCCACCGCAGGCTGCCCTGCTTACCTATTGCGGTGCATATCCGTGTTGTGTCTTGCCGAATGAAATCCAGATTCACTGTGGCAATAAGCGGAATTTCGTCTTCCTTCGCACAGAACCCCATAATCAAATGTGCTGTATCTTCAACGTTAATTTCCAGATCGCTTTGCTTTGTGAGCGATGCCTGAACCCAATTCACTTCACCAAATATCCATCGCAAATAATCAAGCTCATGACTGAGCTCAAGAAGTACTCCACCGCCCAGCTCATATCGTGCAGAAACCCCCTGTCGATAATCTGTACCCGGCCGCCATGAAGGCAAATGTTGACCAATTTCACTCCGAACCGACCATATTGTGTCAATCACGTTTTTGTCCAAGATGGACTTGAATTCTTGTAGTGATGGCAAAAATCTCAAGTTATATCCCGTTGCCAATAATGCATTCGTCTTGTGGCAGGCATCAAGAAGCGCAATAACGCCTTCCGTTGACGCGGACAATGGCTTCTCTATCAGCAGATGTACGCCCGCCTTAGCCAAAGGCATTGCTACGGACAGATGAAATGTTGCTGGGTTTGCGATCACTGCAATCTGTGGTGCAAATGCCAGCGCCTCGTCCATGGTCGAAAAAGAATGGTCTGCGTATTCTGCAATGACTGATTCCACCTTGTGTCGCAACACAGCAATCTTTGCATGCGGAAGTAGTCCTCTTGCCAACCGTAGATGTCGCTTACCAATACTACCCAAGCCAACTATCAAAATGCGTTCAATCATCGGATATCTTGCTGTTGTTCCGGTAGCGTGTCGCCAAATAGAACATCAACTGTTGGCCAGCTTGCAAGCTCGACGCCTGAAGATAGTAAAGTGGAACGCGCCTGTTTCAGACCATCACCCACAAAATTGAACAAATGTGCAGTGGCCACTGCATCAACACGCGAATCAGCAAGTCCAGCTGCGATATGAGAAGCATTCCCAGCACCACCAGCCAAAATCACCGGCACCGACCAATCTACAGGCAATTGATCCAATAACGCTAGGTCATACCCCTGCCCAGTACCATCGCGGTCAACTGAGTTTAAATACCACTCTCCGACTTCGCCGTCACTTAGACGCTGCAATTCTTCGGTTGCCACGCCATTTAGCGCACGCGTACCAGACTCAATCAAAATCTCGTATTTGTCGCCTTGTGTGCGTTTTAGATCCAAAGACCCCACTACACATTGCTGACCAAACTCCTGCACCATTTCTCTCAATAAAGCGGGCTGACTAAATATTGGAGTATTAACAACCACCTTGTCCGCACCAGAACGAAGCAAGCGCCGCGCTTGCTCGACTGAGCGTATCCCACCTCCGGCGGCAATAGGCACAAAACACCCTTCCGTCAAGGCTTTCAATGTCTCACAAAATACAGCTGGCTTACGCTCACCTCGCGTTACATCCAACACAATCAATTCATCAATGAAGAAAGAGATTTGAGAAAAATTGTAATTTTTCTGAAGCCAAGCCAAATTCCCTACTTTTTGAAGACGGAAATTGCGACTGAGCATGAATTGCCCGTTGTCGTAGAGCAAGGTAAACAGAATGCGTTTCTTAAGCATAAACTCAGTAGTCCAAGAAATTTTTTAGTAGTTTTAATCCATTTGTTTGGCTTTTTTCAGGATGAAACTGTGTGGCAAAAATGTTTTCATGCTCATAGGCCGCCAAAAAATCTTGGCCGTAGTGACAAATTCCGTGTTGCCCAGCAAGACCATCGGCAAGCAAACGATAAGAATGTACAAAATAAAAATCAGCGGATGACGCGATACCTTTTAAAAGAACACTTTGGTCTTCACTACGCACTTGATTAAAACCAATATGCGGCACCTTTAGCCGCCCCATTGCCGCAGAATCGAATCGCTCCACATCCGTTGAGATTAGCCCCAAACCTGCGGTCTCGCCATCTTCTGTACCACGCATTGCTAGTAGCTGCATGCCCAAGCAAATACCAAGTATCTTACGACGTTTACCTGTCACAGCTTCTAAAATAGCCTCATCTAACTGACTGCTGCGTAATGCCAGCATAGCCTTGCGAAACGAACCAACTCCAGGAAGAATAAGAGTGTCAGCTTGCGCCACTTCAGACGGAGTGGTACTCACGACCGAATCATGGCCAAGATAGCGCAGCGCACTACGGACAGACCAAAGATTACCGATTCCATAATCTACAATGGTGACTCGTACATTCATGGCTACGTCACAATAAAGCGAGGTTTCCAGTAACCTTCCACTTTTTCGAACAAGTCTTTGTTTGCATATTTATCAATCGCTTCGTCGAACTCAGCCCGACTGATCTGATAATACTCAAGATAGGTGTCTAAGTATTCATGTGGATAATGTCCATCATATAGTCTTACCAAATTAAGCGCCTGCTGGCGATCCATAGCACCACGTCGCACTTCGATACTTGCGTCCTGAGTGGCCCGACCAAAGCCAAACTTAAGGAACATAAAATATGCGTGTAGTGCATACAGCGCTTGGTCGTTTTGAGAAAAGTTGGTAAAAGTCCCAGCATTGGAACTTTCTGCTTCTTTTAACCCACAATGCTCTTTGGCTACCAAATAATTTCTATAAGGATCCCAATTTTCAAAATACGACCAATGTGTGATGTCAATTGGAGTACGTTGCAAATCCTCATCGTCAGGAAAACGGAAGAAAAATAAATCTGACTCGGGCAGACCAGATTCCTTGAGCACCTTCTCATACCCTCCTTCTAGATATATTTTATTCATGTACTGGACATCATAGATTGGATTTTTATCGGTTTCCGTCGTACCACCGTACTCTACTTCACCATCTTCCCCATAAAATATCAAACCAAGTCCCAATTTATTTGCCATACGAACAACACCAGCTTGTATAGAGATCAACCAACCATAATAGGGGAATCCCATCTCAAGCAGGCCAACACGATTAAGAACTCGCATGGCTTCATATGCCGGATTTACCGTAATGTGATTATAGCCACTTGCAACAAACGCTTTTAGATTTTGTTCACCCAGTTCTAGCGCCAACGCAGGCGTTATTGTCAGCGCAAGTGGGTTCATACCATATTTGTGTTTCAGGTTGTAAGCAACATAGGAACCATCCTTGCCGCCACTAACCGGAACCAAACAATCAAAGCCACCATCACTACGCCGATGTTTGTCGAGCAGTTGTTCAAGCTCTTTTTGGCGTGATGCCCAATCAAGCGTTTTCTTTTTCTCCATCCAAACACACGCATTGCACCAACCACGTTTATCAAAAGAAATGCGTGGCCGCGTGGACATGCTGAGGCAGTTACTGCACCAGCGAAGTGTGGGTTTATGACTATTTTCCATCAGTAGTATCCGGTTTATTTTCTAACCTGAATCCGTGAGTAATCTTCATAAAAATACCATTTTTCCAAATAAACTTGATCTGATACCGGCGCTCAATCTCCAAACACACGGCGACTGTCAAGCAAGCTGGAACAATGCAGGATGCATTCCCCGAACAGAGTCGTCAAAATAAACCGCAGTCAGGAGAAGACGGCCCTTTTTCTCTGGCGGCGCCCCTCGATGAAAAGCAATTGTGTTTTCAGCGAAGCACGTCCCAGCTGGCCCAATAACGTGGAAACAACGATTGGGAAAGTACTCTTCCAGTTCAGTTCCAGAATATCGTCGAATTTTCCACAGTTTCCTGGGAAAATCTCGATGAGATCCTAGATAGACATCGTGTTGCCCCCCACCTTCCTCGACATCATTTAGATAAACAAATACCTTCAACCATCGCCACGCGTCAACATCACGGTGAAAGCTGAGCGCCCCGTCATAGCCATCCGACCTTATAAACCCAGCCTTATCGCGAAAAAGTGCATCAATCGTAACATTGCACACGATTCGATCTGCCGGTAAGCCCATATATTCTTGGACTACCGTCATCAAAGATTCCTGTCGCGCAAATTTCGTTAGCAAACAGTCCGGACTACCGCTCGCCATAACTGGTGAAGAACGAAGCAACCCCTTCATCTCCCGCATCCGCAAATATTCGCTCAGGTCTTCCGTTCTCTGAAATTCATCCAAGGAGACGTGAGCCAGGAACTCACTTACGAGTTCGCGTGTGTTGACACTAACGTTCTTAAGAAAGGCGAACCCGTCTTCACGTAACTCGCTTACTTCGGAGCCGACATCTTTACGTTGCGGACCAATATAAGCCCTTATCCCCATCGGAAGCAAAAACCTCATGGCGCGGTAATGTAGGCTTGACATTCTCACTTTATTTTCCCTCCCTTTTTCTTTGCAGCACGAAGATCACTATCCCAACTGACTTATTTAGTTGATAAATCCTGCCCTTGCCGAATAAATTAACGATTGACTTCTCCTGGTTCAACGCTATCTTCCGGAAGTAGAAGAGATCAATCCTCTTAATTTCAAAGCCACCAAGTGCAGCCCGGTAGTAAACGAAATCCAGGTTATCAGACACACCTCCGAGCCACTGGTGTCGATCAAATACCGGGGCTATTGGGGTAAATGCAGATGAAGACGGAACACCAAGAGAGTCCATGAACCGGTTATTTGCATGCGAAAATTCGACAGGAAGACTGCAGACGACATACTCCCGACTAGCTTTTAAAACAGCGTCAAAAATACTATGCATTTTCTGCAGGTGCTCTAGCGTTTCCACACAAACAACAGTGTCGAAACTGCATTCCCCAAATGGAAAATTATCCTGATCTAGATTTACCAAAACGTCAGGCTTGCCGTGCATATCTGCACCACAGTAACGCGTGTGCGCGCCAACAAACTCCTCCACGCCACGCACGTCACAGCCTAAGTCAAGTACAGATTCACCCTGAAGGTATTCTTTGTAAAGACGGCCAACAGTCCTTTGACGCTCTAACCTGCCCAGCCTGCCGAATAAGAGGGAGATCGGGTAAGCGTTAATGCTGGCCGATGCACTAAGTTCATTGAACTTCCCAGGTAATCGCTTTATGATCTCCCAGTTCAATGGCTCTGAAAAACCGTACTGTCCACCACCTTTCGTAGCACCGTAAAGGCTTCTGTAGACGGCATAAGTGGACAAAAAAGGACCAGACAAAGTTAAAGGTCCTCTGGCCTTTAGTTCTCTAGCTAACTGTCTTACGCTCTCGTAAAAGTGAACGTGGAAAGCTATGCACCAATCTCCAATGGACTCGTCTTCGTATTTAACCTCTGATGAAATAACGAGGTGAGCTTGCGTGGTTGTCAATACACTTACCAGAGATCGAAAATCAGGAACGGACACTAACTGCCCCTTACACGCACTGGCAATCGTATCGGCATATGTTTTCTCGGCCGCTGGATTTGTAATCGTCAAAAAGGTGAGTTGCGCCTCCCCGAAATCGGGTTTAAGTTGACCAAGGTCACTAAGGCTCGATAGATGGGCCTTAAGTTGTGCCAGCCCAATGAATGGGAAACACACTCCGAAAGGACTATCCAAATGTAGCGTAACAATCCGATCGGGCCTTAAAGAAGACGCTAAACGAAATACATCGCGCTTTACGCGATTGA
>JBCKLP010000020.1:0-24116 GCA_038903735.1 Burkholderiales bacterium | reverse complement strand
ATGTTCCTACATCCCGTAGGCCTCATATGAAATCCGTCAACGTCCGCCAACTGAAGAACAATCCCTCCGAGGCGCTGCGCATGGCACGCACGGCGCCTGTGGTCGTGATGAATCGCGACCATCCAGAGGCTGTGATCATGCATCTGAGTGAAGACGGTCTTCTGGGCGAGCCTGGTGTGAGGCTCGCCATCGCCACCGATCTTTACCGCAGCGAGAGCGTGACGCTCGGCCGCGGGGCGCGGATTGCCGGCACTCATCTCGAGGATTTCATGCGGCATGTTTCGCGTGAGGGTATCCCGGTGATACGGGGTAATGCCAAAACTGTGCGCGACGATTTGCAAGACATCAAGGCGTGGCGCAAGGGGAAGTAGCCATCGTGAACGCGAGCCCGCTGATCGGGCTCGCGAGCGTCGCCGGGCTTGCCTGGCTGCCGGCTCTGTTCGGCCGTGCGATTATCACCCCGACGGTTCGATCCGAGGTGCTGACGGGCCTTGGCCGTCCGGGCGAGCCGCAGATAGCTTCGGCAATCCGGCGCCGGGAGATTGGCGTTCTAAGGCGCGATTCTCCCGGGCCATCGCTACCGGAACTGGATGCAGGGGAGGCGAGTACGATTCGGGCGGCATTGAAGAGCGGTCCGCACGCGCTGGTGGTTCTCGACGAGATGGCGGCGCGCCGGGTTGCTCGGAGCCTCGGGTTACGCTGTACCGGGACGGTCGGTGTCATCGTCGAAGCAAGACGCGCCGGGCTCGTTAAAAAGGTCCGGCCACTGCTCGACCAACTCGCCGACGACGGGTTTTATCTCGCCCCGGAACTCGTCTCTGCCGTTTTGGCGGACCTCGGAGAACGCTGAGCATGCGCATCCCCTACGTTAGTCAATTCCAATTCAGGTATCCGAACGCTCAATATTCGTGAAGGATAGCTTTACCCACGGCAAGGCAAGCGCGCATTGTCCGCCGGGCTTATGCTAGGATATTGGTCTCAATGAGCTTTTTCGTTATTGCACAACGGTGGCGCAGGCCACCGTTGTATTTTGGAAAAACTATTGGCCGGCGTTGCTGCCGCTTGCAGGCAGCGGGAGACCGTGGCGCAATGCGCTGATCTGTCAGGATTCTTGAACTGTCCGGGCGCAACGCTTGCGAATTGATAAATCCCGCGCTGTCACTTGCAGCGACGACGATGGTTTGCAATGCTCCCACGCTTGGGCTGCAAAAATCCGCAGCGCTACGGTATTGGTGAAGTGGGCGTTACCTTGCCTCGCTGATAGCTTGACAAATTTGACTCACAGCAATTTGGATTGACACATATGTCGCATTTGATGAACACGTACAACAGATGGTCAGTGTCCTTCGTCCGCGGCGAAGGCGTCTGGCTATGGGATGAATCGGGGAAACGTTATCTCGATGCGCTGGCCGGCATTGCGGTCAGCACGCTCGGCCACGCACATCCGCGTTTGCTTCGCGTACTGGGTGAACAGATCGGCAAGGTCATACATACTTCGAACCTGTACCGGATTGCGGGACAGGAGGCATTGGGCGACAAGCTCGCCGCCATCAGCGGCATGGATAATGCCTTTTTCTGCAATTCGGGCTGCGAAGCCAATGAAGCGGCGATAAAGCTCGCGCGATTGCATGGCCACCGCAATGGCGTTGAGCTGCCCGCGATCATCGTCATGGAACAGGCTTTTCACGGCCGTACGCTTGCCACTTTGTCAGCAACCGGAAACCGCAAGGTGCAGGCTGGTTTTGAACCCCTGGTCGGCGGTTTCATACGTGTTCCCTTCAATGACCTGGATACCGTGCGCCAGATTGGCGAACACGACCGCAGCGTGGTTGCTGTGCTGGTGGAACCCATTCAAGGGGAAGGCGGCATCAATGTTTCGTCCATGGAGTATCTGCGCGGTTTGCGGGAACTGTGTGACAAGCATGGTTGGCTGCTGATGCTCGATGAGGTGCAGTGCGGTATCGGTCGCACCGGCACCTGGTTTGTCTACCAGCACGCCGGCTTCACGCCCGATGTCATGACCCTCGCCAAAGGGCTGGGATCGGGCGTTCCGATTGGTGCGTGCCTGGCGCGCGGCGCGGCTGCGCAGGTTTTCAAACCGGGCAATCATGGATCAACGTTTGGGGGCAACCCACTGGCCAGTGCTGCTGCGCTTGCGACACTCTCGATCATTGAGGACGAAGGATTGCTGCAAAACGCTGTCGACATGGGTACTCTGATCCGCGATGGCATCACCGAAGGCCTGAAGGGCACAGCCGGCCTCCGGGAAATCCGCGGTCGCGGCCTGATGATTGGCATCGAACTTGATCGTCCTTGCGGCGAACTGGTAGGCCTCGCGCTGGAGAAACAGCTGCTGATCAATGTCACCGTCGATAACGTGGTGAGGCTGCTTCCGCCGCTGACCATCAACAAGGACGAAGCGGGCCAGATTGTTTCCATACTGGTCCCGCTGATGCGCGAGTTTCTATCCAGAACGGTGGTGCCACAGGCTGCCGCCAAGGCATGACTCCCCGGCACTTCCTCCAGTTCAAGGACTTCTCGCGCGAAGAGTACGAGTACTTGTTCACGCGCACCCGGTGGATAAAAGACCAGTTCAAATCCTATCGCCAATACTGGCCACTCATCGATCGCACTCTGGTGTTGATTTTCGAGAAGCAATCCACCCGGACGCGCCTCTCATTTGAGGCCGGCATGCATCAACTCGGCGGTACCGCCATTTATCTCAATACCCGGGACTCGCAACTGGGCCGCGGAGAGCCCGTCGAGGACGCCGCGGAAGTGATCTCCCGCATGTCAGACGTCGTGATGATTCGCACCTTCGAGCAGGAAATCGTCGAGCGATTCGCAAGGCACTCGCGCGTTCCGGTCATCAACGGCCTGACCAATGAATACCACCCATGCCAGATCCTCGGGGACATTTATACCTACACCGAGCAGCGTGGCCCCATCACCGGCAAGACCGTCGCCTGGATCGGAGACTCGAACAATGTTTGCAATACCTGGCTGCAGGCGGCCGAGGTGTTTGGCTTTAATGTTCATGTCTCGACACCTCCAGGGTATGAGGTCGAACCGGAGCGCGCTGGAATCTATGGCACCAGTCATTACAAGGAATTCGCCGACCCGATGGATGCGGCGCGCGATGCTGATCTGGTAACCACCGATGTCTGGACCAGCATGGGTTTCGAAGCGGAAAATGAAGAACGCAAACGCGATTTCGAAAAATGGCAAGTGGATGCGGAAATGATGCGCATTGCGGGGAAAAACGCCATTTTCATGCACTGCCTGCCGGCCCACAGAGGCGAGGAAGTCGCTGCCGATGTGATCGACGGTCCACAAAGCGTAGTCTGGGATGAAGCCGAGAACCGCCTGCACTCGCAAAAGGCATTGATTGAATTCCTTCTGCTGGGCAGAGTCGAGCAATAGCCGACGGCACGGCTGGAATCCCCACAAGGCAGCGACGCAATCGGAAAATTGGCGCGCTGCAGATCTCAATAATCAAGGTGAAAAAACGAAAGCATGACTAAAACAGCAAAGATAAAAAAGGTCGTCCTGGCCTATTCCGGTGGTCTGGATACCTCGGTTATTCTCAAATGGCTGCAGGACAATTACGGCTGCGAGGTAATTACCTTCACAGCCGACATCGGCCAGGGTGAAGAACTTGCACCGGCGCGCCGCAAGGCCCGTGCGCTGGGCGTCCGCCAGATTTTTGTCGAGGACCTGCGCGAGGAATTTGTCCGCGACTATGTGTTTCCCATGTTTCGCGCCAATGCCGTGTATGAAGGCGAATACCTGCTGGGAACTGCCATCGCCAGGCCATTGATTGCCAAGCGCATGGTCGAGATTGCGCGCAAAACCGGTGCCGATGCCATATCTCATGGCGCAACCGGCAAAGGCAACGATCAGGTGCGCTTTGAGTTGGGGGCCTACGCGCTCATGCCCAATGTTCATGTGATAGCGCCCTGGCGTGAATGGGATCTGCTTTCAAGGGACAAGCTGCTGCGTTACGCGGACGAACACGGCATTCCTGTCGATTACAAGAAACGCAAGGGCGGTGCGCCCTATTCCATGGATGCCAATCTTCTGCACATTTCCTATGAAGGCGGGATTCTCGAGGATCCGGCATTCGAGCCTGAGGACAGCATGTGGCGAATTACAGTTTCGCCGGAGAAGGCTCCGGCACGTGCCGAACATGTTGAACTTGCCTACGAAAAAGGCGATATCGTTGGGATCAATGGCAAGCGACTCTCCCCTGCCAAGGCGCTGATCGAACTCAACCGCATGGGCGGGCGGCATGGCATAGGCCGGCTGGACCTTGTCGAGAACCGCTATGTCGGCATGAAATCGCGCGGATGCTATGAAACACCTGGCGGCACCATCATGCTCAAGGCGCACCGTGCGATGGAGTCGCTAACGCTTGACCGTGAAGTGCTGGCGCTCAAGGACGATCTCATGCCGCGCTACGCCCGCTTGATCTATAACGGTTACTGGTTCAGCCCCGAGCGCCTGCTTCTGCAGCAGTTGATAGACTCCTCGCAGCAGTCGGTCAATGGAACGGTGCGCCTGAAACTTTACAAGGGAACAGTGCTGATCACGGGCCGCGCCTCGAAATCGGACTCGCTTTTCGATCCACGCATTTCGACTTTCGACGATGATGGCGGCGCCTACAATCAGGCGGATGCGGCGGGTTTCATCAAGCTGAACGCCCTGCGGCTGCGTATTGCGGCGAACCAGAAAGCAGCGCGTCGCTGACTCGCGTAACAGCGCACCAACCTTGCCACTCCGGTTTGCCACGGCCCGAGACTCGATAAACCCCGGTACCGACGATGCGGATTCAGATTCTTTCGGATTTGCATCTCGAAGTCCGGCCGATCGACCTGCCGGATGTCTACGCCGACGTGGTGGTACTTGCCGGTGACATCGCCAACGGCGCGGCCGGTATTGAATGGGCCAAACGGACATTCGCGGGTCCCGTGCTTTATGTCGCCGGGAATCACGAGTATTACGACGGGGAATATCACACCATCCAGGAGCAGCTCAAGACCGACTCGGCTGGAACCCGGATCAATTTACTTGACTGCCAGGAAACCAGGATAGGTTCCGTGCGATTTCTGGGTTGCAGTCTGTGGACTGACCTACACCCTGGCGCCGCCGGGCGAGCGCACCCAGGTCATTGAACGCTCTCGGAAGTTCAATCCCGATCACGCTTCAATCCGGATGGGGGAGCGTGCATTCTCGCCCGAGGACGCAATCGCGATTTGCAAACGTCACCGCGCTTGGCTGCAGGCGCAACTGGCCATCCCCCACGCCGGCAGCACTATCGTGATCACCCATTTTGCGCCGCATCGCGGCTCGATTGCACCCCCTTTTCGTGATCACCCTGCGAATCCCGGCTTCATCTAAAACTAACTCCGGTTTGAAACCCCGCCCTTTAGGGCGGTGGGAGCCGACCCCGGCCTGAAGGCCGGGGTTTCGGGGGAGAGCGTTTTGGGATGGGATGCAAACCCCTTCCAAAACATGTTGCACCGGCGAGAAGGCGCTCATCTATCTGGGGCGCTATCTTTACCGGGGCGTCATCCGGGAGAAGGATATCGTCGCCTGCAACGACGGCCAGGTGAGCTTCCGGTATCGAAACGCCAAGACGGAGAAGATGGTGCATATATGAGCAAAAGCACGACTTCCTCTTCGATTGCTCGTGTGAAGTAAATGACGCGAACACCTCCGGACTTGCCTGTACCAGCCCGCCGCCACTGGACCTTTCGAATTCCGCCAGACTTGGGCACCACGTCCCCGGCATTGGGAGACTCGGCGATGTATGCAGCAAACTCGCCTCGTACCTCCTCGCTCCAATAATGCGGCCATTGTTTTTCGAAGAGAAAAGTTTCAATAACCGTGAACATTGGAGAGCTATACGCCCTGGGCGTATAACTGACCAATGTTGAGTGTCATGGAGCATAACGTTTGAATTCACCGGCCTTACGCGGCTTTATGCGCAAGGCCCGGTGGAATGATGGGTTGGACGAAACCGCCAATAAACCGAAAACAAAGGGTAGCGTCCCCTTTATAGAAGTAACCGGCCTGCGCGGTTTTTCGCGCAGGACCGGTTGACTGCCGGATTGGCCGCACTCGCCGCCCTACGGCTATGGATTGACTGAGGGAACTTCCTCAGTCTCGAAGCCCGCTGGAAGAACAATTTCCAGCATCTCGATGTCTGGGCTGTGGCCAAGTTCACGGTGCCTGATGCTTGGTGGTTGATGAACACACGAACCAGCTTCCAGGCGAACCACGCCCTGGCCTTCGTATTCGAATTCAATCCATCCCTTGAGGATGTAGACCAATTGAAATGCCGTTCGATGCAGGTGCGGCTGGCTTGAAAACTCCTTGCCTTGTGCTGCGCGGATGACGTGTGCGACTACTCGACCTTCAGTCGCGGTCTTGACGCCCAAGTCTCTATATTCGTAGAACGACCGGAGGCCGCGCTCAAATCGAGCGTCCTTCTCGTGTGTGGCGACGAAGCCTTGGGTAGTCATGGATGAGCCTTTCAAGTTTCCCGCGCTTGGCGGAGGAAGGGGTCTTGGTGCGGCCTAACGTCAATGCTCAGCGGCGCCGGCACAGCGTCCGCTGCAGCTAAAGTTAGGCCGCTGTGAGCCTGACTTTGCTGACATTGCCTAGATCCACGTGCTGTTTGGCCTGCCACAGTTCATGGTTGTATCGCATGGTTAGCCAACTCTCCGGAGAACGACCAAGAGCTTTGGAAAGACGCAACGCCATTTCAGGGCTGATGCCACTGGTTCCGGTGAGAATGCGATTCAGGGTAGACGCAGCAACTCCGAGCTTTGCGGCCAATTCACGGCCGCTGAGCCCGTTCGGCTCCAAATAAACCGCGGTAATGAATTCACCGGGGTGAGGTGGATTGTGCATAGTCATTAGTGGTAGTCCTCATATTGCAATACTAAAGCGTGCCCGTCTTTGAACTCGAACGTCAAGCGCCAGTTCCCATTCACCCACACAGACCAACGACGAGGTTCAACCCCTTTCAGCGGGTGCAAGCGAAACCCTGCAATGTCCATATCCTCTATAGACTGAGCAGTATCCAAAGCCGCCAAAAGCATGCGAAATCGCTTAGCATGCTGTGGTTGGATCCCCGCGGCACTTCCCGATGCAAAGAATTTTCCCAGGCCTTTGTGCCGGAACGATTGAATCATCTGCCAATTATAGCGTGTTGCGCATCACGCAACAAGGCCTAACGTAGAATTCAGGGACGCGACGCAGCTTTATCGCTGCGCGTCCCCTGGAATGGAATGTTGCACGACCTAACCTTACTCGTTAGATCGACAGGCCTGAAGGCCTGTCGCTAATTTCTTGCTGACGCCATTGTCCGTGATGCAGGAAGAATGGGGAACCGGCGCGCATCCCAAGCCGCTGTCGATTTTTCCAAAATGACAAACATCAAAATGCCCGGCAGCAACGGCATTGCCTCAAGCGAGCATGAAACGCGCCCGCGATCCCAGCCAGCGCTCCATATGGCGCTCGGCCGCGTCTGCATCATTTTCCAGCAACCACTCGGCCGCCTCGCGCGCCGGCGCGAGCAATCCCTCGTCGCCCACCAGGTCGGCAAAACGCAGCAGGGGCACACCACTTTGTCGCTTGCCCAGAAACTCGCCCGGCCCGCGCTGCTTCAAATCCTCCTGGGCGACAACGAAGCCGTCGGTGTTCTCGTAGATCACCTTGAGCCGCTGGCGCGCGCCCTCGGAGAGCGGGTTCTGGTAGAGCAACACACAGGCCGACTGTTCGTTGCCGCGCCCGACCCGGCCGCGCAATTGGTGCAGTTGCGCCAAACCGAAGCGCTCGGCATGTTCAATAACCATCAGCGCGGCATTGGGCACATCCACACCCACTTCGATCACCGTGGTGGCCACCAGCACCTGCGTGGCGCCGCTGACGAAGGCTTTCATCACCGCGGCCTTCTCTGCCGGCACGAGGCGTCCATGCACCAGGCCGACATTGAGACCCTGCAGCTCCGTGGTGAGCGCGCTATGCGTGTCTATCGCGGTCTGCAGATCAAGCGTTTCCGATTCCTCGATGAGCGGGCAAACCCAGTAGGCCTGCTGCCCGGCGGCACAGGCATCGCGGATGCGCCCCAGCACCTCTGCGCGCCGCGAGGAGGACACCAGTTTGGTGAGCACCGGGCGCCGGCCGGGCGGCATTTCATCGATCACCGAAATATCCAGATCGGCAAACACGCTCATCGACAGGCTGCGCGGAATCGGCGTGGCGCTCATCATCAGCAGATGCGGCTCAGGCGCCTCTTCACCATCGGCCGCGGCGGTGGCGCCATTGCGCCGGCCACCCGCCTTTTCCCTCAAGGCAAGACGCTGCGCCACCCCGAAGCGGTGCTGCTCATCAACAATCGCCAGGCCCAGCGAATGGAACGCGACGTCGTCCTGAAACAGCGCATGCGTGCCCACGGCGACCTGCGCTTCGCCTGAGGCGATGGATGCAAGCTGCAGCGCACGCTGCTTCGCAGTCTGGCTGCCGGTAAGCCAGGCCACCACAATGCCCAGCGGGACAAGCCATTCGGAAAACTTGCGGTAATGCTGCTCGGCAAGTATCTCCGTCGGCGCCATCACCGCTACCTGCCTGCCGTTTTCCATGCCTCGCAAGGCCGCCAGTGCAGCAACAATGGTCTTGCCGCTGCCTACGTCACCCTGCAACAGTCTGTGCATGGGGTGAGTCCTGGCGAGATCCGCCTCGATTTCCTGCCAGGCACGCTGCTGCGCGGAAGTCAGCGCAAACGGCAGCGCAGCCAGAAGCCGTGGCACAAGCCCTCTCGTTTCCGCGAAAGCGCTTGCCTTGCGCGTCTTGCGCTCACGATAGTGTTTGCGCATCGACAACTGCTGCGCCAGCAACTCGTCGAATTTCACCCGCAACCATGCCGGATGGCTGCGCTGTGACAAGGTGTCCAGATCTGCGCCCGGCGGCGGACGATGCAGTGCCAGCACGGACTCGCGAAGCTCATCCAGCCGGTAACGCCGGCGCAGGGCTTCGGGCAGCGTATCGCCCAGGTCCTCCCGCTTCAAGGCCTCGTCCACCAGTCGCCGCAGCACCGGCTGTGTGAGCCCGGCCACCGTCGGGTAGATCGGCGTGAGCCGGTCGGGCAGGGGCGTATCACCGTGCAGCACGCGAAAGCGCGGGTGGAACATTTCGCGGCCAAAAAACCCGGAACGTAGCTCACCGTAGGCGCGCAGCACGGTGCCCGCCTCCAGCGCTCGCACCTGATTCGGATAAAAATTGAAAAACCGCAGCACCGCTTCACCGCTGTCGTCATGCACCCGCACCAGCAGTTGCCGGCGCGGGCGGTAGACAACTTCGGTGCTGTCGACCGTCGCCTCAATCTGCACCGGCGCGCCCGAGCCGGCTGCCGCAATTGCGGTCACCCGGGTTTCGTCTTCGTAGCGCAGGGGAAGGTGCAGGGCAAGATCCAGGCTGCGCACAATCCCCAGCTGCGCAAGCTTGCCCGCCAGTTGCCGCGACACCCCTGCAATCTCCGGGGGCGCTGCCTTGTCTGGCGCGGCCCGTTTGCGTGCCTTGCGTGGCCGCTCCTTTAATTCCTGCCGCTGCATTGTCCGGACACTCCGCTGATAGTCGCGTGGCAAGCTTAACGCAGGAGAGCGGCACTTGAGCGCGCCACTGATTGCGAGTCTCGAAAAACCGCTCGGCACTCCTGGCGATGGCGGTGTTTGCCCTGCGCCTCCGGAAACGCCCGGTTTAGCCCGGCATTTGTCAGAGCTATACTGTAACGCTTCGCCGGGGTACATTTACAGGTAGCATTGCGAGGCTGCTTCAGCGCAATTCAGAAAACCTATGGAGACAATCTTGAAAACCATTTCCGCTTTGTGTGCCGCGGTGTTCGCGACAACAGCTCTGGTCGCCACGGCCCAGGAATACCCCAACCGCCCCATCCGCCTGATCCTGGCCAATGCGCCGGGCAGTTCCATCGACACCATGGCGCGCATCATCACCGCTCGAATGGGTGAAGTGCTCGGCCAGGCCGTGGTGGTGGAGAACCGCGACGGCGCGGCCGGTGCGATCGGCATGGAAGCTGGCAAGAATGCCAAACCGGACGGCTATACCCTGGTCTGCGCATCCTCCAGCGCCATGACCATATTGCCTGCCCTGCGCAAAAATCTGCCCTACGACCCGATCAACGATTTTTCCTACATTTCCAATTTCGCCATCTTCCCCAACGTGCTGGTGGTCAATCCCGATCTTCCCATCAAGAATGTCCGCGATCTGGTCGAATACGCCCGCGCCAACCCCGGCAAGGTGAACATGGCATCGGCCGGCGTGGGCTCGACCAGCCACCTGGCCGGCACCATCCTGACCCAGCTTGGAAAATTCGATGCCCTGCATGTGCCACACAAGGGTGGCGGGCCCTCGGTCGCCTCGGTGATTGCCGGGCAAACGCATTTCACGTTTGCACCCGCCCCGGCGGCAATGTCACAGGTCAAGGCGGGCCGCCTGCGGGTGCTGGCGCACAGCCTGCCGGCGCGTTCGAAAATGCTGGGGGATATTCCGGCTGTGAACGAAACGCTGCCTGGTTACGAGTACAGCACCTGGGCCGGCCTGCTCGCACCCAAGGGATTGCCAAAACCGATACTTGACAGGGTGTACGCGGCGCTGCAGAAAACGCTGACCATTGCCGCGGTGGTGGACGGCCTGGCCGCACAGGGCGCGGAAGTTTCGCTCATTCCGGGCGAGGACTATCGCCGCTTCGTGCAGCAGGATTTGCTTGCCACGGCCAAGTTCGTACAGGCGGCGGGCCTGAAACAGGAATAGATCGTCATCCCAGATAGGAATCTGGCGGAGACGAGGAATACCTTGGACAGTTGGATGGTGGTGCAGTCACCCCCTGAACTTGAACTCTCTCTCCAAACTCCTGGGTAATGCAGCGGGTCAATGAGGAAGAATTCGGATGATCGTCCGTTTTGCTTGAAACCCGCTGCAACACGATTGACCGTTAGCGTGAACTGGCTTCAGTGCATGGCTTCCGTGCAGCATCATTAACCCTCCGGCACATGTCTGGCCAAGTCCATGCTGTCATGCAGCAACCTTAGCACTTCTACAATCTTCCCTTCAGCGACCCTGAACACCACGAAGTGGCGACCTTTTCGGCCATGCATGCCGGGCAACATGTAAGGTGCAAACGCCCGGGGCTATCTCGTCCCGCGCCTTGGCCCCCAAAATCTCTGGACCATCATTGAGAGCCTCGATTGCCAGCGTCACTGTCTCTGCGTAGGACTCGGCCTGCCGAGTCCCAAAGTTCTCTGCCGTCCATCTTGAAATACCGAGTAGATCCGATTCGGCTTGTTCAGTTAGCCGAACACGCCAAGCCCGACTCATGCCGCAGCGATCGCCTTAGCCGTGATGGATTTGAGATGTGATCTCAGGGACTCCGCTGTATCAAAAGTCTTGAATCGACCGGCCTCAATATCAGCAATGCCGACGCTGACGGCAGAACGTAGGGCTTCTAGGCGGGATGCATCCTCCGCCTCACGTTGTTCAATCAGGCGTAGCCCCTCCCGCAAGACCTCACTGGCGTTTTGGTAGCGACCGCTAATGACAAGTTGCTCCACCAAGGACGCCTGATGGTTGGTCAGCACAACATTACGGGTAGGCATATCGATCTCCACGGCAAGATTATTGGCAGATTGTGCCAACCCTGCTGCTGGTGGTCAATCCGCAGCACCGTATCCGCAGCACCGTATCCGGAGCACCGTATTGGACAACGCCGGATAATAAAAGGCCGATTTCCCTATGATAACTTCAGGAAACCGGCCTTCTTTGGACTGCTTTGGATGTTGGGTTGGTGGAGACGAGGAGGATCGAACTCCCGACCTTCGCATTGCGAACGCGACGCTCTCCCAGCTGAGCTACGTCCCCAGAGCCGGGGAGTTTACCTTGATAGGGCTGCCCGTACAATCCGATATGCGCAACATCCGATATGCGCGTTGTTGCCCGGCGGTCACATTTCCCGAAATGTCAATTCCGTCACGTGCCATTCACGGCGTGTTTGCGGGTGGGTAACCCGTACCGTATGATCTCTTTTCCTGTTTTTCCTCCCGATTTGATCTCAAGGCAGCTTATTCATGGATATCAATCCGCCGTTCGGTTTCAAGGAAATCGTCCCCTTCTACAAGAATCAGAAAGTCAATCTGCCTGAGGCGGGAATGCTCCCGGAGTTCGTGCATGGCTCCAACGCGGTGCCAGTGAGCTATACCGAATTCCCGGTCGCCTTCCGCGATTTTCCGCTGGTGTTCGTATCGACCGACGATGGCAAGAGCTTTTCGCCGGTGGCAGTGCTTGGCGTTTCCGGCGCGGAGAATCTTTTTTTGTGCGACGGCAAATGGGATGCTGATGTTTACCTGCCTGCCTACGTGCGGCGCTATCCCTTCTGCATGGCCCGGGTGACTCTGGATTCGGTGGAACAGGCTGACCGGCTGGTCTGTGTGGAAAAAACCTTCTTGAACGACAAGGGCGACAGCATGTTCGACGCCGATGGCAAGGCCCTTGAGCGCTGGCAGCCCATCGAGCGCCTGTTGAACGATTACGAAGCCGATCTGGAGCGCACCCGCGAGATGTGCGCCATCCTGGCTGATTATTCGCTGCTGGAACCCTTCACCCTTCAGGCAACCCTGAAAGACGGTGGGCCCATGAATCTGGCCGGCATGTACCGAATCGAGGAAAAAAAACTCGAATACCTGAACGCCGCCCAGCATCGCAACCTGTTCAAGAAAGGCATCATGGGCCGGATCTACACCCATCTCCTGTCGCTGGATAATTTTGCGCGCCTGCTGATGCGCAAAGGCAATGCGGCACCGGCCAAGGCTGCGGCCTGAGGGAAGCGCGCTGCCCTTGTCTCCGCGGGGTCAGTAAATCTTACACTGACCCCATTTATTCGGTGGTCGCCCGGTGCAGGCGGTCCAGAACCCCGGCCCAGGCCGGGGTATCAGGCGGTGTTTCGATGAGGATAAGGTCCGCACCAGTAGCGTCGAGTTTGCGCAGGTTGGCATACAGCCTCTGTGCATAGCTCGCAGGCACGGCCGGCTCCACCACGCTCAACGCGGCGTTGAGCCGCGCCACGGACGCCTCCAGTGCCAGCACGGCGATGCGCTTGCCGCGGTGGCCCAGCAGATCCTCAATGATCCTGACCCTATTTGCCAATCTCGCCTTGGCCCGCGGCGCGTAATGCGAAGGCAGGCTTCCCGGTGTCACCGGTGATTGCTCCGATGCCGCAGCCAGCGATTCGCCCAGTGTGGCTTCAATTTGCGCAGCGCTGATTTTCCCGGGGCGCAACAGGCAGGCAACGCCCGTGGACACATCGATGATGGTAGATTCGATGCCGACCTCGCAGGGGCCGCCATCCAGGATCAAATCCACGTCGGCACCCAGGTCGGCCTGCACATGTTCGGGGCATGTCGGGCTCAGCTTGCCGAAGCGATTGGCCGACGGGGCGGCAATGCCCGAGAGCCGCGCACCATCGTCTGCGCCGCGCAAGGCCTCCAGCAGGGCAAGCGCGAGGGGGTGCCTGGGCACCCGCAGGGCCACCGTGTCCTGGCCGCCGGTGACGGCGTCCAGCACATGCGGCGCGCGCCTGACAACCAGGGTGAGCGGCCCGGGCCAGAAGGCGTTTGCCAGTTTCTGCGCCTGCGGGGAAACCTCCGCCGCCCAGCGGGGCAATTCCGCGGCACTCGCCAGATGCACGATCACCGGGTGCGAGTGGGGGCGATGCTTGACGCGGTACAGACGCTCCAGCGCCGCCGGCTGGGTCGCGTCTGCGCCCAGGCCGTACACCGTTTCCGTGGGCAGCGACACCAGGCCTCCACCACGAAGAATGTCGGCAGCACGTTCGATCGCCTCAGCCCCGGCGATTTCCGCTGTCGGTGCAGCGGCGGCCGCATCGACGCCGTCACCCGGTTCCTCTGCGGCAACACCGGAGGCAGCCTTGCCCCTGCCGGCAGGGCCGACCATCAGTCGTTCCGCCTTGCGGCGATGGCCGCCCGTATCTCATGGGCCAGAATATTTTTTACCGCCATTACGCACATCCCTTTCATCGCTCAATCCGGCAATTGCGAGCCGGTCAGGCACGCATAGGCTTGCCGATATTTTTCCGAAGTTCTGGCAATGACATCTGCCGGCAGGCGGGGAGCCGGCGGGGTCTTGTCCCAATCCAGGGTTTCCAGATAGTCGCGCACATACTGCTTGTCGTAGGACGGCGGGCTGATACCAATGCGGTACTGATCTGCCGGCCAGAAGCGCGATGAATCCGCGGTCAGCACTTCGTCGATAAGGACCACGCCGCCCTTGTCATCCAGGCCGAATTCAAACTTGGTATCGGCGATGATAATGCCGCGTCCGCGCGCATAATCCGCTGCCTCGCTATACAGGCGCACTGCGGCATCGCGCAGCGTCTTGGCGATCTCGGCGCCGACGATTTGTTCCATGCGTGCAAACGAAATATTTTCGTCATGGTCGCCGACCGCAGCCTTGGTCGCAGGCGTGAAAATGGTTACGGGCAGTTTCTCCGCCTGCTGGAGGCCCTTGGGCAGGGTAATGCCGCAGACTGCCCCACTCTGCTGATAGTCCTTCCAACCCGAACCGATGAGATAGCCGCGCACCACGGCCTCCACCGGCAGGGGTTTCAGACGCCTGACCACGGCGCCGCGTCCTCGCACCTGGGCAATCTCCTCATCGCCTTTGACCACCGACTCGGGTGCAATGTTGGTGAGGTGATTGGGCATGAGGTGCCCAAGCCGGGCAAACCAGAAGTCCGCCAGGGCATTGAGCACCCGGCCTTTGTCCGGGATGGGGTCGGGAAGAATCACATCAAACGCCGACAGGCGGTCGGTGGTAACGATCAACAGGTGTTGCTCGTCCACCGCATACATGTCGCGAACCTTGCCGCGGCTCAGCAGGGGCAGGCTGCGAATGCTGGATTGGTAAATCGGCGTGGACATACTCAAGCGTCTTTCAACCTGAAAACCGCAGTTACCATAGGGGGAGATCGTGGAAAGCCGCGTCAGTGCTGGATCTCCGGCCAATTGACTCAAATGCGGAGCAGTTCCTTTCAGGTGATGCCGATATCATGAAAAGGTCATTCCACATCAGGCAATTGGCAAGTTCTTATCCGTTCAACTGCGGTTTTTAGGATTATTCGGGCAATGAAAGCGAAAGCCACCAAGAAGCACCAAGCTGCCAGCACCTCTGCCACCGGGGCACAGGCAACCCGCGGAGGCCCGGCTTTCGCAGCAGGGAAGGCGCGCCGCGCGCGCCTGCTGGTGGTGGGGGATGTCATGCTGGATCGCTATTGGTTCGGCGAGGTGGACCGGGTTTCGCCGGAAGCGCCTGTGCCCATCGTCAGGATCGACCGCACCGAAGACCGGCCGGGTGGAGCCGCCAATGTCGCCCGCAATGCCGCGGCCCTGGGCGCCCGCGTCACGCTGCTTTCGGTGGTGGGCGTGGATCAGCCTGGCAAGCGTCTTGCCGAGTTGCTCAAAGCCGAAGGCGTGCGCGCCCGCCTGCATCGTGACCGTTCCATTGACACTTCGGTCAAGCTGCGCGTGCTGGGCCGCCGGCAGCAACTCCTGCGAATTGATTTCGAGACCGCGCCCAGCCACGAAGTGCTGCTCGACAAGCTGGCTGATTACAAGGCACTGCTCGAATCCGCTGACATTGTGATTCTCTCCGATTATGGAAAAGGCGGTCTCACGCATATTTCGAAAATGATCGATATGGCGCGCGCGCGCGGCCGGCGGGTGCTGGTAGATCCGAAAGGGAGCGACTATTCGCGCTATCGGGGCGCCACCGTCGTCACGCCCAATCGCGGCGAACTGCGTGAGGTGGTCGGTGCCTGGCGCAATGAGCGGGAATTGGCAATCAAGGCGCATGCGCTGCGACGCAAGCTGGGTCTGGAGGCACTGCTGGTGACCCGCAGCGAAGAAGGCATGACTTTGTACCAGAAGGGCGCAGTGCTGCATGAAGCTGCCAAGGCGCGGGAGGTTTTTGATGTCAGCGGCGCAGGCGATACTGTAATTGCGGTGCTTGCCGTCATGCTGGGTGTCGGCGCGTCTCTTCCCGAGGCGGTGCGCGTTGCCAATCATGCGGCCGGTGTGGTGGTGGGCAAACTGGGCACAGCGGTTGTCACTGCCCGCGAACTCCAAGAGAGTCTCAATGAGGATTGATCCGGCGGCCAGCCACCTGAAAATCCGTTCCGCCGCGCTGCGCGCTGCTCTGTCTCTGGTCAAACATTTTTCACAGGAAATCAAGGCGTGACTTATATCGTTACCGGCGCAGCCGGATTCATAGGCTCGAATCTGGTTCGTGCGCTCAACCAGCGCGGCGAACGCGATATCGTTGCCGTTGACAATCTGGAATCGGCTGACAAATTCACCAATCTGGTGGATTGCGAGATCAGCGACTTCATCGATAAGCGTGATTTTCTTTCTGCACTGGCGGGCGGCCGGTTTGACGATGGTGTTGATGCGATTTTTCATCAGGGTGCCTGCTCCGACACCATGGAGACCGATGGCCATTACATGATGGAGAACAATTACCGCTACTCCGTCGGCTTGCTGGAATTTTGTTGCGAGCAGGAGGTTCCGCTGATTTATGCCTCATCGGCGGCTGTCTACGGGGGCTCGAGCATTTTTACCGAGGAGCGCGCGTTCGAATCGCCGCTCAATATTTACGGCTATTCCAAGTTTCTGTTCGATCAGGTGGTCAGGCGGCGCCTGCCGTTGGCGGGCTCGCAAATCGCCGGATTCCGCTATTTCAATGTCTATGGCCGCAACGAGGCGCATAAGAGCCGCATGGCATCTGTGGCCTGGCATTTCTTCAATCAGTACCGCAAGGAAGGCAAGGTAAGGCCTTTTCAGGGGTCGGGCGGCTACGCGGATGGCGAACAACGCCGTGATTTCATTGCCGTCGAGGATGTCGTCAAGGTCAATCTGTGGTTTCTCGATCATCCGCAGGCGCGCGGCATCTTCAACGTGGGGACAGGACGGGCGCAGAGTTTCAACGATGTAGCGGTGGCGACCGTGAACGCCTGCCGGCAGGCGGCTGGAGACAGCGTTCTTGGCCTGGCGGAAATGTGCGCAAAAGGACTCATCGAGTACCGCGCTTTCCCCGAGATGCTGCTGGGCAAGTATCAGCATTTCACGCAGGCCAATATTGGCGCTCTGCATCAGGCGGGCTACGCCGAGCCGTTTCTCACTGTGGAACAGGGTGTGGCGGCTTATTGCGCCTGGTTGCAGCAGCAGGCCGCATAGTCAATGGCACCGCGGTTATTCTGGAATCCCGGCTGAAATCCCGGCAGTGAAATACCCTCTCCTTCGGATAAACTTGAACCATGAGTGACAACCCGACCTACAAGACTCTGGAAGATACCGTCGGCGACACGCCGCTGGTCCGCCTGAAGCGACTGACGGCGGGCGACGGCAATATAATCCTGTGCAAGCTGGAGGGAAACAATCCCGCCGGGTCGGTCAAGGACCGGCCGGCAATGTTGATGATCGTGCGCGCCGAAGCGCGCGGCACCATCAAGCCGGGGGCCACGCTGATCGAAGCCACCAGCGGCAACACCGGCATTGCGCTTGCCATGGCGGCGGCAATTCGCGGCTATCACATGATTCTCATCATGCCCGAGCACCTGTCGATAGAGCGCCGCCAGACCATGCGTGCATTTGGCGCGGAGATCATTCTCACTCCCAAGGCGGGAGGCATGGAGTCGGCGCGCGATCTTGCCGAGCAGATGCAGCGCGAGGGCAAGGGACTGATCCTTGATCAGTTTGCCAATCCCGATAACCCGCAATCGCATTACGAGGGCACCGGCCCGGAGATATGGCGTGATACCGCGGGTCAGATCACTCATTTTGTCTCCAGCATGGGCACTACCGGAACCATCATGGGTGTCTCCCGTTATCTGAAGGAGAAAAATCCGGATATCAGGATCATCGGCTGCCAGCCGGAGGAAGGCTCGCAGATTCCGGGCATCCGCAAATGGCCGGAGGCCTACCTGCCGCAGATCTACGAGAACGTCCGTGTGGATTCGCTGGAATATGTCAGCCAGCTCGAGGCCGAGGAAATGGTCCGCAGAATGGCACGCGAAGAGGGCCTGTTTGCCGGAATCTCCTCGGGAGGGGCGCTGGTGGTGACACTGCGTATCGCCGCTAAACTCCGCAACGCAACCCTGGTTTCCATTGTTTGCGACCGTGGCGACCGCTACCTGTCCACTGGCGTATTTCCGGATTGATGACGCCGACGCTGGTATTCGATATCGAGACGGTTCCCGATATCGCGGGCCTGCGTGCCCTGCACAGCCTGGATCAGGATCTGAGCGATGGCGAGGTGGCGCAGTTTGCCTTTGCCAGGCGACGCGTGCAATCAGGCACGGATTTTCTCCCTCTGCATCTGCATCGCGTGGTTGCCATCGCCTGTGCCTTGCGGGAGGGTGACAGTTTCCGCGTGTGGTCCCTGGGTGCTGCCGGGGATGGCGAAGCGGAACTGGTGAGGCGCTTTTTTGATGGTATCGACAAGTACACCCCGCAACTGGTTTCCTGGAATGGCGGCGGGTTCGACCTCCCGGTACTCAATTACCGCGCGCTGGTGCATGGCATCAGCGCAGCGCGTTTCTGGGAGTGGGGCGAGGAGGATCGCGCGTTCAACTACAACAACTACCTCAGCCGCTATCACAAGCGTCATCTGGATCTAATGGACATTCTGGCTTTTTACCAGTCGCGCGCCAATGCGCCGCTGGACAGTATTGCCAAGCTGTGTGGGTTTCCGGGCAAGCTGGGCTTTGACGGATCCGAGGTGTGGGGGGCCTGGCAGGTGGGCGCCATCGACAGGATCCGCAATTACTGCGAAACCGATGTCGCCAACACATATCTTGTTTTCCTTCGTTTCCAGCACTTGCGCGGCATTCTGAACGATGCAGAGTACCGGCAGGAAAGCGAACTGGTGCGGGCCACCTTGACGCGCAGCAGCGAGGTGCACTGGCGCGAATACCTGGAAGCCTGGCGCGCGAAACTGCTCCCTGGCGCGCAATGATTTTACTGGATATTGAATCGCTGGACGGGGAAGGCCGGGGTGTCGCGCGTTTGGACGGCAAGACCCTCTTTGTCGACGGTGCCATTACCGGCGAGCGCGTCATGGCATCGGTCTACAAGAAAAAGCCGAATTATGAAATGGCGCAGGTGCACTCGGTGGAACATGCCAGCGCCGCGCGCGTGACACCGCATTGTCGTCACTTTGGCGTTTGCGGCGGTTGTTCGATGCAGCATGTCGACTCGGCCACGCAGATTGCCGCCAAGCAGCGGGTTCTCGAAGATTGTTTCGTGCGCATCGGCAAGGTTCAGGTCGGCACAATGCTGGCGCCGATACGCGGGCCGGCATGGCGCTACCGGCGCCGCGCGCGCCTGGGGGTGCGCCTGGTGCGAAAAAAAGGGGGCGTGCTGGTGGGATTTCACGAACGCCGCTCCAGTTTTGTCGCCGATATGGACAGCTGCGAGGTATTGCCGGAACGGATTTCAGCGGCATTGCCCGGTTTGCGCGCCCTGGTCGGGGGATTGTCCATACGTGAGCGGCTTCCGCAGATTGAGGTTTCCGCAGGAGATTCGGTCGTCATCCTGGTCCTGCGTGTATTGGACCCTCCAAACGAAGAAGATCAGGCGGCGTTACGCGCCTATGCCATTGAATCCGGCTTTCAGATCTGGCTGCAGCCGGCGGGGCCGGACACGGCCCGGCCGTTCTGGCCGATCGACGCACCGGCACTGGACTACGGCTTGCCGGAATTCGATCTGAAATTGGGATTCGGGCCGACAGATTTCACCCAGGTCAATCATGAGGTGAACCGGATGCTGGTGCGCCGTGCCATGCGTCTACTTGATCCGCAGCCCGGCGAGAGTATCGGCGACATGTTTTGCGGTCTGGGCAATTTTTCTCTGCCCATGGCGCGCCGTGGTGCCCAGGTTCATGGTGTGGAGGCCAGCGCCACGCTGGTTGCCCGGGCTACGCGCAACGCAGCGCTGAACGGCCTGAGCGGGCAATGCCGCTTTGATGCCATCAACCTTTTTGATGCGCCCTCCTGTGCGAATCTGGACCGCTACGACAAAATGCTGATTGATCCGCCGCGCGACGGGGCGATGGAACTGGTCAAGTCCCTGCAGGGGAGGGCGCCGCGGCGAATCGTCTACGTGTCCTGCGACCCGGCAACGCTGGCCCGTGACGCCGGGTTTCTGGTACATACGCTGGGATACGAGTTGTCCGCCGCCGGCATCGTCAACATGTTTCCACACACCTCACATGTGGAGTCCATAGCGCTGTTCGACCTGAACCCATGAGGATGCCAGGCGGAATTGGCGCATCCGCTGGAAAAGACAAGGGGCCTCGCGGCCCCTTGTCAGTTCAAGCTGTCAGCGCGGGCTTAATCGTTGCCCCCGCCAATTCCCAGCAATTGCAGAAGGCTGGAGAACAGGTTGTAGACGGCTATATACAGCGTCAGGGTCGCCGAAATGTAATTGGTTTCGCCACCGCGAACGATGGAATTGATCTGCCAGAGAATCAACAGCGCCGAGATCAGCACGAAACCGCCTAGCAGAACCAGGTGCAGGACCGGGCTCGCGAGGAACGCGTTGGCAACCACCGCCAGCATGATGACAAGGCAGCCGACCATCAGAAAATTACCCAAACCGGAAAGATTGCGTTTGGTGGTCGTTGCAAAACCTGCCATCACTGCAAAAATAACCGCCGTTCCACCGGCAGCCATCATCACCAGCGAGACACCGTTTCTGAGCCCCAGCACTTTCTGCAGGAGAGGTCCTAGCAGCACACCCAGGAACAGCGTGAATCCGAACAGCAGCCAGACACCCAAAGCGGAATTACGGTTTTTCTCGATCATGAATATCCAGCCGTAGAAAATCGCCAGCACGGCAAAAAAGGAAAGGATCGGGCTTGAGCGCATGAAGCTCAGATCGAGATTCGAACCCAGCGTCGCACCGATGACGGTCGGTATCATCGTTATTGCCAGCATCAGGTAGGTGTTGCGCAGTACCCGGTTCTGGCTGGTCGAAACGCCACCTTGATAGCCTGAATCCGTTGTTACCGGTTGCAGTTTGGATTGCATGAAGTTCTCCAGTAAAAAATTGCCGGTTAAGCAAACTTGGACCGCATTTCAGGCAGAAGGTTTTCGCGTCTGCGAGACTTTTCCCACCTGCCAGGAGGCGAGTATAGGGACGGGGGATGTATAATTCAAGCCCCTGAAGTCGCTTGAATATCCGGGTTTTAGCCCGATATTGGCGCATCAAGACCCCTCGTTGACGGGGCGTGGCGGCTCAGGCGGCATCCGGGAATTGTTGGAAGGTTGGCCGAGCGGTTTAAGGCACCGGTCTTGAAAACCGGCGGGGGTGCAAGCCTCCCGTGAGTTCGAATCTCACACCTTCCGCCAACTTGGCATCCGGTGGGGTCCTAGAAAGTCCCGCAATCCCTGCCGCATCCGTATTCTACCTATAGAGAGTTATCCGGAGCCATCCAAGGAGCTCCAATTGCATCCAGCGCCAGAGTGTGGTAAATAGTGTGGTAATAACTTTTACCACACTCAAAGTTACCACACCATGGCCAAGCTCAATCTTCTCAGCGATTCTGAGTGCAAGAATGCCACCACCACCAAGGGCAATGAGATCCGCAAGCTGCATGACGGCGGTGGTCTCTACCTGTGGGTCTACGCCGACGGTCGCAAATATTGGCGACTGCGCTACAAGATTGCGGGTTCCGAGAAGTCTCTATCCCTTGGGGTCTATCCTGAAATCGGACTGAAGAAGGCCCGCAAGCGCCGCGATGAGGAGCGTCAGCGCCTGGAGGACAACCTTGACCCCGCCGCCGAGCGCCGGGCGAACAAGGCGCGAAGGATGGTCGCGTCCGCAAATTCGTTCGAGGCGGTCGCGCGCGAGTGGTACGGCAAGCAGACCAAGCATTGGGTTCCCGGACATGCCGACGACGTGCTGCGCCGGCTGGAAACGAATGTGTTCCCCACCATCGGGCGTCGCCCGATCTCGGAGATCGATGCCCCGGAGCTTCTGGGCGCGATTCGACCGATGGAGGAGCGTGGCGCCTATGATCTGGCGCACCGGGTGCTGCAAGTGTGCGGGCAGGTGTTCCGGTATGGAATCGCCACCGGGCGGTGCTCGCGTAATCTCGCGGCTGATCTGCGCGGTGCGCTGACCCCTCACAAGAAAAAGCACCAAGCCGCAGTTCGCCCTGAAGACTTCCCCAACCTGCTGCGCGCGATCGCCGGGTATGAGCAGATCGGCGACAAGCAGACGCGCCTTGCGCTCGAACTGCTGGCGCTGACGTTCACGCGGACGAATGAGCTGATCGGGGCGACCTGGAGCGAAATCGATATGGATGCAGGGATATGGGTCGTGCCGGCCGAGCGCATGAAGATGAAGACCGAGCACCTGGTGCCGCTCTCGACGCAGGCGATTGCGATTCTTGCCGAACTGAAGGAAGTCGGGGGCGGCAGCCGCTTCGTTTTCCCTGGGCGCAACCGCGACAAGCCGATAAGCAACAACACGCTGCTATTCGCTCTCTACCGCCTGGGCTACAAGGGCAAGATGACCGGCCACGGTTTTCGGGCGGTGGCGAGCACCATGCTCAACGAGTTGGGGACGTTTCGCCCCGACGTGATCGAGCGCCAGCTTGCTCACTCCGAGCGCAACGACGTGCGCGGTGCGTACAACCGCGCCGAGTATCTGCCAGAACGCAAGAGCATGATGCAGGCTTGGGCGAAGCACGTCGAGGCGTTGCGCCAGGGCGCGAAGGTAATCCCGCTGCATGGCAACGCGGCTTGATGGTCTGCCGCGCCTCTGCGAGTGGATTTCGAACGGGAGAGCCGGCACGAGCCCGGCCACTACCGTTTTTCTCTGCGCCACTCCCACGGCGGTACTGGATTTACATCCGCCCACAACCCGCGCTTCGCCGCTCTCGCCTCGTCCTGAATCGAGTATAGCCCTCGGTCGGTGACATAGCGATGATAGACCCAGGCCATACCGCGCCGTACCTGTTCCGCGTTCGCGTCGATGTCAGCGCACGTCACTCGGGCCAGCGTCCGCCCGTAGCGGTCTTTCCCCTTGTCAGTCAGCTTAGCGATCTTGCCAAAGCACATATCCGAGAGGGACTGCTTCGACCTGTTTCCGAACGCCTGCGCCTTCTCCGGCGCGTCGATCTCGGCCAGCCGCACCTTGACCTGTTTGCGATCCACTAAAGCGGTCAAGGTGTCCCCGTCCGCAATAGAAACCACGGTACATCTCAGTTCCGCTGCGGAAGCATGCCCAATTAGGAGGAGGGTGACCAACAAGACGCAAGATCGCTTCATGCGGCTATGATAGTTCGGAACCCAAAACCCATCTTGACCCCTTATGTACGCGATTAGCCGCCTCAAAGCCGCCAGAAATGCATGGTGTTGGCGGGTCCATTTCAAAAGACGGGGTAAGTTGTATTCGAGGGACTTCTACGACTTCACGTCCGGTGGCAAAAAGGCTGCTAAAGAAAAGGCAATAGCGTGGCGCGATGAAAGGCTCGCGGAGTTGAAGACTTTCTCCGTACTGGAGTTCTACAAGCAGAAACGGTCAAACAATATAAGCGGAGTTCCAAGCGTTCACTTTCATAAGACCACAGCACAGCCTCGGGGCTTCTGGCAGGCTAGTCTCCGACTCCCGAACGGGAAACGATTCTCGAAATCCTTTTCCGTGATGCTTCATGGGAACAAGGCTGCGTTTGAACTGGCAGTCGCAGCGCGTACTGAGTTGCTCACAAAGGTAGTGGATAAACCGTATCTAATCCATCCCGTCGCAAAACGGATTACATTAAGTCACCGCTCGACCGCAAAGACAAAGCCAGAATAAACGATGATGTAGTTGCAGCTTCAAGGGGAGGATGCATGGACAGTAACGAAGTCCCAATACGCATCGTATTCGGTATGCAGGTTGAAGCGGTTGCCGAACAGAACGGGGTAGCCGTAAAGATCAAGCATTCCCGTGGCCCCAACGCAACCTATGGCCAAGAAA
>JBCKLP010000019.1:0-24231 GCA_038903735.1 Burkholderiales bacterium | reverse complement strand
AGCCGTCGGGTGCCGCGCGTGCCACCAGTTCCGAGCCGATCATGCCGTTGGCGCCGGCGCGATTATCAACAATGACCGCCTGGCCGAATGATTCACCCAGCTTGATCGAAACCAGGTGCCCCATGGTATCCAGGCCGGATCCCGGCGGGAAGGGCACGATGATGCGGATGGCTTTGGCGGGAAATCCTTGAGCATGGGCCAATGGCGGCGCGAGGCCCAGCGCGGCAGCCAGTGCTGTAATAATCAGTTTGATTTTCATCTTGCCTCCGCGTTGGCCTGACGCAAAGCCGGGGAGGGTGTGCTGGTGCGGACAGGCGCCGATCAGCCCCGGCGCATGGAATCAAAGAAGTCCGAATTGGACTTGGTTGCCTTGATTTTGTCCAGCAGAAATTCCATCGCTTCAAGGTCGTCCATGGGATAGAGGAGTTTCCTCAACACCCAGACCTTCTGCAGTATTTCCTTGGGGATCAGCAGTTCCTCGCGGCGCGTGCCGGAGCGGTTCACGTTGATGGCCGGGAAGATGCGCTTTTCGTACATGCGACGGTCGAGATGGGTCTCCATGTTGCCGGTGCCCTTGAACTCCTCGAAGATCACGTCGTCCATGCGGCTGCCGGTGTCGATCAGCGCGGTCGCAAGTATCGTGAGTGAACCGCCTTCTTCTACATTACGTGCCGCGCCAAAAAAGCGCTTGGGACGCTGCAATGCATTCGCATCCACACCGCCGGTGAGCACCTTGCCCGACGCGGGCACCACGGTGTTGTAGGCACGCGCCAGGCGGGTGATTGAATCCAGCAGGATCACGACGTCCCTCTTGTGCTCAACCAGGCGCTTGGCTTTCTCGATCACCATTTCGGCGACCTGCACGTGGCGCGAAGCCGGCTCGTCGAAGGTCGAGGCAATCACCTCGCCCTTCACCGAGCGCTGCATTTCGGTGACTTCCTCGGGCCGCTCGTCGATCAGGAGGACGAACAGCACGATGTCGGGATTGTTTGCAGTGATGGCATGCGCAATGTGCTGCAGCATCACGGTCTTGCCGGCCTTGGGTGGGGAGACGATCAGTCCGCGCTGGCCCTTGCCGATGGGGGCAATGATGTCGATGATGCGCCCGGTGATGTTTTCCTCGGCCTTGATGTCGCGCTCCAGCTTGAGGATCTTGTCCGGATGCAGCGGCGTCAGGTTCTCGAACAGTATTTTGTGCTTGGAGGCTTCCGGGGAGTCGGCGTTGACCTTGTCCACTTTGACCAGCGCGAAATAGCGCTCGCCATCCTTGGGGGTGCGGATTTCGCCTTCGATCGAGTCGCCGGTATGCAGATTGAAGCGGCGGATCTGCGAGGGGCTGACATAGATGTCATCGGTGGAGGCCAGATACGAGGTATCGGGCGAGCGCAGAAAGCCGAAGCCGTCCGGCAGGACTTCCAGTGTGCCGTCACTGAAGATCGATTCGCCATTTTTCGCGCGGTTCTTGAGAATCGCGAAAATTAGCTCCTGCTTGCGCATGCGGTTCGCGCCTTCGATTTCGAAGGTTTGAGCCATTTCGATCAACTGGCTGACGTGCTGGCTTTTCAGCTCTGATAAATGCATAAACCTGTGGTGTGCTTTAGCCGAATCGGTCCGGCTGGGGAGATAAGAAGGAGATGCGGGAAGAGTTCAGGCGGGCGGCAATTACTGCCTGCCCCGGTTCGCGGGAAGCTGCCCCGGATCACCGAGGCTTCACACGAGCAAAGCTAGGGTAGTCGGTTTAGATGTTGCTGTCAAGGAAGGCAGAGAGCTGCGACTTTGAAAGCGCGCCGACTTTGGTGGCTTCGATGTTGCCGCCTTTGAAGAGCATCAGCGTGGGTATCCCGCGAACGCCGTACTTTTGCGGGGTCTGCTGGTTCTCATCGACATTGACCTTGGCCACCTTGATCTTGCCGCCGTATTCTTTCGCTACCTCGTCGAGCAAAGGTGCGATGGCCTTGCAGGGACCGCACCATTCGGCCCAGTAATCAACCAGAACGGGGATCTCGGATTTCAGGACTTCAGATTCAAAGGAATCGTCGGTGACTTGGGTAATGTTTTCGCTCATTGTTTCCTCACTGGGTGGATGTACCAGCACGGTATGACTGGCGGCAGGGCGCCACGTGCCGTTCGACTGGATGTTTTTATAAGCAACCAGATGAGGCTATGCTAGCCGAACTTCAAGCCCCCGTGTAAATGCCCGCGTTCAGGTTCCGCAGCATGCTAAAATTTGTGACCTTAGGAATTACTGAATAAGTCTCACTTTTCAGCGAGACGCTAGGCGTTTCCCGCTGATATTGGGGATATACAAGGGGCGAAGGCCCCTTGTTCAGTACTTCCCTAAGTGACTGATTCCGACACACTTTCCACAGATCTGCCGCAAGGCTAACCTCAGGAAGAGCGCATGACCTACGTCGTTACCGAATCCTGCATCAAGTGCAAATACACCGACTGCGTCGATGTCTGTCCCGTGGATTGTTTCCATGAAGGCCCGAACATGCTGGTGATTGATCCGGACGAATGCATCGACTGCACTTTGTGCGTGCCCGAGTGCCCGGTGGAGGCGATTTATGCCGAAGACGATGTCCCCGAGGCGCAGCGCCCCTTCATCAAACTCAACGCCGATCTGGCCAAAAACTGGCCGACCCTGGTCGAGCGCAGGCAAGCGCCGTTGGATGCCGATGACTGGTCCAAGGTCGCTGCAAAGAAACACCTGATCGAGCACTAGCCGGAGGGGCGGCGGGTATGAGCGCGTCCCGTTCCTATCCTGAAATTGACAACGAGGCGCTGTTCGCAGGCCTGGCCGACAGCAGTTCCGTCTGCGTGGTAACGCCCAATCAGCGCCTGTCGGTCGCGCTGTTGCGAACCTTCGCGAACCGGCAAAGCGCCCGCGGCCTGCACGTCTGGGAGGCCGCAGATATCCTGCCGCTGGCCGCATTCATTGAGCGCCTTTATCGGGACGCACAGTATTCCGAACTGGCCCCATCGTTGCCGATGCTGCTGTCCAGTGCCCAGGAACTGACGCTCTGGGAATCGGTGATTGCGGGATCGGAAGCCGGCAGCACGCTGCTCGCCGTGCCCGGCACGGCGCAACAGGCACGCGATGCCTGGACCCTGGCGCACGCCTGGAAGCTGCTGCCCAGCCTCAAGGATTTTTTCGGCAACGATGACACCCGGGTGTATGCCGACTGGGCCTGGCGCTATCAGGGAATCACGGCGCGCGACCGGCAGACCGAGCGCGCGCGCCTTCCCGAATGGGTGAGTGGGGAGCTTAGCCATCAAGCGCTGCGCAAACCACGCCTGCTCGTGCTCTATGGCTTTGACATCGTGACGCCGCAACAGGCGGATTTTTTTGCGGCACTCACCGGCCTGGGTGTCGAGTTGCGCATCGGCGGACCGCAAGCCAGGGAGGATGCGGCGCTGCGCGTGGCCTTTGCATCGGCTCGCGAGGAGCTGCAGGCGGCAGCCAGCTGGGCGCGTTCACGCCTTGAGTCGGCATTGCTGGCAGATCGCGCGGATTGCCGCATTGGAATTGTCGTGCCAGATCTTGCGGCTGCCCGTGAATCCCTGCGCAGGGAGTTTTTGCGCGCGCTCTCGCCGGCCAGCGAACTGCCGATGGCGCCGCGAGAACCCCAGGCCTTCAACATTTCGATGGGTGTGCCGCTCAACAGCTACCCGCTGGTGCGCGCGGCATTGCTGCTCCTTGAGCTCGCAGCGGGTAAATCGGCATTTGCCGGAATCAGCCGGCTGCTGCGCTCGCCCTTTATTGCCGGCGCCGATGAGGAGCAGGGCGCGCGGGCCGGACTGGATGCGGCATTGCGTGAATCCTGCACACCGCATTTGACACTGGAGCGCCTCAACCGCGCGATTGCCCGTCTCACCGCGCCGGACAATCCGTGGCGGGCGCCCGCCTGCCCGCTGCTCGTGCGCCATTTGGGCACGTTCGCTGAGCGCGCGAAACAAAATGTCAGCGGCGCGCGCCGTCCCGGCGAATGGGCGAGGATTATTTTGCAGCTCTTCGATGCGGCAGGATTCCCTGGCACGCGCACGCTCGATTCCACGGAATATCAGACCCTGCAGAAACTGCACGAGGCCGTTGCCGAGTTCGCCTCGCTCGAGCGGGTGGCAGGACGCATGCGCTTTACCCAGGCGCGCGCGCGCTTTGCGCGCCTGGTGACTGACAGCCTGTTTCAGCCGCAGGCTGCCGCGGTACCGGTGCAGATTCTCGGCGTGCTGGAATCTGCGGGGCTGGAATTCGATCATCTCTGGGTGATGGGCCTCGATGATGAATCCTGGCCGCTGGCGGCGCGTCCCAATCCCTTTATTCCGCTGGCCCTGCAAAAGCGTGCCGGCGTACCGGAAGCCTCGGCCGCAGCTTCGCTGGAACTGGACCGCCGCATCACCCGAGGCTGGCGGCGCGCCGCGCCTGAAGTCATGTTTTCGCATGCCTTGCGCAAGGACGATCGTGAACTGCTGCCGAGCCCCTTGATTCGCGCCATGGCAGCAGCGGAGCCGCAAATGCTGGCATCAGCAGCGAGAGATTCATTGCGCGCTCTGATCCGTGCCATGCCAGGAATCGAGCGGGTCGCGGATTCGCGCGCACCGGCATTTCCCCCAGGGCACGCCAGCGCCGGCGGCACCGGCGTGTTTCGCGATCAGGCGGCCTGCCCGTTTCGTGCATTTGCAATCCACCGGCTGGGCGCCCGGGCGCTCGCTCAAGCGCGTGCACTGGACGCTTCGGATCGCGGCACGCTGGTGCACAGCCTGCTCGCCAAGGTGTGGAAGGATCTGAAAAACAGCGCGACGCTGGCGGTGCTTGCCGAACGTGATCGGGATGCCATGCTGTCTGCTGCCGCCGACATTGCGCTGAACAGCCTGCGCTGGCGCCGTCCCGAGGCCATCGCGGGCCGCCTCGGGCAACTGGAAAAGGCGCGCCTTATCCGCCTGGGGCAGGCATGGCTGGGATTTGAAAAGCAGAGACCGCCGTTCGAAGTGGTCGCGATAGAACAAAAGCAATCGCTTTGCTTTGGCGGCTTGACGATCAACGCCAAGCTGGATCGCATGGATCGACTGTTACTGGCGCCCGAATCCGCAGAAGCCCGGTCCGCGGGGGCGCGCAGGCCCGCATGGGCCATCATCGATTACAAGACCGGCAGCGCACGCGTGGGCGCCTGGCTGGGCGAGCGTCCCGATGAGCCCCAGTTGCCGCTCTACGCAGTCGGCAGCGCGGAGCGCCTGAGCGAGGGGGATGGCGTGGTTGCGCTCGCCTTTGCGCGGGTGCGCAGCGGAGAGATGAGTTTTCTCGGTGTCGGCGCAAGTGATGACTTGATCCCCGGCGTCAGTGCGCTGGAGAATCAACGCAGCAGTGCGGCGCGCGACTACGCTTCCTGGAGCGAACTGCTGGCCGGCCTGCGCTACGAACTGGAGGCGCTGGGGCTTGAATTCATGCAGGGCGAGGCGCGCGTCGCGCCCAAGCACGCTCGGGCAAGCTGCAGTCACTGCCATCTGCACGCGCTTTGTCGCGTCAATGAGCGCAGCGCAAACGGTTTTAGTGCCGATGGCGATGGTGACGATGCCATGCAGGAGAGCGGCGTTGATGAGTGAAGATCTGATCGCCGCAGATCAGGCTGCGCGCCGCCGCGCACTGGATCCGCGCCGTTCCTTCATTGTTCAGGCGCCTGCCGGCTCGGGCAAGACCGAGCTGCTGATCCAGCGTTACCTGGTTCTCCTGGCCGGGGTTGCCGAGCCCGAGGAAATCGCGGCAATCACCTTCACCCGCAAGGCAGCGGCGGAAATGAAGAACCGCGTTTTACAGGCACTGGAAAGCGCGCGCATGGCACCGGCGCAGGGGCTGGCGGGGCATCAACTGCTGACATTCAATCTCGCGCGCGCAGCGCTGGCACGCGATGCCGAGCGCGGCTGGCAACTGGGCGAGAGCGCCTCGCGCCTGGGCATCCAGACGATCGACGCCCTGTGCGCCGCGCTGACGCGGCAAATGCCGGTGCTCTCGGCGCTGGGCTCGCAGCCGCAGAGCCTGGACAATGCCACGCCCCTGTATCGCGAGGCGGCACAGGCTACGCTGGCGCTGCTCGATGGCGAGGATGGGGCCGCCGGGGATCTCGCCCTGCTCTTGGAACACCTGGACAATAATCTTGCCTCGGCCGAGGATCTGCTAGCCACCATGCTGGCGCGGCGTGACCATTGGCTGCGCCATCTTTCGGGTGCGGCGGACCGCGATGCGCTGGAAGGTGCATTGCAATCTGCGCGGCGCGCGGTATTCGCAAGCGCCGCCGCGCACCTGCCTCGCGCATTGGCAGGCGAGCTCGATGCCCTGCTGGCATATGCCGCAGGCAATCTCGGTGTGAACGCAAAAAATCAGGCCCTGCGTGCGCTTGCCGGCGGCGAGCCAATGCCCGGTGTCGATGATGCCGTTGAGACAAGCTGGCTGGCGCGGACCGAGTTGCTGCTCACCCTGAAAGGCGAGTGGCGCAAGGCCAGCGGTCTGAACGTTGTGGTGGGATTTCCGCCCGGCGGCAGTGCGGCGGAAAAAAAGCTCGCCAAAAACTGGAAGGAGCGCATGGCCGGCCTGCTTGCAGAGCTGGATGGCAATGAGGCCTTGCGGCACGCACTGCAAGCCCTGCGCGGACTGCCTGCCGCGTGCTACCGCGAGGATCAATGGCAGATTCTGGGTGCCATCGTCCGTCTGATGCCGGTGGCCGTGGCGCAATTGCAACTGGTATTCGCCGCGCGTGGTCAAGCCGATTTTGTCGAAATCGCACAACGCGCGCGCTGGGCGCTGGGTGAGGCGGATGCGCCCACCGACCTGATGCTGGCGCTTGACTACCGCATCCATCATCTGTTGATCGACGAATTCCAGGACACCTCGGTCACCCAGTTTGAATTGCTGGAAAAACTCACGGCGGGCTGGCAGGCCGGCGATGGCGGCGATGGCGGGGAGGGCGGCGATGGCAGGACGCTGTTCCTGGTTGGTGATCCGATGCAATCGATTTATCGCTTTCGCCAGGCCGAAGTGGGCCTCTTTCTGCGGGCGCGCCTTGAAGGTCTCGGGGGCGTGCCCCTCGAGCCATTGGCCTTGTCGGCCAATTTCCGCTCGCAGGCGGGCATTGTCGATTGGGTGAATGCGCGATTCGCCAGCATCATGCCGCAGGAGGAAGACATAGCCGCAGGCGCGGTGCCCTATGCTGCCTCGCAGGCGGTGCACCAGCCTGCGCCCGCGGCAGTGACATGGCATGCGTTTTTTGACGGGGATGAGGCGGGCGAGGCGGCACGGGTTGCAACGCTGGTCACCGAAGCACAGCGCAATGAACCCCAGGGCACGATCGCCATTCTGGTGCGCAACCGCAATCACCTGCGCGCCATCGTGCCGGCGTTAAAGGCAGAGGGCTTGCGTTTTCGTGCCATCGAGATCGAGGCGCTCGGCCACCGCCAGTGCGTGCAGGACTTGTTCTCGCTGACGCGGGCGCTCTCGCATCTGGCCGATCGCACGGCCTGGCTTGCCGTGCTGCGGGCACCGTGGTGCGGACTCACCCTGGCGGACCTCCTGGTATTGGCCGGCGCCCGACCGGGCGAGTCGCTGGCGGAGGCTGCTAATCTCAAAGATTTGTTTGGCGAAACGCCCGAAGGACCTGCGTCCCCGGACCGCATCGATACCTTTTTAGACAACCGGACTATCTGGGAGATCATCCTCGACGCGGATTACGTTCTGCGCCTGTCCGCTGATGGCGCCACGCGCCTGGCGCGCCTGCGCGAAGCGCTGGAGGTCATCGTGTCCGGCACGCTGCGCGCGCCTTTGCGCGAGCGCGTCGAGTCCGCATGGCTTGCATTGGGCGGGCCGGCCTGCGTGGCGGACGATACCGATCTCGATGATATCGACATCTATCTGGATTGCCTGGAAGCGCACGAGGAGGCCTGGGAAATTGCCGACGAGGCTGCGTTCGCGGAAGCCGTCGCAAAACTGTATGCCCTTCCGGATCTGCATGCGGGTGAAGAACTGCAGATTCTCACCATCCACAAGGCCAAGGGCCTGGAATTCGACACTGTCATTCTGCCTGCGCTGGCGGGGGCCTCGGGACGCGACGAGCGGCCCCTGCTAGCCTGGATGGAAAGGCCGCTTGCGGCAGGCGGCTTGCTGCTCGCGCCCATCAATCAGACCGGGGCCAAAGGCGAGCCCATCTATGAATACCTGCGCGCGCTGGAAGGCGAGCGGGCGGCCTTTGAGAACACGCGCCTCCTCTATGTGGCGGCGACACGCGCGCGGTGCCACCTGCATCTGTCTGCCGTTGTCGGGCGCGATGACAAGGGCGGAGTACGCACACCGGCAGCGCGTTCGCTCCTGGCATGCCTGTGGCCGGTGGTGGAAGGTGAGTTTGCAGCGCAGGCCCTGCAGTCGCCGACAGGCGGCGCACAGCGCCGCTTTCAGGAAGCAGAGCTCAATCAGGATTTATGCCGGCTGTCCACCGACTGGCGCCTGCCGGCAGCGCCCCCGGCGCTTGCCTGGACGGTCAGGCAAGCGCCTGCCGCCGCGCAAGCCGGCATTGAATTCTCCTGGGTTGGCGAGACCGCACGCCATGTGGGCAGCGTGGTGCACCGCTGGCTGCAGCGCATTGCCGTGGACGCGCTGGCCGGCTGGGATGCAAAACGAATCGAAGCATTGCATGGCGCCTTCCGGGATGAGTTGGCGGCGCTGGGCGTGGGCGATGCGGAACTCGATGCAGCCACAGGGCGGGTGGCGAGTGCTTTGTCGCGAGCCTGTGATGATGAGCGCGGCCGCTGGCTGCTCGGCCCGCAGCGCGAATCCCGTAACGAATACCGACTCACCAGCTTCGAGGCGGAGGAACTGCGCGACTGGATCATCGACCGCAGCTTCATCGATGCCGATGGCTGTCGCTGGATTGTCGATTACAAAACCAGCTCGCACGAGGGGGCCGGCCTTGATGCGTTTCTCGACCGTGAGCGCGAGCGCTATTCAGCGCAGCTGGAAAATTATGCGCGCTTGCTGGGCGGTGGGGGACGAGTGCGGCTGGGCCTGTATTTTCCGTTGCTCTCGGCCTGGCGGGAGTGGGAGGCGGTCCCGGCGAAAGACTGATACTTCAATCTGCGTCAATCACAGCAGTATGCATTGTCAGGTATGCACGGTATCCGCCCGTCGATGAATTTGACATTACTGCTTTGCGCTAACACGCCCGTCGATGAATTTCTATTTTTAATTTGCGTTGGCGCGGATGTAACTCCAGATCTGCTCGATCTGCTCATTGCTCAGCACGCCTTTCCAGGGCGGCATCTGGCCTTTTCCACTAATGACCGATTGTTCGAAGCGAGAACGGTCTGCCGCCTTCAGTCGGCGCAGGTCGAAAGTCTGTCCGGAACTGACCAAGTTGTCGCCATGACAGGTGGAGCAATAACTGTTGTAGATGCCTTCACCCGCTGCAACCTTGGCTTTGTCCTGTGCCTGTGCCTCGAGCGGGTAAGACGATGCGGCAACTGTCAAAATCAATTCAGCCAAAAATACACGCACACTATTTCCTTTCCGGAGTTTACGGCCCTGTCGTGGCCGCGGTGGCTTGTCGAAGCAATGCATCAGTGCGCCGGCGGGAAACCGCGTTTGGCCAGGTATTCGGCCACGAAATAGCGGCAGATATCAATCTGCTCACGCATTGGCGCGGACACCAACTGGTTCATCACTTCGATCGAATCCGAACCCGCGGCGACCTCGCGGCGAAAAACCGCGCCCTTGTCCTTGTCGCGGTCGATGATGTCATCAATCTGCTTTTTGACCGACGCAAACTCGCAGGCGCTCGCCCATGCTATAGGCTGGAGAGCAGCCGCCAACGCGACTGCCCCGCAGAGACGCCGCCATCCGCGGCGCTTAGCGGGTTTTGCCATGGTTCTGATGAACTGCGGGAAGACCCATTCGCAGGGTCTTCCTTGCATGGGCTATTTGTCGAACAGACCGAAGGTCCATAAGGAGGCGCCAGTGGGCACGTTCACGAGATTGGGATCGCCTGAGCGCATCGCATAGACGCCGCCGATGCCGCTCATCACCGTGACGTACTGCTTGCCGTTACGCTCCCACGTTACCGGCTGGCCAACGATGCCTGACGGCGTCTGAAAGCTCCACATCACCTTTCCATTGTCGGCATCGAGCGCTTGGAATTCTCCGGTCATAACGCCGGTGAAGACCAGGTTGCTCGCCGTGACCAGGGTCGAGGAGTAGTTCGGGCTTTTATAGGGCTTCTCCCACTTCGACTTTCCGGTCATCGGGTCGACCGCCTTGAGGAATCCGCGCACGTTGGGATCATCAAGGACCACCGTGCGTTTTACTGTTCCAGGGCCCGAGGGCTGGCCGGGTTTCAGCACCGGGGGAGGACCTGCCGTGTAAGTCATGCCAATGTGAATGGTGTTGATGTACAGCATGCCGGTTTTCGGGCTGAACGACTTGTGCTGCCAGTTCGTGACGCCGGAAACCGACGGCCATACCGTGACGGTTTTGCCTTCGAGTGCACCCTTGAAAACGTCGTTGACCTGGGGGCGCCCGGTCTGCATGTTTATGAAATCCGCCCAATTGACCTTGCCAAAAGTGTTAGCCGCAAGCAATTTGCCATCGCTGGCATCCAGCACATAAAGAAATCCACTGCGGTTGGCCTGCATGAGCACCTTGCGCGGCTTGCCTTCCACCTTGATGGTGGCAACCACCGGCGTGTTAACCCCGTCATAGTCGAAGGGATCTCCGGGGGTGTTCTGGTAGTGCCAGACGCGCTCGCCGGTCTTGGGGCGAATGGCAACGATGGAATTGGTGTAAAGATTGTCGCCCAGTCGTCCGCGTGGATTCCAGGGTGAGGGATTGCCGGTTCCCCAGTAGACAAGGTCCAGTTCCGGGTCGTATGAGCCCGTCACCCAGGAACTGCCGCCGCCGGTCACCGCCGATTCGCCGGCCCAGGTATCAGCACCGGGCTCGCCTTTGGCAGGCACCAAGTAGGTGCGCCAGAGATGCTGGCCGGTCTCCGGATCGTATCCTTCGATAAAGCCACGATGGCCGTACTCGGCGCCGGCCACGCCGACGATCACGACGCCGTTGGCCACGAGCGGAGCCCCGGTCATCGCGTAACCATTCTCAACCGACACCGGCGCCGGTGACTTCGTCTTCCACACCTCTTTTCCGGTCTTGGGGTCGAGCGCGATGATGTAGTTGTCGAGGAGCGAACGGATAATCTTGCCGTTGTACATGGCTACGCCGCGGTTGACGATTCCGCAGCAGACCACGCGCAAGGTCTCTGGCGGATATTCGTGCGCGGTGCGCCATATCTGCTTTCCGGTTAGCGCATCGACGGCGACCGTGGCATTATGAACCGTTGTATAGATGATGCCGTCCTTGATGACGGGGAACGCTTGCGCGCCGTTATTGTCCGTAAGCGAAAGGCTCCACATCGGCACCAGTTTTTTCACGTTACCCTTGTTTATCCGGGTAAGCGGGCTGTAACGCTGTCCGGCATATCCCATGCCGTACACCAGCACGTCGCCGGTGGTCCTGTGGTCGTTCTTGAGGTCCTCAAATGATTGCGCGAAGACGCCCGGCGCGAGAGCGGCAGAAATTGCGAATGAAGCGAACAGAAATTTCTTGAAAACGAATCTGATCATGGTAACTCCTCCACTTTCCGATTTATTATTGGCGCCTTTCTTGTGTGGCGCCGAGACCGAGCAATGATCCTGCGAAGCCGTAGCATTTGTAAAGAGATTTCTTACGAAAGGGGTGCAGGGTCCCGTTTTCGAGGCTTTATGACGCAGTGCAATGGCCGCGTTTTGGTTTTGTCCGGTAGCCTGGCGTAATGAGGCCTTGCCGAATGGGGTGCCTGACCCTAGCCAATTGGCCGGGCTGATGAGACGCCGTTCTTTCGTAGCCGCAGGTTCGGCCATGCTGGGAGCGGCCCTCGCCACGGGTGGCTGCGCGCTCTGGTCGCCTGCCAAATCGATTGCGCCGGAACGCAGGGTGCCCTTATCTGGCTTACGGCGCTTGAATGTTGTCCGCAGCGACCCGATCAACGGGCGTTGTGAATATGTCGCCGACCTGGGGTTCAGGATGGTGCGAGAGCCTGTTTTATTTGCCCGGTGTGGCGATGTCGCTGATCTGCTTATCGAAAATTTTCTGCCGCAACCCACCACGGTCCATTTTCATGGATTGACACTCCCTGAATCGGCGGATGGCGCGGGTTTTGATCCCATACCGCCAGGCGGTCGAAAACGCCTGCGATTCGAGGTTCGCAATCGCGCCGGCCTGTACTGGCTGCATTCGCATGCCCACGGATTCACAGCGGAGCAGGTTCACGCCGGACTGGCGGCCCTGCTAATCGTCGGCGACGAGGAGGACGATGCGCTCGACAATGCGCTCGCCATCGATCCGGGCAATCGCCTGGCCCTGGTGCTTGCCGATGCGCGCATCAGCAATGGTGTGCTCAGTCCTTATGCACCACGGGACGCGGAGTACCTGCACGGCTGGTATGGCAACCACATGCGGGTCAACGGTCAACTTGACGCGGTTCACGGCGTTTCTCCCGGATGGGTGCGCCTGCAGTTGCTCAATGCCTGCAACGCCCGCGGACTGCTGCTGGGTCTCGAACAGATTGTCGAAGGCAAAAGGAGCGCGCTGCCGTTTTACCTACTGGGAACCGACGGCGGACTGCTCAGATCGCCCCGGTTGCTGGAGCGGGTATTTTTCCATGGCGCGGAGCGTCTCGATATCGCCATCGCGTTAGCGCCCGGCGCCCAAATGCAGGCGGTGAGTTTGCCCTTCGATCCGCGCCATCAGATACGCGGTGGCACGCCTGTTCACGCGCATCCCGGTCGCGGGTCTTTTCCGGCGCTGGCGGCCGCGGATATCTGCTCGACTGCCGGACTTGGCGAATCTGCGCTCGCTGATGGGGCGCGCATGCCGCTGTTTTTCCTGCATGCGAGGTCCACTGTAGTGCGGGATCTTCCGCCAATGCCTTCCCGGCTTTCCGGGCTGGAGGACGCGGCAGTTTTCAGCGGCACAAGCGCGCGTCATGTGCGGCTGGACTTCGATGAGCAGCGTGGTTTTTTGATCGACAATCTGCCGTATCGGCTAGGTGAGGCCGGATACGGGGTGTCCCGCGGCACCAGGGAAATCTGGGAGGTGCGTAACAGCCCGATTTCCATGCCGCATGCGATGCACCTGCACGGCTTTGGATTTCGCGTTTTGCGCCGGCAGGGAACTTTTGGTCCCGCGCGCGCGCTGGCCACGGAGTCAAACGGCCGGCTGCCCACCGATCTGGGTGTCAAGGACACTGTGCTGCTCTGGCCGAACGAGACGCTGTGGCTGGATGTCGATTTCTCGCTGCCGGCCAACGAGGCGTTCCGCGAAACGCAGCGCTATATGTTTCACTGCCATAACCTCGAGCACGAGGACGCGATGATGATGCGCAATGTGACGCTGCGTTAGTCGAGTATCTGCACGCCCCAGGGCATCACGCCCACTTGCACATCGCGGATGCGAAGGTTCGTTGCCGTGTCGATGACAGACACTGAGTTCGAGCGGCCGTTGGCGACATAGAGTTTGGCGCCGTCTCGAGTCAGGGCCATATTCCAGGGCCGCGTGCCGACTTTGATGGTGGCTGTGACCTGGTCAGACGCAGTATCGATGACCATGACCGTGCCGTCGCCGCCATTGCTCAGGTAGAGGCGCCTGCCGTCCGGATGCATCGTCAGACCGTTTGAGCGAAGGCCGGCCTTGATGCTGCGCAGTATGCGATGCTCGCGGGCATCGATGACGAAAACCGCGTCGGCGCGCTCGCAGGCCACGTAGGCCTTGGCCCCATCGGGCGTGAAGGCGATGCCGCGCGGCCGTGTGCCCACCTGCAACTGGGCTATCAGCTTGCGCTGGGCGACATCGATCACCTCAAGTTTGTCGTCCTCTTCCGCGCCCACGTAGACGAAGCGCCCGTCCGGCGAGAACACGGCGTGTTCGGGATTCTCGCCGCGGATCTTCACCCGGAAGGCCACTTCGTCCCGGCCGGTGTCGATGAATACCACGCTGTTGCTCAACTCTACGGCGGCGGCTACCAGTTTTCCATCGGGAGAAAGGTAGACACCTTCCGGAGATTCGCCCAGTTCGATGCGCTTGAGCACCAGTCGCCTGGCAATGTCGATCACTAAAAGGGAATGGGTCGCTTGGTCTGAGACATAGGCAATACCACGCTTTGCATCGATAGCGGTTCCGCGCGGCTTGCCGCCGGTCTTTATTTCACCGACGACCTCGTCCTTTTGCGTGTCGATGAGCGAGATGGTGCCGCCAATCTCGTTGCTCACCAGCGCGGTTCCCGGCCAGGCAGGCGAGGCAAAAAGCAGCGATGCAACATGCAGCGATGCAACAATCGATGCGGCAAAGCCCGTGCGTCGTCGCCAGCCGCTTTGAAGCGTGGCCAGATTCAGGGGGAGTGCGTTGCCCCGCTCGGCTTCGCTGTCGCCATAGCTGTACATTTTGATCATGAAATTTCTCCTTGCTGCGGCAAACGCGTTTGATTCTTCCTGTCCAGCGGCATTCTAGCGGTTTCGCTCCCCCGCAAAGCGATAGCGTACCCCTATCCAACCGGCGCGTGGTGCGCCAGGGGCGACAAAGGTCTCCCGGGTCCAGTTGTCCGAATGGGTCTGAAAACGGCCGGCAGGATCGAAGGCATTTTCCGCCAGGGCTGCTGCGCTGAAATACCGTCTGTCCAACACATTGTTGATTTTGCCAAACAGGTCCCACCCCTGACCCAGATCGTGGCGTGCCGTCAGGTTGAGGATGGCATGCCCAGGCGTGGCCCCCGGGCCGAGAAAACTCCGGTTTGCACCGTTCAGTGTCACAGGACCGGGCTGATGCCGGTTGTTCTCGTTGCCATGCGCGAACTGCCTGGAGTATCCGAGCAGGTCCGCGCCGAAAGTGGAACGTTCAGTCACGCGATGCTGCACGGAAACTTTCAGACTGTGTTGCGGAAGACCCGGCATGCGATCGCCGGGGTTGACACGGATAAGATTGTCGGCCGGCGAGACGCATTCCGGTGATTGCCCGCGGCTGCTGTTATTGGGGGCGAGCAGGCAGGCCGGGGATTCGAAACTTGCCTGAAGATGGCTGTATTGCATACTCCAGTCCCAGCGGCCTTGTCGGGCGTCCAATCCCAATTCAATGCCCTGGCGGCGCGTGCGGCCAAAATTGGTGAAGAAGCCGGCACTGCTGCTGGTTCCGACGAACAGAATGTCATCATAACTGCCGATGCGGTAGATGCCGGCATTCCACTTCAGCCAGTCGGCCCATCTACCCCGCACCCCGGCTTCGAGGGTACGCGCCACCACCTGTTTTAAAAACGGGTCCGACGCCAGCGCGTTGGGCAGCGTGCAGGGATTGGCGGGATCGGCACAACCCAGTTCCACCGGGCTAGGGGCGCGATTGCCCTGGCTGTAGCCCGCGTAGGCCGTCAACGCATCGGCCGCGCGCCAGGTGAGGCCCATGGCAGGATTGAGTTTGGTGTACAGAAAATTGCCGTCCAGATTGGGTGGGGTGAATCTGCGCATGTCCTGGCTGACGACGCGCGTGCTGTTGTAGCGCGCCGATGCTGAGAGGTGCAATTGCGGCGTGAGCGACCAGGTCTCTGTCGCGTACACGCTGCTCGTGCGGGTATGTCCCCGCAACTCGTTACGCACGATGGGGCCGCCGGGGTTGGATTCGAAGATGGCTCGATGGGTGTCGAACAAGCCGGTGCCCGCGGACTGCTCGAACGCGCTCGTGCTGCGATCATAGCTGAGGCCGAGTGCGAAATTGTGTTCAAGCGTTGCCAGCGTCCATTGCATTGAAAAGCCGGTAGATCGCTGCAGGGTTCGCGTACGATTGTTCGCCCCCGTGCTGTTTTCGAATCCGGCCCCGCCGTTGGCGCCGGCAGAGCCATCCAGCGCCGTGTTGTTTTCGAAATTGCCGTTAACATCCCCGTTCAGGGTGCGGGCGCGGTTACTGCGGTGATAGAGCGTTCCGCTCAGGCGGGCATCTTCGCTCAGCCAAATGCCGCCGTTCAATGCAATCATGCTCATCAGGTTGCGCGTGTTATCCGGCGTGGTGAATATCCCCGTCCGCGATTGCCGGTGCATCGACAGCGGGACCAATCCGTTACCGACCAAGTCGGAGTCGCCGTGCGTCAGGCTGAGATCCAAGCTGCGGCGCGCATCGCGATGCGAGAATTTTCCGAACAGTTGATCTGCCCTTGACGGAGAGTGATCGCGCCAGCCTGTTTCTTGGAAACGGGCGCCGGCGATGAAAACCGAAGATTCGCCGGAGGATGCACCATGCTCAAACTCGAAACTATTGCGCCCGAACGAACCACCATATGCCTGTGCGGTGCTGCCGGGATGGGTGTGGCCGTTTTTTGTGCGGATGGAAATGGCGCCGCCCAAGGAGTTCAGTCCGAACAAAGGGTTGGAGCCAGGCAGCAGCGTGATAGTGTCTATCGCATTGCGCGGGATCAGATCCCAGTTGACAGTGTCGCCAAAGGCTTCATTGATCCTCACCCCATCCTGATAGACCGAAAGGCCCTGGGGCGCACCCAGCAGGGGATTGGCGGCAAACCCCCGGAAATTGACATTGGGCTGGAGAGGATTACCCTGCACCTCGTTGATATTCACGCTGGGCAGGCGGCTGGCCATGAAATCCGGCAGTCCGATCGACTGGTGTTGCTGCAGTTGGCGGGATTCGATGACCTGCGCATTGGCCGGAATGCGGTCGCGTGGAATGTCCACCCCGGGCGCCGGCGTGGTGCCGATCACCTCGATATGAGGCACGGGAGGTGACCCGACGGTGAGCGACTGTGCAGTTGCATGAGTGGCATGCCATACTTCGGCCAGTGCGAATGCCAGTTGCAAAACGACAAGACGATGCGCAGCTGTGGCGTTAAAATGTTTTCGAAGGAGAGTCACCCTTGGTCCATTCACCAGCTTACACCCGGACCGCGATCATATTGCATTGGCTGTTGGCACTGGGCGTGCTGATTCAGTTCAGCCTCGGCTGGTGGATGCGTACGCTGCCCGACAAAACCGGCGTGCAAGCCTACTGGTTCAATCTGCACAAATCGATCGGCCTGACAGTCTTTATGCTGGTGGTGGTGTTGCTGGTGTGGCGTTTCATGCACCCGCCACCGCCGCTGCCGGAATCCATGCCATCCTGGCAACGGCGCTCGGCAAGGGTATGTCACTACGGGCTTTATCTGTGTCTGATTATCATGCCGATCAGCGGTTACATGGGTTCTTCGTTTACCCGGTTTCCCATCCGGTACTTCGGCACTGTGCTGCCTAATTTCTGGGGCTGGGAGAGCGCGGAATTAAAGGCGCTATACAGTTTCGTTCATTTGACGACAGTCGTCGTATTCATGATGCTGGTGGCAATTCACATCGGTGCGTCAATGCTGCATCTGGTGGTCAAACGCGACCAGGTGTTCCGCAGGATGTGGAGTTGGCGGAGAAATCAGTGAAATGGATGCACGATGCGGTCATCCGCGCTGATTGATCAGTTGCCTGCTGCGCCACCGCGCAGGCCGATGACGCTTACCACTGTCACCGCTTGGGCAAAGCCTTTCAGCTTGAGTTCCCCGACGGGTTCCGCGGTGACAATAGTCTCGATCCGGGTGAGCGATTTCTGGTTGGTCAATATTTGCCCTCCCTTGGCCTCGCTGCACAGGCGCGCCGAGAGGTTGGCCACGCTGCCGATGGCCGCATAGTCCCAGCGGCCCTCGAAGCCGATGCTGCCCATGGTGGCGTAGCCCACGGCAAATCCGGCGCCCAGGTGCAGATCGTAACCGCGCCTGCTCCAGCTTTCCCGCAAGGCCGTGAACCGCTTTTGCAGGTCCAGGGTCATGCGTATGGCTTCTTCAGGGGCATTGGGCAGCGGAATCGGGTCATTGAAAAAGATCATCATGCCGTCGCCGGCAAAGTGTTCGATGGTGCCGCGGTGCTGCGCGACCCGTTCGCCTACCAGCTTGTGATACTCGCCCAGCACCGCCATCACTTCCTCGGGCTCGGCGGATTCCGTGAATGCCGTGAATCCACGCAGATCCAGATACACCACCGAAATTTCGCGGCGATGCGGTCTGAGCAATACTTCGCCGCCGGCCGAGACTATGGCCTCAGCCAGTTCCGGGGAGAAAAAGCCCTTGAGCCGGCCCAGTCGCTCCAGTTGCGCCACCTGATCCTTGACCCGCTGATCGAGTTTCTCGTTCCAATCCCGCAGTTCACGCGCCTGGGATTGCACCGTGTCGTGGAATTCCTTGACGCGCAACAGCGAGCGCACCCGCGCCAGCAACTCCGGCTGGTTGATGGGTTTGCTGAGAAAATCATCGGCCCCTGCTTCGATGCCTTTCACGCGCTCGCCGACCGGGTCAAGCGCGGTCACCATGACCACCGGCAGAATCTGCGTAGCGGGATCCGCGCGAATGGCGCGGCACACTTCGTAGCCATTCATGTCGGGCATCATCACATCCAGCAGCACCAGATCGGGTTTCTCGGAGGCCACTCTGGCGAGGCCTTCCTTGCCTCCCGAGGCGGTCGCCACCCGATAGCCCTTGAAGGCGAGCACATCGGCGAGCATCTTGACGTTCATGGGCATGTCGTCAACGACCAGGATTTTTGCCGCCTCACTCATGCGCCGGATTTCCTGGAGATAACGTCCTTGATGGCCTGGACGAAATCCTTCACGTGGATGGGTTTGGTCTGCAGGCCCTCAAAGCCCGCTTCCATGATTCGCTTGCGGTCTTCGGTCATGGCCGAGGCGGTAAAGGCAATCGCCGGGATGCCGCGCGTGGCCTCGTCCGCGCGCAGGGTCTGCAGGGCTTCGATACCGCTCATGCCGGGCAGGTGAAAATCCATCAGGATCAGAGCCGGCAGGTTTTCCTTTGCCAGGCGGATGCCGTCTTCGGCATTTTCCGCCTCCAGAATCCGGTAGCCGTGGAACTGCAGCACGTCGCGCGCCAGCTTGCGGTTCTTTTCATTGTCCTCAACGATGAGTATCAGTTCATTGGCCATGGATAATCCGTGCCTTTTCAGGTTGCCGCAGTTGCCTGCAAGGGCAGGGTGAAGCTGAAGGTCGAGCCTTTTCCAGGCGCGCTCTCGAGCCGGATCTTTCCGCCGTGCAATTCAACAAATTTTTTCGTCAGGGCGAGGCCCAGGCCTGTGCCTTCGGATTTTTTGGTGTAGTCACTGCCCACCTGCTTGAATTCGACGAAAACTGCTGCCTGGTCCTCGGGCGTAATTCCCACGCCGGTATCGGAGACGGAAATCTCGATCATGGTTTCCCCCCGCTTGGCGAGCACGTCAACGCGTCCGCCTTCGGGCGTGAACTTCACCGCATTGGAAAGCAGATTGAGCATGATCTGCTTGACCTTGCGCTCGTCGGCGGTGATTTCCCCGAGGCTCTCATCGACGCTGGAGGAGAGTGTGATGAAATGCCGCTGTGCGCGCTCGCGGATCAGCGTCAGGGCATTGTCGATGGCCGATGGCAGGTGGAAGGTGGCCAGGTCCAGTTCCATGCGCCCGGCCTCGACCTTGGAAAGATCCAGGATGTCGTTGATCAGCGACAGCAGGTGCTTGCCCGAACTGTGGATGTCATCGATGTACTCGCTCTGCTTGTCGTTCATTTCCCCGAACATGCGCTCCTGCAGCACCTCGGAAAAGCCGATGATGGCGTTTAACGGTGTACGCAGCTCATGCGACATGTTGGCGAGGAATTCGGACTTGTGCTGGTTGGCGATTTGCAGTTGCGCGCTTGTTTCCTGAATCTCGCGGAACAGCCGCACATTCTCGATGGCGATCACTGCCTGGTCGGCCAATGTCGTGACCAAATCGATCTGCCTGTCGGTAAAGGGTTGGGGCTGCGGTCCGCGCATCATGGTGATCACGCCTATCCCCTCGCCGTCGCGCACCATCGGCACTGCAAGCAGCGTCGCGTAATGAAGAATGCCGCGTAGAGCGGGTAGCTGGTAATCCGGGTCTTGATCGACATCGGCGATCTGCACCGCGCGCTTCTCCAGTATGGCGCGTCCGGTGGCCGAATCGCGACCGGCACGCAGGGGGCGGGTCTCCAGCTCTTCCAGCGCCGATGCCATTTCCCGGTAGCCAAAATACACCGCAGGCCGATAATTTCCCTCCACGTCCGGACGAAACAGCACTGCCTGGTCGGCGGCGCAGACTCGGCAGGCGGTATCCAGCAGCGATTGCAGCACAGATTGCAGGTCGAAGGTGGTCTGGCTGATGGCTTTCAGCAGTTCCCCGGTCGCGGTCTGGTGTGCGAGTGATTCGGCTGAGATCACGGGTGCGCTCCTCCACCTTGTGCTCCAGACCCGCATAGGATTCTGCAAGCTGCCGGGCCATGGCGTTGAATTCACTGGCCAGAGCCTCCAGTTCGTCCCCGGTTTTTACCTCGATTCGTTGATCGAGATTGCCTTGCGCGATGCGCGCTGCACCTGCCTGGATAGCCTGGATGGGCTGCACCATACGTCGCGCCACGAACAATCCCACCAGGGTCGAGAGCACCAGGCCAAGAAGCAGCAGCAGGCTGTTGCGCTGCAGGGAGGCCAACACCGGCGCGTTGGCCTCGCTCAAGGGCTGTTCGGTGAAAACAATCCATTCCAACTGGGGAATCAGGGCATACGCGGTGAGCACTTCAGCGCCTTTGAAGTCGCGCGCAACCGATACCCGAGCGGTGTCGCCGGCGCTGGCTGCATCGCGGGCCGCCTTCACCTGCGGTACTTCTGTCAGGTCGGATTTCTGCAGCACGCGGCTTATATCCGGGTGCGCGATCAGCAGGCCGCGTGAATCGACGACATAGGCCAAGCCCTTGTCGCCAATTTTGAGGCGTGTGATCACGTCCCAAATGAACTTTAGATTGACTTCGGCGATCGTGAAGCCGGTCTCGTCACTGGCACCTGCAACCGCGATGCTCATGTAAGGCTCGGTCTCCTTGCGGAAATACACAGGGCTGAAGTAGGTCTTGCCGCCGCGCGCCCCGGTGAATCTGGGATCGGACGACAGGTCGGCTTTGCTGCCGAGCACGTCCATCCCGAGGCGCGAAACGCGCAACTGCTCGATTCCTGATTTGTCGATCATGACGACTTCGGTGATGGCAGGCACTTGGCGCAGGAGCTTCAGATATTCAATGCGGCGCTGATCAGGGCGGGTCGCGCCAATCTGCGGCAGGCGCATCCAGCCCAACTGGTGCTCGATCTCGAATATATAGGCCTCGATCCGCGAGGCGGCGGCGGCGGCTTTCTCCCGCTGCAGATCCAGAAGGTTCTGCCGGCTTTCCTGGTAACTGAAATACAGGCCCACAGCGCTGCTCGCGATCAGCGTGCTGCACACCAGCGCGATGAAATACAGGGCGTATTTGCGGAACAGCGAGCCGCGCGGGGAGGTCATGGGGAGATTCTAACGGTGATTAAGCGATTCGTTCCGCGCCAGGCAGTCAGGAAAGCGGAATACGGGTCCGCATGCGGATATTGCCCGCGAGGCGGAAAGCTTATTCAATCACCCTGTTCGCTCGGAGAAGCAGAGCCGCCGGTATGGCAATGCCCATGCTTTTTGCTGACCTGGCGTTGATAAGCAGTTCGAAGCGGGTCGGCCGTTCGAAGGGCATTTCCGCCGGCTTCGCGCCCTTGAGTATCCGGTCCACAAAGGATCCGGTCCGGTAAAATTATCAGCAAAGACGGTGCCGTAGGCCAGCATGCCGCCTGCATCCGCATAGGCGGAATCGGCATAAATCGACACCATCCCGGATTTTGTCGCCAGTTCCGCGATCTGGCGCCGTTGCTGGCTGTACATGGCATTAATCAGCACAATGACCCCATTCGCACGTGCTTTCTGCATGCGGGCGAAGGCGTTGTCGATTTCCACGGGTGTGGAGGCATTCACCGGGATCAAGGTGATTTTGATTTGTTTTGCGGCTGCGTGCAGAGTCTGCAGCATGCCAGGATGCGCCGGATGCTTGGGGTCCATCAGCACCGTCAAGCGCTTGCGGATCAGCTTGTGCGCTCCAAAGTCCCGGCCATTACTCCATCCGCCGAGTTGGTGGAAGCAGGCGGCTTGATGTCGTATTCGCCTTCCTATGTAGACCACTACCGCCGCGCCGCCGCGTCCGTCGACAAGATTTTCAAGGGCGCGAAGCCCGGCGAACTGCCGATCGAGCAACCGACCAAGTTCGAGCGGGTAGTGAACCTTAAAACCGCCAAGGCCATGGGACTCACGATTCCGCAGACCGTTCTGCTGCAGGCCGACCGGGTGATTGAATGAACAGCGGGCTGCACCGGCCTCCGATTGCTTGCCCCGTCCGCTTGACAGGGGGTGGGGTGCAATGGGGGCGCGCTTCCGATAATATGGGCACATGTGTGTCTATGTGTCCACGCAATTATAGCGGAGAGGCTATTCATGGAAGATTCGGTGCGCTGGTCGTTGAAGGTTTCCCAGGAGACGGACGCGGCGCTGCGTTCCTATCTCGGTCACGTTGGTGGACGCAAGGGCGACCTTTCCCGCTTTGTCCAGGAGGCGGTGCAGGCGAAACTCGCCGCCACCCTGCTTCCGGAGGAAAAACGCAAGCTTGCGCGCCGACCCGAGTCGCGCAAGGATTTTGCAGAAACGCTGAAGGAAATCCGGGCGCGCACGGGAAAGCTCACGCAGGCCCGTTTCGAGACGCTGGTGACGCAAGCGCTGGCCCACGCGCGCAAACCGCGCTAGCAAGTGCTTGTCATAGTCGACACCAACATTCTGCTCAGCGCGTTGCGGGACGCAAGCAGTCCGCCCTCCAGAATCGTCGACGCCTGGCTTGCCGGCCGATTCAGGCTGGCGACCAGCACGGAGCAGATCGACGAGTTCAAGCGGGCCGCGCGCTACCCGAAGCTCGCGCGCAGTCTCCCGCGCGGCGGCGTTGGCAGGATGGTTAATGGCCTGCGATCGGCGCAGGTGCTGCTCAAAAACCTGCCCGACGCCATGAACTCCCCCGATCCGGGCGACGCCTACCTTATTGCGATGGCCGCCGCATCCGATGCTGATTATCTCGTCACTGGAGACAAGGCATTGCTTTCAATGCGGCGCATCGGCGTGACCCGGGTCATCTCGGCGCGACGTTTTTCCTCCACGGTGCTGCGCAGAGGCCAGAGCGATTCCTGATTCTCTGTGCGCGTGGTCGCGCCGACCGGGTGATCGAATGAATCACCGGCTAAAATCATTGCACGGAATTACGTACTTTGGATCTTCGACTAATCCACACGGTCGCAAAGGTCGAAAGGGGCGAGATATTCATCGCCCAGTGCCGTTATCACTACAATCGGTAAATGCCCGCGTCGCATTCATATGTGGTGATTCGTAGTCCATGTCAATATCTGACTTTGTATATCTGACTTTGTATACACCCGACGGAGACGCGAAGAAATGATCACGCGACGCAAACTGGTGATGGCCGCAGGCGCCGGCGCACTCGCGCCGCTACTCCTTCCATTTGCTTGCCTGGCGCAGCAGCAACGTATGCGGCGCATCGGCTATCTCTCCGGGGTGAATTTCGACAACGACACCGGCCGGCGCGCCGCGTTTCGTGACGGCATGGCCGCGCTGGGCTGGGTCGAAGGGCGCGATTATGTCATCGATGCGCGCTACGCCGATGGCGCCGCGCAGGCCCATGCGGGCCTGGCCGACGAGCTGCTTGCGGCCCGGCCGGATCTTCTGCTGGCCACCGGGGACGCGTCCGCCAGCCTGTTCGCCGACAGAACCAAGATCTTGCCGATCGTGTTCACTTTCGTTTCGGATCCCGTGGGCGCCGGGCTCGCCGCGAGCCTGCAACGCCCCGGCGGCAATGTCACGGGTTTGACGAGCCTCGCGCGCGAGCTCACGGCGAAGCGGCTGCAACTGTTGCAAGAAGCGTTTCCGCGCGTCGCGAACGTGGTCGTACTGGTCGATCCGACCAATCGCGGCAGCGTTGCGGAAGCGAAGGAAATGGAGGTACCCGCCGCGCGCCTGAAAATCCGCGTCACCCCTATCGAGGTGCGGCAGGCCGCGGATATCGAGGCGGCCTTCAAACGCGGCGCCGCGCTGGGCGTCCAAGCCTACATAGTCACTCAAGCCGGTATCCTCAGCAATCAGCGCCAGGCGATTGCCGATCTCAGCCGACGCTTCAAGGTCCCGGCTATTGCACCGATCACCGAGCACGTGGAA
>JBCKLP010000018.1:0-25526 GCA_038903735.1 Burkholderiales bacterium | reverse complement strand
TTGCCGCGCTGAGGCGGCGACACCAAGCTTTAGCCGCGCTTGGCCATCATCTGCGCGTCTTCGACCACCTTCATCGGGTTGCCACCCCAGAGTATGGCGCCATAAAAATGCGATTCCAGCTTCGCCTGGCTGAGTGCCCGCCACTGGTAGGTGTTCAATATCAGAATACGCCCGGTCATCCCCATCTCGCCGATAACGGAAAACGCGCATTCGAAAACATCCTTCTGCGGGGGAGTACTCCAGACAACGTCTTCGATCTTCGCCACCGACTTGGGGGCATCGCCGGGATACACCGAGTATGCCCCGACCGATCCATCCAGGCTTCTCAGAGAACATGCCAATCGTTCACCACGCGGTTTCACTGCTCACCCCCTTTTTTCCTGCTCTCGGGCAGCGGATCTGAAAGTCAACTTCAGCATTCCGTCGAATGCCCATGATATCGCTATCCGGAACCCGGATTTTACCAAGCGCTCAAATCTCCATCATCCCCAGATTTCACCCCAACGGGCTTGAATCTGCGCCAGCGAATCCATCGGGGCGCGCAGCAGTTGCAGCGCAAAGCCCCTGATGCGTGCCCTGGGCGCATCTGCAGTGATGTATTCCACCGGAGACTTGCCATCAACACGCGCGAGCAACAGGCCACCGAGCAGATTACAGGCACGCGCTTCCAGGTCCGCGGAGGATTCCCATCCCACTCTGGCAAGGTAGCTGTTGCGCAAGGCTTCGAAACAGCGCAGGTAATCGCGGATATGCGGCGGCCTCCACACACACTTCAAGAGAAGGTGATTGAGACAGAACGCAAGATCAAACGCCGGATCGCCATAACAGGCGGTCTCGGCATCCAGAATGATAGGACCGTCCGCGCCCTCCAGTATGTTCTTCGGACTGACATCACCGTGTATCAAAGCCAGCCGGTTTCCGACGGTGCGTTCAACAAGCGCCGTCAACAGCTGCGAGTCGACCGGATTCCTGCGGCCCGCCTCGAGGAAATAAGCGTCCAGCCGCAAGGCTGAAAACGCCTCGTCATTGGCGAACTGCCTCGCGAGGTCCGCGCGCCCGGCAGTGGCGTTGTGAATGACGGCCAACTGTTCTCCCAGTTGCGATGCCGTGCTTACATGAATATGTCCGTCCCGCAGTTGCGCCTTCCACACCGGATGTGTTTCCGGATCGATATACGCCATGGCAAAGCTCAGGCCCTCCGGGTCATGGCCCAGAATCCGCGGGACGGCCCGGGGAAGGAGTTTTTCCACCAGGCGTATCCAGTCCACCTCGGCATTGCTGCGTTCCACAGGCGCACGCCAGTCGGCGGCCACATTGAGTTTGGCCAAGGCCCGTTTCAGGCAGAGCGGGCCGCGCCGCGACTGCACCAGCACAATCAAAGAGGAAATCCCGCCGGTGAGCGCTTCAATTGCTGGAACCTCATCCGGGCCGATGAGTGCCATACGGCGCAGCGAGGCAAGGATGGATTCGTTTTCCGGCGGCCTCAGGGGCATGCGTGATTCCAGGATTCAGAGGATTTCGAGATACCGCGAAACGTAAGCTGACTGCAGTTTTACGCAGGCACCATCTGACCATTTGGCAGGCCGCGCAACTTTATCAGGCTTGCCGGCTGCACACGAGCATTCCCCGCCCGCGCCTATTACAATCAAATCAATAGCGAAAGCCGCTGCCGGCGCCGCCCCAACCCACAGGATGAAATGATGGCAAGAAAAACCAACGTTCGCAAAGGCCCGACACGCGCGGACCCGATACTCACCGAAATCGTGCGCAACGGCGTCATGGCGGTCACCGGCGACATGAAAACCAACCTGATGCGCACCGCCTACAACGTCATCATTTCCGAGGCGCTGGATTTCACTGTGGGCCTCTTTACCCCCAAGGGAGAAACCGTGTCCATCGGCCTGGGCTTGCCGATGTTCATCCGCGGCATGGCCGAAACCATCAGGGCCAAGATCGCGCATTTTGGCTACGAGGGAATGAAACCCGGTGACATCCTCATCACCAACGACGCCTACCTCACCGGCAGTCACCTGAACCACGTCACGCTCACCATGCCGCTGTTCCACGAGGGCCACCTGGTCGGGTTTTCCTGCTGCATGGCGCACTGGCTCAATATCGGCGGCGTGCTGAATGGCTTCACCACGGATATTTATTCCGAGGGCCTGCAGATTCCCATCATGAAGCTGCAAAGCGCTGGCAAGCTCAACCAGGACCTGGTTGATGTGATCATGATGAATGTGCGCATCCCTGAGCGCGCCCAGGGCGACCTGCGTGCACAAATCACCGCGGTGCTGACCGGTGAGCGGCGTTATCTGGAACTCATCCGCCGTTATGGCCGCTTGCCGGTGCTGGACGCCATTGACGAAATCCTCAACCAGTCGGAGCGCGCGGCGCGCGCGCGCATGCGCTCGATTGGTGACGGCATCTACGAGGCCGAATCCTTCATGGATGATGACGGCATCGACATCGGCAAGCGGGTGCCGGTCAAGGTCAGAGTAGTGATCGAAAACGGCGAGATGACCATCGACCTCAGCGGCGTGGGCGCTCAGGTGCGCGGCTTCTACAATTCCGGTCCTTCCACAGGCGTGGCCTGCGCGCAGGTGGCCTTCAAGTGCCTGACCTCGCCCACCGACTACCCCATCAACGAGGGCAGCTTCCGGCCGCTGAAAATCATCGTACCGCCGGGACGCTTTATCAGCGCGCTGCGCCCGGCGCCCATGCGGCTGTGGATGACTTACCCCATGACCGTGGTGGACACGGTGTTCAAAGCGCTGGCCCCGGCCATCCCCGACCGGGTGATTGCCGGTCACCATGCCTGCCTGATCCTGTGCGGTTGCACCGGGCTGTCGCGCAAGGACGGCCGCTTTTTCATCGGTACCGTGGGCCATACCGGCGGCGGCTGGGGCGCCAAAATGACCGAGGATGGCATGTGCGCCACCGTGGCGATGAATGACGGTGATACCCACACCAGCCCGGTCGAGATGGTGGAAGCAAAGTATCCGGTAATGATGGACTACTTCCGCCTGGTTCCCGATTCCGGCGGCGCGGGGGAGTTCCGCGGCGGCATAGGCGCCGAACGTTCGGTGCGCTCGCTGCAGGATCTCACCATCAATTCAACCATCGACCGCGCCCACTGCGCGCCCTGGGGCCTGCAGGGCGGACTGGACGGCATGGCCAACAAGGTCGAACTGGAGGTGGGCGGGGTGCGCCAGGACAAACTGCCCAACGCCAAGGTGCCCTCGCAGCTCTTGCGCCTCAATGACAAAGTCATGGTGCGCGGCGGCGGCGGCGGTGGATTCGGCTCGCCTCTCAAGCGCCCGGCCGAAAAGGTGCTTGACGATGTGCGCCAGGGCTATGTGTCGCTGCAGGCTGCGCGGGAACTGTACGGTGTGGTCATCGAGCCCGAGGGCATGTCATTGAACGCCGCCGCAACACAGCAACTGCGTGCTGCCATGCGCGCGAAAAAGCACGCTGCCTGAGCATGTCGTTTATCTAATTGGATAACCGCTATTGCCTCTAAGCCATGCCAGCCGGTCATTTCAATAAATGAAAGTTAAAGTTTTATAGCTGGATATCCACCGGTCAGAGCGCCGGCATCAATGCTCAGCGCGCCTGTCCGGCGGCAAACTCGATGATCTTCGCCACCATGCGCCGTGCTTCCGGCGATTCGGGCGCGGTGCGCACCAGGTCGTAGGCATTGCCTTCGAACCACTCCATCTGCAGCTTGCCGCCCGCTTTGCGAAACGCACTGACGAACTGCTCGGCATTTTCGCGCGGGTGCAGCTCGTCCAGCGAATTCTGCAGGTAAAGCATCTCCGGCAGTTCCAGCTTCTCACCGCGCTCCAGCGCCTGCACCAGGCTGCCCTCGCCCATCGCGTCTTCGCTGCCCCAGTAAAGGTCCTGGCTGCGGATCTGGTCGCTGCGCACCTGAATCGGATTGCCTTCGGCCTGCCGCCGTTTTGCATAACGGTAGCGCCCCAGCGGGCAGATCACCGGCCAAAGCGTTATGCAATAGCGCACGCGCGCATCAACACCCTGCGGTCCGGGAATTGCCGAATAGCGCGGATCATCCGGCCGCAGCGCGGCGAGCGCGGCAAGGTGCCCACCGCTGGAAGTGCCCATGCTCCCCACCCACTCTGCTCGCGTATGGAAACGCGCCGCATTGGCCTTCAGCCAGCGGATACCAAAATTGACATCGGCAACCGAGGCCGGGTAACAGCCCTCGGGCGGTGAGCGGAAATCCAGCGCCGCGATCACCACGCCGCCGCTGGCGACTGGCCGGTTGATGTCATCGTTGTTCTTGCGGTCACCCATCACCCAGGCCCCGCCATGCATTTCGACCGCCGCCGGAAACGGCCCGGTACCGCGCGGCTTGAACACGCGCGCCATCAATACCGTCTCGCCGTGGCGCAGGTATTCCACCTCTTCGATATCGACTTCGTATGCCCCTGCTTCACTGGCCATGCCACTCTCCCCTGTTCAGTCCACGCTGCGCCATGGCCGGCATTGGCATCCACACCGCTTCAAGCGCCATGGTCTTTCGCGGCGGGCGCCTTGGTCTCCACGGCCCCCGCCTCCTTCAACAAGCGGATGATTTCGTTGCGCCGGTCGCGTATCGCCCAGGAAAGCGCAGTTTCACCGTCCTGATTCTCCAGGTTAGTCGAGGCGCGGTGCGCGAGCAACATGCGCACCGCCTCCGTGCTTCCCTGGCGCACTGCCATCATCAGCGGCGTGGTGCCATTGGGCGAGCGCACATTGAGTCTGGCACGCACGTCGATCAGCAGCGAGCAGATATCAACGTGGTTCTGCCAGGCACAGTAGTGCATGGGCGTCCAGCCCTCGGGATTGACTTCCGCGCCGCTGGCGATCAGGAGGCGCGCCATGTCCAGCTTGCCGTGGTGGGCCGCCGCCATCAGCGGGGTATCGCCAAAGGCATTGCGATTATTGATTTTTGCGCGCTGCGAAATAAGAAATGTCGCCAGTTCAATATGTCCTTGCGCCGCCACGGCCATCAACAGCGTGTTGCCATGCTCATCGGAAGTATCCACCCCGGCGCCGCGCTTCAGTGCCTCGCTGATGAACGCCACATCGTTCAGTTCGGCGGCGCGCAACATCCGTTCGGGATCCAGTTGCGCGAAAACCGGTGAGGCGAAAATTGCCAGCGCAATGAAGATAGCGGGACGACGCATGCTCAAGCGACGGCATCCACCGGCCGCGCCAGCGGAAACAGCCGGAAAAAATTCTCGCTGGTGGCGCGGGCAATATTCTCGAAACTGTCGCCGCGCAGGCGCGCCACCTCCTCGGCGACGTGCTTTACGAGCGCCGGCTGGTTCACCTTGCCCCGGTGCGGGACCGGCGCGAGGTAGGGGGAATCGGTCTCCACCAGGATGCGCTCCAGCGGCAGCACGCGCGCCACTTCCTTCAGGTCGCGCGCATTCTTGAAGGTGACGATGCCGGAGAAGGAAATATGAAAGCCCATGTCGATGGCGGCGCGCGCCATTTCCAGGCTCTCGGTAAAGCAGTGCAGCACGCCGCCCGCCTTGCCGGCGTCCTCCTCGCGCATCACCCGCAGCGTGTCATCCACCGCAGCGCGGGTATGTATGACAAGAGGCTTGCCGACTTCGCGTGCCGCGCGGATGTGGCGGCGGAAGCGTTCCCGCTGCCATTCCAGGTCGCCCTGCAATCGAAAGTAGTCCAGCCCGGTCTCGCCGATCGCAACCACCTTGGGATGCGCGGCCAGCGCAACGAGCTCGGCCTGTGTGGCCTCCTCGGCGCCTTCAGTGTCCGGGTGCACGCCGACCGAGCACCAGAAATTGCTGTGCTGCTCGGCGATGGCCAGCACCCCGGGAAAGCCCGCCAGCGTGGTGGAAATGCACAGGGCATGCGTCACGCCGTTTTGCGCCATGGCGGCGCGCATATCCGCGAGTTTTCCCTCGAATTCGGGAAAATCCAGGTGGCAATGGGAATCAACCAGCATTCAAAATCCCTTTTTCATCGAGCAAGCCGCGAATCGCGGATTGCGGATCCGCCGTCAATCATGGCCGCATAGCCAAGCAGCAAATCTTCCATGAACAGGCGCGGATTGAGCGGATGCTCGGCCAGCGCCCGCGCGCTTGAAACCTGGTGGAGGTAGGCCGCGATGCGCTTCGGCGGGCAATTCGCGGCCAGCGCAGCCAGTTCATCGCCATGTGCCAGATGATAACGAACCCGGCCCGCCAGCCGGCAGGAGAGCAGGTCATAGCACCAGCGATACAGGGCGCTCACCACCTCGACCGGTGCCGCCCGCTGGCACGACGCAGCGACCGCCAGCGCGTTCATGCGCGGGTTGGACAGGTGATCCGCGAGCTGGTTCAGGAATTCCGCCCTTGCCGCCATATCCAGCGCCAGCAAAGGCGCGCCACCAGCCATGGCCAGCAGATATTCGGCCGCCCCCACGTTTTGCCCGCGCAACCAATGCAGTGCGGCATCCGGGGCGGGACCGGGCAGGTCGACAACCTGGCAGCGGCTGCGCACCGTGGGCAGCAGCCGGTGCGGCTGTGTGCTTGCCACCAGGAATATAGTCTGCGGGCCCGGCTCCTCCAGATTCTTCAGCAGTGCGTTCTGGGTGGCCGTATTCATGGCCTCCGCCGGATGCACCAGCACCACCCGTCTGCCGGCCCGGTGCGTGCCCACGTTCAGGAAGGTCTGCAATTCCCGTATCTGGTCGATCTTGATCTGGTCACTTTTCTTTTCCCGTTCCCGCGCGGTCTGGGGTTTCGCTTCCTCGTCCGGCTCGGGCTCAAGGGCATGGCTCTCCGGCTGCACCAGGCGAAAATCCGGATGGTTGCTGCTGGCAAACCAACGGCAGGCAGGACATACCCCGCAGGCTAGACCACTTGGCGGCGGCGATTCGCACAACAGGGCCTCGGCCCAGCTCATGGAAAACTCAAATAGGCCTGTTCCTTCAGCCGCTTGGATGAGAATCGCATGGGCCAGGCGCGGGCCTCTGGCATACAGGGATTGCAGGGTTTCTTCTTGCCATTTATACATAAGATCAAATAGATAAAACTATTTTTTCAAGTTTCACACGAATATCATTCACTGTCCTGCTGGAATCAATGACTTTTATCCTGACTGATGCCTTGCCTGCCCGCGCCAGATAGGCTTCGCGCACGCGCTGAAAGAAATCCAGATCTTCCTTTTCAAAACGGTCCGGCGGGTTGCCGCTGGCGCTCAGGCGCTGCCTGGCGATCTCCACCGGCAGGTCGAAAAACAGCGTCAGATCGGGATTCAGGCCCTGCTGCACCCAGTCCTCCAGCACCTTGATCCGGTCCTCTGCCAGCCCCCGTCCGCCTCCCTGGTAGGCAAAGCTGGCATCGCTGAAACGGTCCGACAACACCCAGTCACCGCGCGCCAGCGCCGGCTCGATCACTTGTGCAATATGCTCCCGGCGCGCCGCAAACATCAGCAGGGTCTCGGTTTCCAGGTGCATGGCCTCGCCCAGCAGCAATGCCCGCAGTTTCTCGCCCAGTGGCGTGCCGCCGGGCTCCCGGGTCACGATCAGGGGATGGCCACGCGCGCGCAGGCGCCCGGCAATCCATTCGACATGGCTGCTCTTGCCCGCGCCATCGACGCCCTCCAGGGTAATGAATTTGCCGCGACTCGCCAACGCCCTGCTCCTGAATCTGATTCTGAAACGCGGATTTATAGCGCGCGTGTCTCGCGTGCCAGCGATGCTGAATGCGCCGCTTGAATGTCAGAGCGAATGATAACCGCGAGGCAGTCACCGCGGTGAGCAAACCGGCAATTGCCTGAGGCAGTTCCTGCGATCACACGATATCCGTGCGGAATTATTTTCGACAAACAGCACGGCACCGCACGACACCGCGCGACACAAAGCGTTGCAAAGCCGCTGCAAGTGGTCTAGATTCCGCCGTGCTCAACGATTGTGAATTTCAGGCAGATATCCATGCCATCGACGGTGAATGAAGACGCCACGCAGGGCGGTTGGTTGCGCGAGCGTGGCCGACCGTCGCTCGCCGAGGTTTTCGGCTCCATCCCCACCCGCCCCGCTGGCCCCTTCTGGCGCAAGCTGAGCGCGTTTCTCGGCCCGGGCTATCTGGTTGCCGTGGGCTATATGGACCCGGGCAACTGGGCGACCTCGCTCGCCGGCGGAGCAAGTTTCGGCTACACGCTGCTGACCATCGCCCTGCTTTCGAACATGATGGCAATCCTGCTGCAGGCCCTTTGCGCGCGCCTTGGCATTGCTTCCGGGCGTGATCTGGCGCAGGCCTGCCGCGATGCCTTTCCGCGCGCCATTGCCTGGCCCCTCTGGTTTCTCGCCGAGGTGGCGATCTGCGCCACCGATCTGGCCGAAGTCATCGGCACCGCCATCGGCCTCAACCTGCTGTTCGGCATCCCGATGGAAATCGGCGTGTTGATCACGGCACTGGATGTGTTCCTGATCCTCTGGCTGCAGAACCTGGGTTTCCGCTGGGTCGAAGCCTTAATTGTCACGCTACTGGGCGTGGTCGCCGTCTGCTTCGGCATCCAGATACTGATGGCCGATCCGGACTGGGGGGCCGTCATCCGCGGATTCGCGCCCACCACCCAAATTCTCACCAACCCGGACATGCTGTACCTGGCGATGGGGATACTCGGTGCCACGGTCATGCCCCACAACCTCTACCTGCATTCGGGCGTGGTACAGACGCGGCGCTTCGGCCGCAGCGTCGCCGAGAAGCGCGAGGCGATTACGCTGGCCACCTGGGATTCGACCATCGCGCTGATGTTCGCGCTGCTGATCAATGCCTCGATCCTGATTCTCGCCGCCGCGACCTTCAACAAGGTGGGAAAAACCGATATCACCGAATTGCAGCAGGTGCATTCCTTTCTGGCGCCTTTGCTCGGCTCGGCCATTGCGCCCACGCTGTTCGGCATCGCCCTGCTCTGCTGCGGCATCAATTCCACGGTCACCGCCACGCTGGCCGGCCAGATCGTCATGGAGGGCTTCCTCAACATCCGCCTGCCGGGCTGGGCGCGCCGCCTGCTGACCCGCGGCATCGCCATCATTCCCGCGGCCATCGTGACCATCTGGTACGGGGAAAAGGGCACGGCACAGCTTCTCATCCTCAGCCAGGTCATTCTCAGCCTGCAGTTGCCGTTTGCCGTGGTACCGCTGGTGATGTTCACCGCGGACAAACGCAAGATGGGGGAATTGATCGCGCCGCTTTGGGTCACTACGCTGGCGGTCACCACCGCCCTCTCGATCATTGCCCTGAACCTGAAACTCATCTACGACCAGATCCTGCGCTGATGCAGAACTGCGGCAGCACTGCAGCAGCACTGCGGCTGCGCAGCGACTGTGCGGCTCAGGGGCGTTTTTTGAGCTGGTAGCGTGCCACGGCGCGGTTGTGCTCATCCAGCGTCCGCGAAAACTGGTGGCTGCCGTCGCCCTTCGATACAAAGTAGATGGCGTCGGTTTTCGCCGGTTGCACCGCCGCGCGCAGGGCCTCCATTCCCGGCATGGCAATGGGATGCGGCGGCAGGCCGGCGCGCGTGTAGGTGTTGAACGGCGTGTCACGTTGCAGATCGGCCTTGCGGATATTGCCTTTAAATCGATCTCCCATACCATAGATCACGCTCGGATCGGTCTGCAGGCGCATGCCGATGCGCAGCCGGTTGCTGAACACGCCGGCGATGGTGGGACGCTCGGAGGGATCACCGGTTTCCTTTTCCACGATGGAGGCGAGAATCAGCGCCTCGTACGCGCTTTTGACCGGCAGCCCCTCATGGCGCTCGGCCCAGGCCGCTTCCAGCCTCAAGCCCATCAACCGGTGCGCACGTGCCAGTATTTTCAGATCTGACTCGCCCTTGGTCAGCCGGTAGGTCTCGGGAAAGAACTGCCCTTCCGCCGGGATGCCCGGCGGCGCACCCAACTGCGCCATGATCTGCGTGTTGCTCCAGCCCCGCGTGTCATGACGGATATCGCTCCTCGCGTCCAGGGCCGCGCGCATCTGTGCGAAAGTCCAGCCCTCCACAAACAGCACGTCGATGAGCAGCATATCGCCGGTGCTGAGCTTGCGCAGCAGGTCCCAGGCGCTGGCGCCCTGCGCCAGTTCATAGCTGCCGGCCTGGATCTGCGCGTCCTTGCCGGCGAGGCGCGCCATCAGCTTGAAATGGGATTCAAAAACCGGAACCCCGGCTTCAGCCATCTGCCGGGTGGCCGACCGCAGGGAACTGCCCGCTTCTATGGAGAATTCCAGGTTCTGCGCCGGCAGTCGCAGCGGCAGAACAGCAAGCGCCACCAGCCAGGCACAAAACACGATGGCGCACGCCATCACAACGAGAAAAAAATAGCGAAGGCGAGCCAACATGCGAAGGGGAATTGAAAATACCGGAGTGCGCAGCCCGTATAATAACCCGATGCCTATAAATCCCCGCTGGTCAGATACCCTCCAACAATTTGGCGCACGCATCGAATCCGGCGTGGTGTGCAATTTCGGCCATTCGCAGGCGGAGTGGCAGGCTGCGGACGCCGCGAACGTGCTTGCCGATCTCTCCCACTTGACGGCATTGCGCTTCGGCGGTGAGGACGCAGAGAGCTTCCTGCAGGGGCAACTGAGCTGCGATGTAAAGGCCATCGCCACGGGTAGCGCCTGCCTGGGGAGTTATTGCACGCCCAAGGGCCGCATGCTCGCCTCGTTTATCCTGCTCCGCGCGACCGATGGCTATTTGATGCTGCTGTCGGCGGACATTGCGGCCGCGATTCGCAAGCGTCTATCCATGTTTGTATTGCGCTCCAAGGTGAGCATCGCCGGGATCGGCGAAGAACAAGTGCTGCTGGGACTGGCGGGCCCTGCCTGCGCCGACGCGCTCCCGGAAATACTGGCGGCTGCGGAACCGGCAGGCATGCAGGTATTTGCTATGCCCGTAGGGCGCAAGTTGCTGGTGCTTGATGTGGATGGCGCGCAGCAAGCCTGGCCCCTGCTCAGCCGCCGCTTTACACCGGTGGGCACCGGTGTCTGGCAATGGATGGAAATCTCGCAGGGCCTCCCAATGATCACGGCCGCGACCCAGGATCAGTTGACCCCGCAGATGGTGAATCTCGAACTGATTGGCGGCGTCAGTTTCAAGAAAGGCTGCTACCCCGGCCAGGAGATCGTCGCGCGAACCCATTACCTGGGCAAGGTGAAGCGCCGCATGTACCGCGCCCACCTGGAGGGCGAGGCGGCGCCGGGTGACGCGCTCTACAGCGAGGACTTCGGTGCTCAGGCGAGCGGCCTGGTGGTGAATGCACAGCCCGCGCCGGACGGCGGCTGTGACATCCTCGCGGTGACGCAACAGACGAGCCGCGAGAATTCGACGGTGCACCTCAAATCACCGGAGGGTCCTGTGTTGCGCTTTGAATCCCTGCCCTACGCTATCACCTGAACAAGCCATGGCCTTCAGCATCTACATCTATTACAAAGTGGCGGCTGAGGACGCAGGCCGGGTGCGCCCGGTCGCGGAGGAACTGCAGCGCTCCCTGGCTGCATTGACCGGCATCCAGGGCAGCCTGCAGTGCCGGCGTGACAAGCCGGAAACCTGGATGGAAGTCTACGAAGGTGTCGTTGACGCCGATGCCTTCCTCGCGGTGATGGATGCGCAATTGCAACGCCTGCGCTTCGCGGAATTGCTCGGCGCGGATGCAAGGCGGATGACCGAGCTCTTCAGGCCCTTGTAGCGGCGCTCGCAGCATGTGCCTCATCCTGCTTGCGCACCGCGCCCGTCCCGGCATCACGCTGCAGGTGGCGGCCAACCGCGACGAGTTGTTTGCCCGCCCCGCGCTCGCCGCCGACTGGTGGACAGATCATCCCGATATTCTGGCCGGACGCGACCTGCAGGCAGGCGGCACCTGGCTCGGCGTAGCGCGCAACGCTCGCTTTGCGGCAATTACCAACTATCGCGATCCGCCCTCGCGCAAGGATGACGCGCCTTCACGCGGCGCGCTGGTGGGGGATTTCCTGCTCGGCAGGCAATCACCGCGTGAATATCTGGCAAGCATTGCGCCGGGTGCCGGCCGCTTCAACGGCTTCAGTCTGCTGGCCGGGGATGAAACCGGAATGTGGTTTTATTCCAATCGGGCCGACGGCGTACAGGAGGTAACACCTGGCGTGCTCGGACTTTCCAACCACCTGCTCAACGAACCCTGGCCCAAGGTCATTCGCGGTCGTGCCTGGCTGGAGCGCCTGATCGACAGGCCATTTGCCGCCGAAGACCATTTTCAACTGCTGGCCGATGAGGAACAGGCGGCCGAGGGCGAACTGCCCTCGACCGGCATCGGCCTTGAGCGCGAACGCAGGGCATCGGCCATCCGCATTCGCGATGGGGTATATGGCACCCGCTGTTCAAGCGTATTGCGAATCGCCAGTGACGGCGCGGTGGAGTTTCACGAGCGCAGCTTCAGCGCGGGCGGCGAAGTCATCGGCACCGTCAGCCACCGATTCGCAATTATTTAAGTTCGAGTGCCATGGCGATGTGCGGGATGCCCGCCTCGTCAAATGGCGCGCCAAACTCCGTGAAGCCCAGCGCACGGTAAAAGCCGATGGCATGCGTCTGCGCATGCAATTCAATTCTTCGCATACCACGCTCCCGTGCGCGGCTGAGCAAAGCCAGCGCCAAAGCCCGCCCGATGCCGCGGCCGCGCCAGGGGCCGAGCACTGCCATGCGGCCCAGGTGACCGTCAGGCAGCAGGCGCGCCGTGCCTATGGGTTCTGCACGCGCATCCAGTGCCAATGCATGCTCGCTCAACAAATCCCATTCATCCCATTCCAGCTCCACCGGCACCTTCTGCTCGATGATGAATACGGCATTGCGCACCTGGCGCGCACGCGCTTCGGCATGATTCCAGTCAAGTACCTGGATGAGGGCTGGTTCGGGCATGGGTAGCGGGTCCGGCCCCTATAATAGCCGGGCAAATTCACAAGGCGCGCAGCAAGAAATTAGCGACAGGCCTTCAGGCCTGTCGATCTAACATGTTTTGGAAGGGGTTTGCATCCCATCCCAAAACGCTCAGCCCCCGAAACCCCGGCCTTCAGGCCGGGGGCGGCTCCCCCCGCCCTAAAGGGCGGGGTTTCAAACCGAAGTTAGTTTTAGAGGCAAAGTAGACATGGTCATTGTCGGCGCCGACCGCATCGCCGCCAATGGCGACACCGCCAACAAGATCGGCACCTATTCCTTGGCCGTGCTTGCCGCACATCATGACATACCCTTCTATGTGGCCGCGCCGCTGTCTACCTTTGATACCAGTCTCGCCGATGGTTCGGCCATCCCCATCGAGCAGCGCCACGCCGACGAGGTCACTGGTTACGGCGGCAATCGTTGGGCACCGGAGGGGGTGACCGTGGCCAATCCCGCGTTCGATATCACCCCGGCGGCATTGATCACCGCGATCATCACCGAGAAGGGTGTCATGCCGCGCCCCGGCGTGGAGGCCATACGCGCGCTGTTTGGCAATTGATTGCCAGCGTCCAGCCGGATATTTGCCGCCGGATAATTTGAAAGACTAACTTTTATAATTTTTAACCAGTATTGGCATAAGCAAACAGAAGTTTTTAATTCAATAATGAAATAATTACGGTCGACAGCTTGTTGCTCTGCCCGCGCTCCCCCTGAATTAATCTGTCACCCGGCCGCGCAGTGCCTTGATCTGCCCGCGCCTGACCTTGCTGTCCACGCGCCGCTTCTTTGCAGACCGGGAGGGCTTGGTCGCCCGCCTTGGCTTGGGAACGTGGGCAGCGCGCGCCACCAGATCGAGCAGGCGGGACAGCGCTTCGCCCCGGTTCTTCTCCAGGCTGCGGTATTGCTGTGCCTTGATGACAATGATCCCCTCGGAGCTGACGCGCTGATCGGAGAGGCGCATCAGGCTTGCCTTCAACTCCTCAGGCAGGGAGGATGCGCGGATATCAAAGCGCAGGTGGACAGCGTTGGAAACCTTGTTCACATTCTGGCCGCCCGCGCCCTGCGCGCGGATCGGGATGAACTCGATCTCGGTCTCCGGGATGCTTATTTCGGGAAGGGAATCAGCCATGTCGGGAATGCATCGATTGCGAGGGCCGGCCCTCAGGTATCCAGGATATTCACCGGCGTGCCCGCGGGCACCCGGTCGAACAGTTCGATGATATCCGCGTTGCGCATGCGTATGCAGCCGATCGACCCCGGCTCGCCCATGCGTGCCAATGCGTGGCTGCCATGAATATAGATGTAACGCCGCATGGTATCCACAGTGCCCAGCCGGTTGAAGCCCGGATCGCAACCCGAGAGCCAGAGTATGCGGGTCAGGATCCAGTCGCGGCCGGGGAATGCTGCGTAGAGTTCCTGCGTCCAGATTTCGCCGGTGGGCCGCCGTCCCACGAACACGGTGTTCTCCGGCTGTCCGGCGCCGATCCTGGCGCGAATGACATGGTTGCCGCGCGGCGTGCAATGGCTGCCGCTCATCTCGCCGGCGCCGGCTTTCGCGGTGGAGACCGCGTAACGCCGCAGGCTCGCCCCTGACTCGTCCAGCAAGACCAGGGATTGCTCCGGCAGGGAGATTTCAATGCGCATCATGGGCTCAGCGCGCGCTACCACGCCGGGCCGCGAAAAATGCGGACAGCATGGCGCTGCAGGATTCCGACAATAGACCGCCAGTCACCGCAGTGTGGTGATTCAGCCTGGCCTCGGCGAACACATCGAGCACACTGCCACAGGCACCGGTCTTGGCGTCCGCCGCGCCGAAGAACACCCGGCGCACGCGCGCATGCATGATGGCGCCGCTGCACATCAGGCAGGGCTCCAGGGTGACGTACAGGTCGCACTCGGGCAGCCGGTAATTACCAAGGCGCGCCGAGGCATCACGCAAGGCGCGGATCTCCGCATGCGCGCTCGGATCATGTGTCGATATCGGCGCGTTCCAGCCGCTACCCAGGATTTCCCCATCCTTGACAACGAGCGCACCCACCGGCACCTCACCCGAGGCTGCCGCCCGCTCCGCAAGCTGCAGAGCCTCGCGCATGAAACGCTCTTCGCCCGCTGCGGGCCTCGTCATGCCGGCAGGGGCGCTGCGCGCTCGACCGTGTGACGGCTGGCAAACCACACGCCGGCAAGCACCATGACCGCGCCGGCGAGATGAAAAAGTTGCAGCGACTCATTCACGAACAGCCAGCCGTAGAGCGCCGCATAGAAAGGCGACACGTAGACCGCCAGTCCGGCGAAGGACACACTGCTCATGCGCTGCAGCGCGGCGTAGGCAACGTAGGAGGCGTAGGAGGCGCCTATGACGATCAAGGCCAGCATGGCAATACTTTCCCGTGTGAATGGCAGCCCTCCTGTGCTCAGACCTTCAATCAAGGCAAAAGGTGCGATGGCAAGCGCACCGCCTGCGCAGAGTGCTGGAAAGCGCACCGAAAAATCAAGCTCGCTCGGCATGTGCCGCAATAGATAGGCATACAGTGCCCAACCGATCGCGCCCGCCAGTGCCCAGAGATCGCCGGCCACAAAATTCAGCTGGGCGAATGCGCGCGGATCGCCGCGGCAGACAATGGCCAGTACGCCCAGCACGCAAAGCGCGATGCCGCCAATCTGCGCAGCCCTGAGCCTGTCCTTGCCCAATCCCCATTCCATCAGCACCATCATCACCGGCGCAGAGGCATAGATGAGGCCGATGTTGACCGTACTGGTGGTGTGCCCGGCCATATAGGCAGCCACGCCGCACAAGGCCATGCCGATCGCGCCCAGCAGCAGCAGGCGAGGCCATTCACGCCGGAGTACCGGCAGGCTGCGCACTATTCCCGGCAGCACCAGGGCGCCGGCAAACAGCGCAGTGAGAAACCAGCGCCAGAAGGTGAGATTTACCGGCGGCAACCAGCCGGCCACCAGCCGCGAAATGAGCATGTTCAGGGAGAACAGCGCCGGCGTCACCACCAACACCATCCACAAAGCCATGGCGCGATTGCCCGAGAGCGACACTTCGATTCCTGACCGATTGCTGTTGTTGAGGCGCAATTATGGCAGCAAAGGCCGCTGAAAATCCGCCCCTCGCTCCGGCAATGCCGGCCTGGAACTCAGTTGTACATGCTGTTGGGCAGGAACAGTGCGATCTGCGGAAACGCCACCAACAGCGCGATACAGACCAGCATCGCCAGCCAGAATGGCATGATGCCGGCGAAGATGCGCCCCATGGGCACATCTTCGGCCACGCCCTTGACCACAAAGACATTGACCCCGACAGGCGGGCTGATCAATCCCATTTCAATCACCAGGACCATGAATATACCGAACCAGATCGGGTCGTATCCCAGCGCGGTAACAATGGGAAACACGATGGGGACCGTCAACACCATCATGGCGAATCCCTCCAGGAACATGCCCAATATCAGATAGGCCACGACCAAAATCGCGAGCACGCCCAGCGCCGGCAGCGCCAGGTCATTCAGTGCGGTAGCGAGATTCACCGGGATGCGGCTCAGCGCCAGGAACGGTGAGAAGATGTGTGCGCCGATCAGAATCAGAAACACCATCGAGGTGGTGCGTACCGTCTGCAAAAGCGCATCGATCATGGCCGCGAGATTCAGTTTTCGCTGCCAAAGCGCATGCAGCATGGTCAGGAAGGCGCCGACCGCGGCCGCTTCATTGACAGTGAATACACCTCCGTAGATTCCGCCCAGCGTCACCAGCACCACCACGAGGAAGGCACCTCCGCGCGCCAGCGCTTTGAACCTCGCTCGCATGGGCAGCGCCTCCGCTGGCGGGCCGAAGTCCGGCCGGAAATAGCAAACCACCATGACCGTGAGGATAAAAAGCGTGGTCAGCAGAATTCCAGGCAGGATGCCCGCCACGAACAGCCGGCCGATTGACTGCTCGGTAAGCAGCGCATAGACCACCAGCACCGTCGAGGGCGGAATCAAAATGCCCAGGGTCCCGCCGGCCGCCACCACGCCGGTGGCAAGGCGCGCGTCGTATCCATAGCGCTTCATTTCGGGAAGTGCAACCCGGCCCATGGTGATCGCCGAGGCGACCGAGGATCCCGAGAGCGCTGCAAAACCGGCGCAAGCGGCGATGGTCGCCGAGGCCAGTCCACCGCGGCGATGGCCGATCCAGGAATAGGCCGCAGCGTATAAATCGCTGCCCATGCCGGAGACCGAGGCAAAATTACCCATCAGTACAAACAGCGGGATCACCGCAAAGGCCTGTACCGCGGCATTCGAATAAGGAAAGGAGCCCAGGCTGTGCAGGGCCGCGGAGGGCGAATTGAGCATGGACACACCGGCCGCGCCGACCAGTGCCATGGCGATGCCGATAGGCATGCGCAAGGCAAGCAAAACGAGCAGCAACAGCATGCCAATGAGGCCGACTTCGGTCGGACTCATTTTTGCACTTTGGATTCAGCAGGACGCAGGGTCTTCCAGGCCTGGATGATGAGCACAACCGCGAACAACCCCATGCCCAGGGCTGTCACCAGTTCATACGGCCAGGTTTCTATTCCCATCATATTGGTGGCCTCGCCGCGCTCGCGCGAGCCAATGGCAAACGCCACTGCATGCCAGGCGATCAAGCCCACTACGGCAGCACCGGCGAACTGTACAAGGGCATTCAACCAGCGCAAGCCGGGTCGCTCGAGCAGCGGTTCAAGAATATCCACGGCAACGTGCCCCCCGGTTGCGCCACAATAAGCGAGGCCGAAAAAAACGATCAACACCATTGCCAACTCGGTCATTTCGTAAGCGCCGAGAAACGGAATTTTCAGCGCGTAGCGCATGGTGATGTCGAACAGGATCAGTCCCATCATCCCAAGCAGAACCACGCCCCCGAGCAATGCGAGGGCGCGTAGGGCTCGATCAAACATGCAGGTCGGGGCTGGATCAGGATTTGCCGGCCGGATGGCCGACTTTGCGCAGGATTTCCCGTGCCGGGATTCCCTTGGATTCGGAATCCTTGATCCATTCGGCAATGATCGGATTCAGCATCTCGCTGATCTTTTTCTGTTCCTGAGCAGAGAATTCGACGATGGTCGCCTTGCCGGCAACGCCCTTCAAACCTTCGATGGAGCGCTTCATGTATACCTCGGTTGCCTTGATGCTGAGCTGCCGGCCGGAAATCTTGTCGATGGCGGCACGCGCCTGTGCGGGGAGGCTGTCGAATTTCTTCTGGTTCATGGCGACCAGAAACGAGGAGCGCCCGAACAGCGGGCCGGGAATCACGTAATTCTTGGCCACTTCGCCGAGGCGGAAGTCGACGATGGTCGAGAAGGGCACCATGGCACCGTCAACCACGCCGCGCTCCATGGCTTGATACAGGTCGGTGATCGGCATGGCTATCGGTACCGCACCCATGCGTTGCAATTGGCTGGACTGGGCGGCTGACGGTGCGCGCATGCGCAGGCCCTTAAGATCCTCGACCGAACGGATGGTCTTGGAACGGGTCATCAAGCCGGCATCCTCGGCACCCCAAAGGGCGATGACCTTGGTGCCCTGATACTCCGGCAGCAAAAAGGGATCAAGTATGTCCCACATCATATTGGTGGCGGCCACGCCATCGGCCTTCAGGCCGGGCAATTCGATCATCTGGGTGCGCGGAAATGCCGGCGAGGTGTAGCCGGGCAGCGTGAATACCATGTCGACCACGCCGTCTGCCACCTGGCGATACAACTCCGGCGGCTTGCCACCCAGTTGCATGGACGGATACAGCGTCACTTTCACTTCGCCATTGGTTGCCTTGGTCACTTCCGCGGCCCAGGGGATTAGAATTTCCCTGTAGATCACGTGAACCGGCGGCACAAAGGTCGACAGACGCAGTTCTACCGCCTGCGCCGAGGAACCGAACCCGGCGAAAAATGCCGCGGCAAGGGTACTTACGGCTGCGAACCTTGCGGACATACGCATTGAAATGTTTTTCATGGAATCCTCCTGTTGAACGAATCACAAAACCAATCAGTAGCACAGCGCGCCGATAAATCCATCTGCTTCAAACGATTGCCGGCACGGAATGCGCCGACACCGCGGACACTATTTTTTGATATCTTTGAGTTCCAACGGCGGGACAAGCGCTCACATTACCCCGATTCGCGTAGCATACACCCGGATAATAGGATCCGTTGCTGCGCTGCGACAATAGAACACTCTCAATGTTGGCCAAGGGGTTGCCGCATTCAGTTCCGCAATCCGAAAGGGTCGTGGAATTTTCTTCACGCGGCTTTAGCAATACTTCGGCATGCCCGCTGTTTCGCATGGATCAGCGATCCATGCGATAGAATCTGCTCCGGTTGCTACGACCCTGAATGCCCTCCAGTTTCAGACCCGTTGCCTCCAGGTGAAACAGGCGTTCCTCGGGCGACGGGTGCGTCTTGAACAAAAGTGCAAGCCCACGGTCTGATCCCGCGCGCTGGCCCAGCGCCTCAAGCACCATGGGCAGGCCAAACGGATCGTATCCCGCACGCGCAGCAAGAATCATGGCCAGCTTGTCTGCCTCATGTTCGGAGTCCTTGTCCAGAAAACGTGCGAACAGTTCCGCGCCAGTACCGATCAGCCGGGTGATCTGCTCATTACGTGCTAAATGGACAATCGACGAACACGGAAGCAAGCCTGCACCGCTTCGCGGACAGCACCATTTTCGAGGGATTCTGGCGCAATGGCCGAGAACGCGGATTCTGGCGACCGCACCTGCCCGTGGACGCTGTCATTCCGCGCAAGGACCGTGTGGCCAAAGTGACCGCAGGGGCCATCAAGCGCCGCGCAAAAGCACCCCGCAAGCGTATCCGGCGAATTGCCTGAACCCGGCCCTCCGGTTACCCGAGAGAAGAACGCTTACTGCCGGTCCGCGCTAATCGCGGCGAGGTTTGAGAACCGCCTCAAGCACTTCCGCGGCCAGCGGAAAGACGATGGTATTGCTCTTGTCACCCGCAATCGAGGTGAGCGTCTGCAGGTAGCGAAGTTGCATCGCCTGCGGCGACTGGGCGAGCACCAGACCCGCCTGCAGCAATTTCTCAGAGGCTTCCAGTTCTCCCTGGGCATGGATCACCTTGGCGCGTCGCGCGCGCTCCGCCTCAGCCTGCTGCGCAATCGCCCTTATCATGCTTTCCGCAATGTCCACGTGCTTGATTTCCACGGCCGCCACCTTGACGCCCCAAGGATCCGTATGGGTGTCCAGTATCTGCTGGATATCGGCATTGAGGCGCTCGCGTTCGGCCAGCATGTCATCGAGTTCGTGCTTGCCCAGAACCGATCGAAGCGTGGTCTGCGCCAGTTGCGATACCGCCTCCATGAAACTCTCCACCTGAATGATGGCTTTCTGCGGATCGACAACGCGAAAGTACACTACGGCATTCACCTTGACCGAGACGTTGTCGCGCGATATGACATCCTGGCTGGGCACGTCCATGACCACCGTGCGCAAATCCACCCGCACCATTTGCTGGATGCCGGGAACGATAATGACGAGGCCCGGCCCCTTGACCCTCCAGAAGCGCCCCAGGAGAAACACGACACCACGCTCGTATTCGCGCAGGATGCGGATGCTCGCCGCCGCCAGAACAACGAGCAGCAGCAGCGCCCCACCCCAGCCAAAATCCCATCCGAATTCCGTGATCATGAGCCTTCTCCTTTGTGTTCCGCTTGTACCAACAGGGTAAGGCCCTGCACCTTCACCACGCGGGCGCGCTCGCCGCGTTTCATGCCGGTATCGCAATGCGCACGCCAGCGCTCGCCAAAGGCCAGCACCCAGCCTTCGCGCTCGAAATCCTCCAGGGCAATGGTTTCACCACCCACCATGCCCTCTACACCACTGACCGGGGGCCGCGTTCGTGCTTTTAATGCGAACGCGCTGGCACCCGCGAGAACCAGAGCGCTGCAGATCGCGATAGGCACCACAAAGGCGATGGAAATCTGCATTCCCGGAATATCGGCGTCAATCAGCATGAGCGACCCTGCGACAAACGCGGCAATACCACCAATGCCCAGCGCGCCAAAACTGGGCATGAAGGCCTCCGCCACCATCAGGCCTATTCCGACCAGGATAAGCAAGGCGCCCACCGCATTGATGGGCAGCATCGCCAGCGCATAAAGACCGAGCAAAAGACTGATGGCGCCGATGACGCCGGAGACTCCAAAGCCCGGGGTATAGAACTCGAACAACAGGCCATATATACCAAGCATCATCAGGATCAGCGCGATATTCGGGTCCGCCACCAATGCCAACACCCTCTCCTTCCAGTTAGGCTCCACCTTGACAATCGCTGCGCCCGTCAGATCGAGAAGAACTTCGCGCTCGGCCAGCTTGACGCGGCGGCCGCCGAGCTGGCGAAGCAGATCATCGAAATCAGTGGCGACGATGTCCACCACCTTTTGTTTGCGCGCATCTTCCGCCGGCAGGCTTACCCCGTCCCGCACCGCGCGCTCCCCCCAGTCGGCGTTGCGGCCGCGTAACTGGGCAAGGCTGCGGATATAAGCCGCGGCGTCGTTCACTGCCTTTTTCTCCATGGCGGTGCCCTGCGCAGGGCGAGAATTGCCCTTGCCATCCTTCTCCGTGGCGGCAGGCTTGGCTGGTTCACCACCGATGCCAATGGCCACCGGTGTTGCGGCGCCCAGATTCGTGCCGGGCATCATCGCCGCGATATGGCTGGCATACAGGATATAGGTGCCCGCGCTTGCGGCCCGGGCACCGGACGGGGCGACATAGGTGGCAACCGGTACGGGCGAGGCGAGAATGCCCTGAATGATCTGCCGCATGGCAGTGTCCAGCCCGCCTGGCGTATCCAGTTTCAGCACCAGAAGATCCGCCTTTGCCCGCGCTGCCTCATCCAATGCGCGCAGGAAATAGGCCGCGCTCGCCGGACTGATGGCGCCCTTGATTTCGGCCACCATCACCGACTTCGACTGTGCCGCGCATGGCAACAGCAGGGAAAGCAGCAGTGGCAGAAAGCTGAGGCGTCTCATGGGACGAGCAATACGTCGACCGGGGTGGCTGTCAGCATATTGGCCGGGACACTGCCCAGCACTCTCTCGCCGAATTCGCTGCCGGCGTCGCGACCCAGCGCTAGCAGATCGTATTCACCTGTCTTCACTTCGCGCAGCAATGCCGGCGTGGCCTGAGCGACCAGAGTGCACCTTGCCGCAAGATCAAGCTGCCCGGGCTGCCCTGCGGGAAACCAATCAGCCAGGCGTTGCTCTGCCTGCTCGCGAAGCTCGACCTTGGCGGACTCAAGCGCCTCGCGCAACGCCGCAGTGAGCAGCATCGGCCCATCGACCGCCTGCACGGCATGCAAAAGCCCGATAGGCATTGCAGGGAACCATGTAGCGACGCTGACAGCCGCACGGCTTGAAGACGCGGAAAAATCCACAGCGACAAGGGCGCGGCGATACGCATTCTTCGGTCGATTGCGCACCACCAGAACAGGGCAGCGCGCCCTGCGGACCGTGCCAAGCGCAGTGGAGCCCATATACAAGCGGTCACTCAAGCGGCTGCTGTGCGGCCCCAGCACCACTAGGGCGGCATCTAGGCTGTTCGCCGCCGCATCCAGGGCTTCGCTGGGTTTCCCGTGCACCACTTTGGCAGTTGCACTGATGCCATATTTGCGCGCCAGGCGGATCGCAGCCGATCCGAGTTTTTTCCCGGCCTGTTTCGCCGCTTCTGCGGAATCAACAGGCTTGGCTGGTGCCACGAGCGCAGGCATATTTGTCCAGGCAGCACCATCCAGGACGTACAGCAGGTGCAAGGCGGCGCCGTGGTCACGCGCAATCAGCGCAGCGCGCTCAACGGCTGCGCGTGCGGTCGGGGAAAAATCGGTCGCTGCAATAATTGTCATTTGCGGCATGGTTGTTCCTGCATGGGCGTTCCTTATGGTGAAGATCAGACAAAGAATATCGCCCAAGGTTCCTCGAAATTGGACACGAACGTCGCGACTGCGCCTGCCCTCCGTGAACCGGCCCGGTGACTCCTGCGCACATTATGATGAATCCATCGCCGATCATTGAGATTCGTCAATTGATTCGCACCCACGTCGCATAATCTGGGAAGCTGCAATTCACTAATAGCAATTGACAGCGAACCATGAATATTGCGCAATACCCTCCACACGAACAGTGGCGCTCACGGGCCGGATTCGTGCTCGCCACCCTGGGTGGCGCCGTCGGGCTGGGCAACGTATGGCGATTTTCCTATATCGCCGGCGAAAATGGCGGCGCGGCATTTTTACTCATCTATACGCTGTTCGTGGTGCTGATCGGCTTACCGCTTCTGCTGGCTGAATTTGGCATCGGCCGCTCGGCACAATTGGAGAGCGCTGCGGCTTTCGAGCGCCTGGCGCCCGAGCCGCCGTGGTCCGACGTCGGTAAACTCGGCGTGCTCATCGCCTTTGTCATTCTCACCTACTACGCGGTAATAGCCGGATGGGCGATGAAGTATCTGGCACTTTTCACGGCCGGTGCCGGTCACGGCCTTGCGCCGAACGCTTTTGAAACCCAGTTTCAGCAATTCATCTCCGATCCGCTGGAACCGATTCTCTGGCAGTTCGCCGTGCTGGCGACGACCGCGGCGGTGGTCTGGGCCGGGGTCGAGCGCGGTATCGAGGCTGCAAACAAGCTGTTGATGCCGGCCCTGGCCCTGTTGCTCCTCGCGCTGGCAGCACACAGCCTCACGCTGGAAGGCGCCGAAAGAGGCTTGGCATTCCTGTTTCGTCCCGACTGGAGCGCGCTGACGCGCCCTTCGGTCTACCTCGCCGCACTGGGACAGGCTTTTTTCTCCATTGGCCTTGCCATGGGCGTAATGGTCACCTACGCCAGCTACCTGCCGCGAGGTCAGCCACTACCCGGCACCGCCATCGCCGTGATCACGGGAGACACCCTTTTCGCAATAACCGCCGGAATCATTATTTTTCCCGCGGTATTCACTTATGGTGTCGACCCTGCTCACGGCCCGGTACTCGCATTCGTGACGCTGCCGAAAATATTCTCCGGCATGCCCGGGGGCGCCATTGTCGGACTGGGTTTTTTCCTGTTGCTGGTCATTGCCGCCATTACCTCGGCCGTGTCCCTGCTGGAAGTACCCGTGGCCTACGTCATGCGACGCTTTGGCTGGCGGCGCGGGCCCGCCAGTGCGGGAATGGCCCTTACCATTTTTGTCCTGGGCGTTCCGGCCTCCCTCGGCTTTGGTGCCTGGAGTCATCTGCGTGTGGGCGCCATGTCCATTCTCGATACCCTGGATTTTGTCACATCCAATATTCTGCTGCCCTTGAACGACATACTGATCGCCGTGTTCGCGGGCTGGCGCTGGAGCAAAGGCGACGCACTGGCCGCCTGCAATCTGGAAAAGAGCATGCTTGGGAGCGCATGGCGTTTTAGTCTGCGCTACCTTGTTCCCCTGCTGGTGCTGGTGGTGTTGCTGCGCTCGGCACGTGTCCTGATGTCTTGATTGCGCTGCAAGTGTTTGCGCCAGCCTTGCGCACCACTGCCCCGTTATTCGCCTTTCAGACTGCTCACCTCGGGGAATTCACCTGCACCTGACTGGCGGCCCGTCGCAAGCCAGGACTCCATGGCCTCGCGCATGGCATCGGGCTGCTCCAGAGGAATCCAGTGCAGCGCCTCGAGTTCGATAATCTGCTGGTCCTGCAATTCCGCCAGGGCTGCCCGGGTACGCAGCACCTTGCTGAAGGTGCTGCCGGAGGAAAGCATGCTCAGGACCGGAATCGTGAGCGCTGACAAATCCGGCGTGCGCCCGGTCAGCGCTATCAAGCCCTGCAGGAAGGCGCCGGTGGGCGTGCTGCGCAGATCCAGAAACGGCGATGCATATTTTTCCAGCACCCCTTCGCTCGCTTTACCGTTTCGCAAGGCAGCACGCGTCTCCCGGTCCAGCGCAAGCAGATCCAGGAACTCGAGCCTGCGCCGGTAGCAGCCAAGTGCATTGGCGGCACGGACGATTCCGGCAAGCAGCATCAGGATCGGCCTCAAGCGGACCAGTCGCCGCGCGGCGCCATCCATGGCTTCTCGCGGCATGGGTTCGATCAGAATCAGACCCTGAACCTGTTGCGGATGGCGGGCAGCAAATTCGAGCGCGATATTGGCACCCAGACAATGCCCGGCGAGCACAGCCCGGGAATAGCCCAAGGCGGCCAACAGATCGGCAATATCCGCGCACCACTCCGCCATGCCGATGCGCCCCCGATACACCGACTGCCCCATGCCGCGCAGGTCCAGGGTCAATATGTCCCAGGATTCGCGCAAACGCGTGTCGGCGACGAACTCCGACCAGCGTGTCCTGTTGCTGGCGAGGCCATGCAGCAGGATGAGCAGGCGCCGTGCTTGGACAGGTTGCCAAAGGCGATAGGCGATGACAGCGCCATCGCGCATTTTCATGGTACTGACCTTGGTCACGCGCCTGCCTTCATTGGCCCGGTACATTGGCCCAGGACACGGGCAAGGAGCTCATTGTGCCTGCTGCCTGATGCGACGTACGGATGCGTGCGTCGGCCGGGCAATAATTCTGTTCGCGCGCTCGTATGATCTCTTCGCCGCTGTACGAATTGAATTGCCTGGCTGCGG
>JBCKLP010000017.1:0-25750 GCA_038903735.1 Burkholderiales bacterium | reverse complement strand
CGCCGGGCTTGACCTCGCGCGCATCCGCGAACGCGCGCAGGCGCTGGACCTGATCGCCGGGCAGTCGGTGTTGAGCGATGCAGTGATCATGGATTTCATTTTCCTGCCCGGGTTCTCCACCGCCCAGGACGTCAGCGAGCTCTCCGGGCGCGGCGTGGGCATGGATGTGGTGCGCAGCGAAGTGGCGTCGCTGGGCGGCCGGATAGAACTCTCCAGCGAGTCCGGCAAGGGCACGCGCTTTCGCATCTACCTGCCGCTCACCCTGGCTGTGGCGCAGGCGGTGCTGCTGAAAAGCGCGGGCCAGGTGTTTGCCGTGCCTGCGGTAATGGTTGAGCAAGTCGAGCAGATGGATGCGACGCGGCTCGCCGCGGCGCGCGCAGCGGGCCAGGTGGAATGGCAGGGCAGGCGCTATCCGTTCCGCGAATTGAGCGTGCTGCTGGGCATGAGCGCGAAAGCCGGCGATGCACGCCGCAGTTTCACGCTCCTCTACCTGCGCAGTGGCGTGAGCGCCGTTGCGCTGCAGATTGACGAGATGGTCTCCAGCAGCCAGGAGGTCGTGGTCAAGGCAATAGGTCCGCAGTTGGCGCGGGTGCCGGGCGTGTCCGGGGCGACAGTGCTGGGTTCGGGCGAGGTGGTGCTGATTCTCAACCCGGTGGCACTGGCAGAGCGCGTGGCCCAGGCTCCCCAGGTGCGGCCGGACGCCGTGCTGCCGCCCCTGGTGATGGTGGTGGACGATTCACTCACCGTGCGCAAAATCACCGGGCGGCTGCTCGAACGCCAGGGCTATCGCGTGGTCACCGCGCGCGACGGCGTGGAGGCGCTGGCCAGTCTTGCCCTGGAGATTCCCGAGCTCATGCTGGTGGATGTGGAAATGCCGCGCATGGACGGCTTCGATCTCACCCGCAATGTACGCGCCGACGCGCGCCTGGCGGCGGTGCCCATCATCATGATTTCCTCGCGCACCGCGGACAAGCACCAGCAGTTCGCGCGCGAGCTGGGGGTTGATCATTTTCTGGGCAAACCTTATCAGGAAGACGAGTTGCTGCGCCACGTGGCGGGATTCATTGCTGCCATGCGCGCATCGAATTAGCCGCAGGCAATGAATACCTCGGTTTTTTCCTATACGGGTTACCGCTGGTTGTGGATCAGCGGCATATTCACCTTCGCCGGGCAGTGGATACAGATGGCCAGCATGGGCTGGGTGGTCTATGAGCTCACCGGTTCGGGCGCGCTGGTGGGCGCGGTTTCCGGCGTACGCGCCCTGCCGATGATTCTGCTATCGCCATTTTCGGGGGTGGCCGCCGATCGCTATGACCGCGCCAAGCTGCTGCAGTGGAGCCAGTGGTTCTCCGCGGCCACCTCCATTCTGTTTGGCGTGGCATTGGCGCTGGAGGTCATCGCCACCTGGATGATGTTTGCATTTGCCATTGTGATGGGCGCCTGCGCGGTACTCGACCGGCCGGCGCGCCAGTCCTCGATATTCGAACTGGTGCCCCGTGAGCTGGCGATGAAGGCGGTGGCGCTCAACACCATAGGCGGCAATCTCGCGCGCGTGGTGGCGCCGGTGCTGGCGGGATATCTCATCGTCTGGATCGGGATTTCCGGCAACTTCTATTTTCAGGGCCTGCTCTATCTGGTCTCCGGCCTCTTGGTATGGAAAGTCGCCATGCCGCAAAAGGCAAAGCCTGCGCGCACCGGCACGGCCGGTTCGCAAATGCTGGATGGGCTGCGGCACGCGCTGCGCGACCCGAGCATGCGCCTGTTGATTATTCTGGGCAGCCTGCCTTTTTTTCTGGTGGTGCCAACCATGGGCACCCTGTTTCCGATTTATGCAAAGGATGTGTTTGCCGAAGGCCCGAGCGGCCTGGGGCTGATGTTCTCTGCCGTGGGTATCGGCGGGGTCACCGGCGGCTATCTGGCCGGCTGGCTGTCGCGCTTTGACCGCACCGGCTGGATCCAGGTGGGCGCGGTGATGGCTTTTTGCGCATCCATTGCGGGGCTGGGGCTGGCGCCCGGATTCAACTGGGCGCTGTTTGCCTGCTTTCTCTCGGGCATGAGCGAAATGGTCTACGCCGTCACCAATATGACCATGGTGCAGATGGCCGCGCCCGAGGAAATGCGCGGGCGTATCACCAGCGTCCTGCAGTTGTACCCGGCGTTCATTTCTCTGGGCGCCGTCCTAGTGGGGCCGCTGGCCGATTTGATGGGCGCGCCGACCACTTCGATAACGATGGCGGCCATTTGTGCGGTGATTTTTCTGCTCATCATGGTCATCTCCCCGCGTATGCGTGGCATGCGCATGAGCCAATACGCCAGGGCCGGCGCCACCATCAGCGCGCGCCACTGAATCCCGGCGGCGCTGTCGCCAACGGCCGTTGGCGCGGGTCCGGTGGAAACCGGGCGCTGGCCGAGGCCTGCCAATTTCCTGCCAATTTCCTTTGACTTTCCAGGGACTTGCGTGTAACATCCGCGCCGCAATCTACGTAATGGCCTGCCTTCAGTTACCCGCCCGGTCCCGGGCGATCGAGACCAAGTCACCCACCACGCCAAGGTTGTTCGTTCCCGCGCCCGAGTTGTGCGCGGATCGGGCTTCGTCCGTCAATGATTCGGTCGGTCGCCTACACTAGGAGTTTTCTATGACTATCGGTACAGTAAAATGGTTTAACCCTACCAAGGGCTTTGGTTTCATTCAACCCGAAGGCGGTTCCAAGGACGTTTTCGTCCACATCAGCGCCGTGGAGAAATCGGGCATGGGCAGCCTGGCCGAAGGCCAGCGCGTCAGCTTTGATATCGTCACCGAGCGTGGCAAGCAGGCAGCGGCGAACCTCAAGGGCGCGTAAGCATCCCGGTCCAGCAGCTCCAGAAAACGGCCCGCAAGGGCCTTTTTTTTCGCCATGTGCAGCTTGCGCTTGCGCAAAAAGTCCTTTCCAATCCTGAGAGTTGCGCGGCATGCGCGCTCACTGTAGGCTCGCCGCACGCTGAACATCAAACAGGGGGAGTCTCATCATGCGTTCGTTCCTATCGTTGTTGCTGGGTTTGTGCATGGCCTTTGCCGCCGTGGCACAGGAATACCCGACGCGGTCGGTAAGAATAATCGTGCCCGCTGCGCCAGGCGGCATCACCGACATCGCCGGACGCATCATCGGCAATAAGCTTTCCGAAATATGGAAACAGCAGGTGATTATCGATAACCGCGCCGGCGCCAACGGTCTGATCGGTACCCAGGCCGTGACCGCGGCGGCGCCGGACGGCTATACGCTGCTGATTGGCGTAGTTAGCATGTTCGCGATCCTTCACAACTTCTACGCCAAGTATCCCATCAATCCACTCAGAGACCTTGCACCGATCGTGCTCTTGACCGACACCCCGTTGATGTTCGCGGCGAACCCGGGCATGCCGTTCAACACCATCCGCGAAATGATTGCTTACGCCAAAACGCAGCCGGGTGGACTGGCGTTCTCTACCCCCGGGAACGGTACGCTCAATCACCTCACCGGGGAGCGCTTTGCGCTCGAGACGGGTATAAAAGTCCTGCACGTCCCCTACAAAGGCGGGGCGCCGGCGGCTGCGGCAATCGCCTCCGGAGAGGTACCGGTCGGGGTGGTCGCGGCCTCTTCGGCCATTTCGTTCATCAAAGGAGGACGGGTGAAGGCAATCGCGGTGACTACCGCGCAGCGAATCGCGCTCGGCCCGGACTGGGCCACGGTCGCAGAGTCGGGCGTACCCGGATTCGAGGCGTCGAACTGGACCGGACTGGCAGCGCCCGCGGGCACGCCCCGCGAGATCATCGCAAAGATAAACGTAGACACCAACCGCGTGCTGAAGATGCCCGACGTGCGCGAGCGACTTGCGGTAGGCGGTTCGGTCGTACTCGGATCCACACCCGAGGAACTCACCCAGTTGATCCGGGACGAATCGGAGCGCTACGCCAAACTCGCCAAACAGCTCAATCTCAAGCTGGATTGATCGGGAGGACGACGGGTTGCGGCGCGCTAACAAACTCGCCTTGACACGCCTTGACACAACATGAATTCTTCTAATGGACAATCTCGGATAATTAATGTACGTTGATGTGCGATTCGATTTTCGAAGGAAAATTTATGCGTCTTGCCCTGCCAATACTGACTGTTGCGTTTTCGGCCCTGTGCAGTTCCGGTGCCTGGGCGCAGACCTATCCCTCCCAGCCGATCAAGCTGGTGTTCCCGTTTGCCACGGGCACCGCCAGCGAAGTTGCACTGCGGCTGATCACCGAACGCCTCGGTAACGCCCTCAAGCAACCGATCGTCATCGAAAACCGTCCCGGCGCCGGAACGACCCTCGGCGCGGACGTGGTGGCCAAGGCCGCGCCCGACGGCTACACGCTTGCGGCCACCTTCAACGCGTCCATCGCCCCTGGGCCGCTGATGTACAAGAAGCTCCCCTACGACCCGATCAAGGATTTTCATCACATCGCGCTCATCGCCGTCTTTCCGCAATACGTCATCGTCAAGGCCGACTATCCGGTCAAGACCATCCAGGAATTCATCGCCCTGGTCAAGGCAAAACCGGGCACGATCAATTACTCCTCGGCCGGTGTCGGCACTTCGGGTTTTCTCGCCGCGGAACTGCTCAAGCAGACCCTCAACCTGAACATGACCCACATTCCCTACAAGGGGCCGGCGCAGGCCATCACCGACTTGCTGGGGCGGGCGCCTTGACATGGTGCTGACCGCCAGCGCGGCGGAACTGGTGAAGACAGGCAGGGTACGGGTTCTGGCCGTGAGCAGCGAAAAGCGCATGCCTTCCTACCCCGACATCCCGATCTTGGATGAAATAGCGCCCGGCGTGCAGGCCGTGTCATGGGTCGGAATTTCCGCGCCGGCGAAAACGCCGAAAGCCATCACCGCAAGGCTCGAGCGCGAACTGATGGAAGTGCTCAGCGCCCCCGACATGCAGGCACGCTTGAATGCTCCGGCCCTGGGCTTGTCTCCCATGACCCTCGGCTCGGAGAAATTCCTCGAATTCATCCAGAAGGAAATGCGCACCTGGGCGCCGGTGATCAAGGCCGGCAACATCCAGATCGATTAGCCATCCGTCCCACCGGCGGCGGCCAATGCCGGAGTCCCCGTTCCGGCACCCGACGCCGGGACGCCCTTACCCCGAGTCCGTCTCGTTTTCCTCCGGAATCTTCGTCCGGAGCAAGACATCGGGCATTCGGCCATCCGGTTTGCGCGCATTGACAGAGGCTGAATATCGGTTTTAGCCATCACGAAATACATATTCCTGAATGACTTTCAGGTATACCAATGATTTCCCCGGGCTTGTGTAAAACCCTGTATTTGGTAATCATCTGCTACTTATTCACTTGGAAAAGACCCATGATGTCTCCTCATGTATTGATAGCCGGCGCCGGCCCCGTGGGCCTGGTCAGCGCCCTGACGCTGGCCACGGCCGGCATAGCGGTGACAGTCTTCGAGCGGAGCACTACAGCGCCTGAAGACCTGCGCGCTTCAACCTTTCACCCCCCCACACTGGACATGCTGGCCCGGTTCGGGATCACAGAAGAACTGGTGTCCCAAGGACTCATCGCGCGCTACACACAACAGCGCGACCGCCAGGAAGGCCTGATCGCGGAATTCGACATGTCCCTGCTGAAAGGGGAAACACAGCATCCCTTCCGCCTTCAGTGCGAGCAGTGGAAACTCAACAAGCTCCTGATCGACAAGCTCGCAAAGCTGCCACATGCGAAGATTCTTCTGGGCACCGAGGTGCAATCGGTGTTGCAGGATGACAGCCACGTGGAGGTGAAGGTCAAGACTGCAGAGGGCGTGGAAACCTTCAGCGGCGACTACCTGATAGGCGCGGATGGTGCCTGGAGCTCGGTGCGCCAGTCGCTCGGCATCGAGTTTGAAGGCTTCACCTACCCCGAACGTTTTCTGGTGATCACCACCGACTTCGAGTTTGCCGATCATTTCTCCCATCTGTGCTACGTGAACTATGTGTCCGACCCCAAGGAGTGGTGCATGCTGCTGCGCGTACCTTCGCTCTGGCGGGTCTTGTTCCCGACGCGCCCCGAAGAGTCGGATGAAGACTGCATGACCGACGAGTCCATCCAGACCCGGCTGCAGAACCTGCTGCCCAAGGACACGCCGTACCCGACCATGTACCGCACGCTGTACACGGTGCATCAGCGCGTCGCAAAAGAATTCCGCCGTGGCCGCGTCATCCTGGCCGGCGACGCCGCGCACATCAACAACCCGCTGGGCGGCATGGGCTTGAATGGCGGTGTACAGGACGCTTTCAACCTTTCTGACAAGCTGGTCGATATGCTGAACAACGGCGCATCCCAGGACCTGCTGGACCGCTACGAGAGGCAGCGCCGTACTGTGGCCATTGAATACATCAACGCCAACTCTGCACGCAACAAAAAGAACATGGAAGAGCGCGACCCGGAAGCGCGCCGCAAGACCCAGGAAGAACTGCGTGCCATTGCCGCCAGCCCTGCCGCCGCGAAGGACTACCTCCGCAAAACATCCATGATTGATGCGCTGGAACGCTCGGAGTCGATAGCATGAAACAAGGTCTCAGCACCAAAACCGGCACGCAAAAACGCGCTGAACTCAAGGCCCGATTTACCAAAGGCCACCTTGTCGTCGCCCCCGGCGTTTTCGAGATGGTGTCCGCCAAGATTGCGGACCAGATGGGCTTTGAAGCCCTGTACATGACGGGCTACGGCACCGTCGCTTCCTACCTGGGCCTGCCCGACGCTGGCCTGGCAAGCTACACAGATATGGTCAACCGCGTCACCCAGTACGCCAGCATCACCGACACGCCCCTGATTTGCGATGGCGATACGGGTTATGGCGGCTTGCTAAACGTCATGCACACCGTTCGCGGCTATGAAACCGCCGGTGCCTGCGCGATCCAGCTCGAAGACCAGGAGTTCCCGAAGAAGTGCGGCCACATGCTGGGCCGCCGGGTGGTACCCGTGGAAGACATGGTCGCCAAGATCAGGGTTGCCGTAGAGACCCGCACAGACAAGAACTTCCAGATTATTGCGCGCACCGATGCCCGCACCGTTCACGGGCTGGACGAGGCGCTGCGCCGCATGGAGAAATATGCCCGTGCCGGTGCCGACATTCTCTTTATCGAAAGCCCGGAGTCCATTGAGGAGATGGAAAAAATCGGCAAATCTTTCGACCTGCCCTTGGTGGCCAACATGGTCGAAATGGGCCGCACGCCCGTGCTGACAAAGGAAGAACTCCAGCGCATCGGTTTCGGCCTGGTCATTTTTCCCTCAGCCGCCTTCCTGTCTGCAGGCGCCGCGTTCAATAATGTTTACAGCCACATCAAGGCAACCGGCTCAAGTGCCAACGTCAAACAGGAACTCCATGACTTCCAGGAGTTCTCCAGGCTGATGGGGTTCGACTGGGTGGTCGACTTCGACAAGCAGCATGCCGTCGCCAAGGGGGTATGAATCTTGAGTAAGGAAGACATCTACCGCAAGCAGAACATGGCAATGCCTCGGGCGTTGGCTCGCGTTGCGGACTCATCCTGGTCGGCTTCGTCAACGGTTTTGTCGATGAAAATCTGTTCAAAAGCATTTATCAAAACTGGCAATAAAAGTGTTCGACTAACGCTGAGACTTGCCCCATGAACGATCAGAACATCATCCTCGTGACCGGCGCTTCGGGGAAAACCGGCCGGCGATGCATCGCGCGCCTGCTTGAAAAAGGCGCAAATGTTCGCGCGCTCGTGCGAAGGCAGGACGCGGCGGACGAACTTCGCGCGCAAGGCGTCGCTGAGGTGATCCTCGGCGACATGTTCTCGCCAGAGATCATGGACAACTCCCTCAAGGGAGCCTCGCAGGTTCTTCACATCTGCCCGCCAATGCACCCGCGCGAGGACGAACTCGCGTTCGAGATGATCGCGCGCGCGAAATCGGCGGGCGTGTCGCGGTTCGCGCTTTGGTCGGTGCTGCATCCCCACATCGATGTGCCGCATCACCGCCGCAAGCAGAAGGCCGAAACCGCCCTGATCGAGTCCGGGCTTGCGTATACGATCCTTCAGCCGGGCCGCTACATGCAGCATCTTGAAACAATCTGGCCGCGGATTCTCGAAGCCGGCGTACATGCTTTTCCGTTCTCTACGAAGTCTCGCTTCAGTCTCGCGCACCTTGACGATCTCGCCGGCGCGGCGGCGCAGGTGTTGACCCTTCCGGGACACGAGTACGCGACCTACGAACTCGCGGGCCCCGAGGCCCTGTCCCAGGAGGATTGCGCGCTCATTGTTTCAGAGCGTCTCGGTCACGCAGTGCGCGCCGAAGCCGCACCGCTCGACCGATTTCTGGACAAGGCGCGCGCGGCCGGAGCGCCCGACTGGCGGATCGAAACCTTTGGGGTCATGAACCGCCACTACGATGTGCACGGGCTTGAGGGCAATGGGAACGTGCTGCGCTGGCTGGTCGGCCGCCCGCCGAAAACCTTCCGTGACTACGTGACAGAGATCGCCGGTCGATAGCGTCAGCCAGGAACGCGCAGACGCGCGATCACGTCGTCCGCGGTGTGCAGATCCGCGTATTTCTGGCGCATGTCGAAAAGGTTGGCCTCATGCGGACCGAGGGCGCGATCGCCGACTCCATCCGACACGACAATTGTTCGGAAATTGTAGCTCATGGAATCGATGACGCTCGCGCGCACGCACCCGGATGTCGTTGCGCCTGTCACGATGACAGTGTCGACGCGCCGCCGGATGAGCCACGGCGCGAGGTCCGTACCGAAAAATGCAGACGGCTGCGTCTTGCGAAGGACATATTCCCCTTCGATCGGCGCAAGGGCTTCAACGACCTGGCTCGCATGGCTCGACTCGGTCAGGACGGAGAGCTTGGGCGCCTTGAGGAGGAAAACCCCTGCATCCGAGCCGTCCTCCGCATAGACCACGCGCGTGAAGCAGACCGGAATCTGATTCTCCCGCGCGCACGCGAGCAGGCGCTTCGTGTTCGAGATCGCCTCGGAGATGTTTCCGCCGCCGAAGAGATCGGGATCATTGAAGCCGTTGACGAAGTCGACGATCAGCAGCGCGGGCGCGGCTCCGAAGCCGGAACTCGCGCCAAACCCCTGCTTCGCGTAAACATCGCTGCTCTTCATCCCGAAATCATCCGTTCCAGAGATGAGAGAACTCGGTCGCCACCGCATCCTCATAGGCGAGTTCACCCGTGATGAGGCCCATGTTGCGCTGGAACTGCGCCATGCCCGCGACGAACTCGCGCGAAATGTGCGGCGTGTAGAAGGGCAAATCGCGCTGGACGACGTCCGCGATCAACGCGGCCTCTTCTGCGGGAAAGAGCGCCTTGCCGACCTTGGCCGCCAGCGACACGTCGGCGATGAGCGCCTTCTGCGTCTTGACGAGCGCGCGCACCGCGGCTGCGACCGCATCCTTGTCGCGCTTGATCACCGCGTCGGACGTGATGAGCGCGGGCTGAGTGTAATTGATGGCGCCGGGCGGTCCGTCGCCGCGGCGCGCGTCAATGATGATGTCGCCCCAGCCGTTGCGGACCGCGACTTCCGCGCCCATGCCGTTCGCCCAGAAGCCGTCGATGAGACCGGCGCCCAGCGCCTTTGCGGCGGCGACGCCGAAGTTCTTGTTCTCGCCGAGGAAGGCACCGGGAACAGGCCCGATCTTGACGTCCTTGTCAGGATCGATTCCGGACTCAATCAGCAGACGCTTCAACCCGAGATCGACCAGCGGCGCCGCGCCGATATTGAGTCCCTTGATGGCGTTGATGTCGCCCTTCTTCGCCTTCAGATCCTTCTTGAGGACGAGGAACCAGTACATGTTCTGCGCGAGCGCGCCGAGAAGCTTGCCGCCCTTCCATTCCGGAAACGCAAAAGGCACGCTGTGCGCGGAACCGCCCACAAAATCGATGCCGCCGTCGCGAAGCACCTCCAGCGTCTTGTTGACCGGGAAGATGAGCTCGAGCTGAACGTCGAGCCCTTCCTGCTTGAAAAAGCCCAGTTCAACCGCCGCGATCGCGGGGAAGTAGGAGTTCGAGATCATATCCGGGATTGCGATCTTCATGGCTTGTCTTTTTCCTTCTGGCGATGATGTCACGTGATGGATTGCGCGCGACGGAAACCTTCGATCATTGCGACGCGCATCAGATAGGCGTGAAGCTGGTCGCGATCCGCGACTATGCCGCGCAGCTCGTTGTAGAACTTTTCGCGCTCGACCGGGTCCTTCTGCTCGATGTTGCGCTTGTTCTCGATCGTCTGGCCCTGCAGGTATTCCTGTGCGACGGTGCGGCGCTGACGATCATAGAGGTCGAGCAAATCATGGCTCGCGCCCTCAAGGATGATCATGGATAGCTTGTCGACGACATTGAACGCGTCATGCAGGCCGAAATTCATCCCCATGCCGCCGAGCGGATTGTTGATGTGCGCGGCGTCGCCAGCGACGATGAGGCGCCCGTCGCGGTAGCGCGACGCAACCCGTTGATGCACGTCATAGAGATTCCGGTGATGCATCTCATACGGACCATCCTTGCGGTTGAATCCCTGAATGCGCGCCTGAACTGAGGTCTCGTCGAACAAGTCGTCCTGACTGGCCTCAGGCGGCGCGGGGAATACGACGCGCCACATTCCCTGGCCGTCGTGGCCCGGCACCTTGAACAGGGCGCACCACTCCTGTGGGTCCGAGAGGTAATTGGTGAGGGCGTATCCATGCTGCGCGAAATCGTAGCGCGTGCTCAGCACGAGAAAGCGTTCGGGCCAGGTGAAGCCGTCGAAATTGACGTCCATCGATTTGCGAACCTGGCTGCGCCCGCCGTCGCAGCCAACCATCCACGACCCGCGCCATGTGCGCTCGCCATCCGCCGATTGCACGGTGGCGGTGACGCCGTCGCCGTCCTGCACCGCTTTCGTGACCCGATGGCGCATCAGGACATTGTGCTGCCCCATGGCCTTGAGCATGTCGCGCAGGATGTAACAGATCTTGTGCTGCTCCAGCATGAGCCGGAACGGATACTTCGTCTGCTCGCCCAGCACGCCGAGATTGAAATCGGCGATCAGTCCTGCGCGCCGGTCGCGATAATGATAATTGTTGACGATGAAGCCCTCCTCCATCATCGCCTTCGTCACCCCACTCTCCTCAAAGAGTTCGAGCGTGGGCGGATGAATCGTTCCGGCGCGCGGATCGTCGAATATCTTGTCGCCGCTCTCGAACAGGACGAACGGAATGCCGCGACGCGCGAGCAGCAGCGCCGTAGTATAGCCAATGGGGCCTGCGCCTGAGATCAGAACCGGATCGTTCGCGATACTCGCTTGAACCTTTCGCACTCTCAGTAACGTTCGAGAAGCCAACCTCGGCCGAAGAACTTGTCGTTGACGCCTGTGGCGCGGAGCGCATGCCAGATCGTCGCGACATTGATCGGAATCACGGGCTTTCCGAGTTGCTTCTCAAGCGCTGGAAAAATGTCGAGGCCGGAAAGATTGGTTCCAGCCTGCACGATCGCGTCGATGTCCTTTCCATCGAGTTCGCGCAGGATGGTGTCGATCACCTGACGGGGCGGCGTATGCGCAATCGAGGTTGCTGTGTCGCATTTGAGGCCGACGACATTCGTCACTTCGTAGCCGGATTCTTCGAGGAACCGGCGCACCTGTTCGTCCCCCACAGGCTGATAAGGCGTGAGCGCTGCGACGCGCTTTGCGCCGAACGCGTCGAGCGCCGCTTTCAGAGCCGCCGCGCCGCTCGTCAGCCCCATCTCGGGGCCGATGTGATCGCGCAGGCGCTGTTCGAACTCCAGGTTGCCTGCAAGCCCGCCCCAGAAAGTTTCCGCCGACATGCCCAACATGATGTAGGTCGGCTCGCAGGTCATCACGTCGCGTATCGCGTCGGGAATCGTCTCGCGGATCGCCTCGATGAACGCCAGGAACATATTGTCGCTGGACAGATCCGGCTGGCGCACGAAAAAGCGCGCGAAGTGCCACGTCACGCCCGGCGCGATGAGCTGCTGGCAATCGTATTCGACACCGATGTTGGTGGATGGGATGACGACGCCGATGCGTCCGCGCTTTCCGATCCACGGCTCCTGCGGCTTTGGAATTCTCATATGGACACTCCTATAAATTACCGTTCACCCTGAGCTTGTCGAAGGGTCTACTCGCTAAGTGGTTATTTTTATTAGCTAAAGGCTTCGACAGGCTCAGCCCGAACGGGGTTTGGTGAATTTATAGAAGTGCCCTTATGCTGCCCCCGAGTCGCGTTCAGAGTGGCGTTCAAGCGGCGTTCAAGCGGGATCGAAATAGTGCATCTCTAGCAGGATGCACCCGCCTTTGGAAAAGAAGGGACCGTGAGCGGCTCCGGGGGGGCGACAAGCGTAAGTGAAGGGTTGGAAATTCGTGCCTCCATGTCCTTTGTCGTCGTTGCCAACCGTCAGATCGCCGCTGACAAGAAAAACTTCTTCCCAGTAGGTGTGCACAAATGGCGCCGTCGTAAAAACACCGGGCTCAAAGCGCAGCAGGCGAGTGCGGCTTCCCTGGCGGTTCTTCTCATCCAGCGGGCCCGATAGAATTTTTTCCATAATGCCGGGAGGATAGCCGGCAATATTTTGCCAGCCCGAATTCATATCCAGGGTATGGAATTCATCATGTGCTTTGGTAACGGCCATCAAATTATCCTTTCATGCCTTCGGCCCAGATTGGAGAAAACTGGGTGGCGACCACCTTTTCATAGGCCGGATCACCCTTGAGTATACCCATGTCCCGGGCAAACTGGTTCATACCTGCGACAAAGTCCCTGGAGATGGTGGTGTCATAGAACGGCAGGTCCCGGCGCACCAACTCGGCAATAAGAGTCGCCTCCGATGGTGGAAACAAGGCCTCCCCCACTTATGCCGGCCTCGGACAATAGACGGCGCAACCCCATATCGACCCAAGGGGCTGCCCCAATGCGCCTGCCCTTTAGAAAGGCCGATGCCCAGAGCATCCCGGTTACCCATTCCCTACTCCCTGTCCGCCAATGTCATCGCGTTGACCCGGCGCTGCGCCGCCAGCATGGACGAGCGAAGAAGGAAGTCCTTCGCCTTGAGCGGGTCGGCGGCCGTGGCGGAGAGCTGATCAAAATTCCGCTTCCGAGTTTCTTCGTCTTTGGCTTCCAAGCGCCGTTTGTTTGCGATCGACTGCTCTTGCACAAACTCTACTGAAAACGTCCGCCTTTGAAGAGCATAGAGGTCCAGCAGCGCGTCGGACGCACCATTCAGCAGGACCTCTATCAGTTTGCTGCAAAGATTGGCTGCGTCTTGCAGACCACCATTCAAACCCAGGCCGCCAATGGAATTATTCACGTGCGCTGCATCACCCGCCAACATGACCCGCCCAGCTCGAAACGTATTTGCGACGCGCTGATGAATCGTATAGAGGTTGCGGTGGACGATCTCGTAAGGCTTGTCAGACGGAAAGAATTTCTGCAGCCGCGCCTGGACGGCATCATCCGTCATCAGCTCGGATTCGCTCTGTTCGGCCCTGGTAGGGAACACGGTTCGCCAAAGGCCGGGCGGCCCATCTGCCGAGACTTTAAAGCAATTACACCATTCGTCCGGATCGGCAAAATAGCTTCGATAACAATATCCGCGATGCGCTTCAAAATCGAAAGGCGTTGTTAGAACGATAAATCGCTCCTCCCAGGTAAAGCCCTCAAATGAAATATTGCACTGCTTGCGCACAATGCTGCTGGCTCCGTCAGCGCCGATGAGATACGCGCCGGAATGACGTTTAAGTGTGTTTGCCTCTTTCACTGTCACAGTGACATCGCTACCGGACTGTTCTACGTCCACGACCTCGTGCCCAAACAGAATTTCCACGTGCGGGAGCTTTCGCAGCCGCTGCAGAATTAACCTTGCAGTTTTGAACTGCTCGCACTGGATGACAGTCGGGAAGCGCGTTTCTCCGGTCAGCGATGCATGATCGAACTCGGCTACAAGCCGGTTGGCCGGCCTGTCCCAGAACTGGAAGATTGGGGCTACCAAACCTTCACGTACCATATCTTGCACCAAACCGTCCACATCCAGAACTTCCAGGGTGGCCGGATGCGTGGTGGCCGCGCGCGGATCGAGCTGCAGCTCTTCATGCAGATCGAATAAGCGGACGGGAATGCCCTGGCGGCCCAGTAACAAAGCGCAGAACAGCCCTACCGGTCCACCGCCGGCAATCAAGATTGGTGAATTCAATTTAGCTGAGTCCGGCATGTCAGCCCGCTATAGCCAGGCTGGTCACGGCATACCCGGCCATGAGCTTGCGCCCTAGAATAGGGTCTTCCAATTCGAACTCGAAGTGCGGCGCGGCGCGAATCCCTCCTTTTGCGGGCAGCGTGCCGCAGAACATCAGGGTGCCTTCTTCCAGAACACCACCATTCCAAAGGGCCAAAAGAGACTCAGGAGACAACAGGGCCGTAACGGACCCTTCCTGATAAAGAACGCGCTTGCCTTGCTCTACGATATGCGAACGAAGCACCAGACTGTCCCAATGGCCCACCACATCCTCGTAAGCCCAGAATTCATCGGCAACGGGTTTGTCACACATCTGCTTGGAGACGGTTACATTGTAAGTTTCGACGCGACGATCGGTATGATCAGAGCCGACGCCAATCCAAAGGCGGCCGTCGGACTTTAGAATTGTGAACTCGACCTCGCCGCTTGATGCGTCTCCGCTTACCTCGATGCGATTGCATGTGGTGACGCGGGCTGCTGCGACGCGATAAAACATTGGCGTTGACGTGGGCCGTTTGACGCCGAGATGCTCCAGTTCGACGATGTGCTTTTCCAGCGCCGCTTTGTCACGACCGGTCCAGCCGGCGATCACCAGATGGCTGACGGGCAACGGCTTGCGCATTCCGCTATCGCCTTGGCGGAAGTTGGCGTTCAAGTTGGAAAGATCGGGCATGGGTGATTCTCGTTGCATGGAACATCATCGCTGCGAACCTTCGCAGATTTACAATTAGGCATTTTCCCGCTCCGCGCCAGACGCGCCTTTACGCGTCGCCAGCAGACGCCATTTCTCCAAGCCACAGTACCGGAACAAGGAGACAGCTTACGAACGCAGGAATTCCGCTAACGCTTGATGGATTCGAGTATCGGCTCAGGGCGATCACCGCAAAAGAAATAATTGACATCAATCACCAGCAGCGCCGAGCGCTTGCCAAAGCCCTGCATTGCCCCAAATCCCGACGCCGCAAATACCTGCTTGTCGCGTTCGGTGAGGAACGGGTCCCAAATGCGTTGCGTCATGCTTCGTTCTTCCTGAGGTGCGTATTACCGTGTGCTTGCAAATTGAGCCTCCCTCTGTTTTTCGTCTTTCAAGGGTAGGGGTGTCCGGCATTTTGTGTAAACGGGGTTTCGTTTAACGCGGCGACCTAATCCGGTTTAATCCCCGCCGCATTTACGGCGTCGCGCCCAATGGGTGCGTCGCGGCGCAAGTACTCGGCGAACTCCGAAGGCGTGTTCCCCAGCGGATCTACGCCCATAGAGGTCAAGCGCTCCGCGATCGCCGGCTCTCGGACGATTTTCGCAATCTCCTGCGCGAGTTGCGCAATGATGGGCTTCGGGGTCGCAGCAGGGGCAAGATATCCATTCCACGTGACGGTTCGAAAGCCGGAATAGGACTCCGCAATCGTCGGCAAATCGGGAAGTTGCGGCGCGCGTTTTTCACTCGACACCGCAAGCAATCTGATCTTGCCGCCTTTTGAATGCTGAATGAGTTCCGAGGCGTTGCCGAAGTACATCTGCACTTGCCCGCCAACGAGGTCGGCAACCGCCGGGGCTCCGCCCTTATAAGGGATATGTGTCATGTGGATTCCGGCCCGTACGAGAAACAGCGCTCCGGTCAGATGACCAATAGTTCCGATACCACCTGAGGCGTAGTTCATCTTCCCGGGTCGTGCCTTGACGTAATCAACGAATTCCCTGATCGTGGTCGCCGGGACGGAAATATGCACGCCGAGTACGAAAGGATTAGTGCCGACGATCGAGACCGGCGCGAAGTCCTTGAATGGATCGTAGTTGACTTTTTGCATCAGCGGCAGGAGAAACTGTGACGATGCCGCAAAAAACAGCGTGTAACCGTCTGCGGGCGCTTTAGCGACAAATTCGGCCGCGATCGCGCCGCCCGCTCCAATGCGATTTTCAACGATGAACGGCTGGCCAAGTACAGCGGACAATCGGTCCGACACGATGCGCGCCTGGTTGTCGGTGTTGCCACCCGCGGCGAACGGCACAATTACTTTGACGGGTCGCTGCGGCCATGTCTGGCCTATGGCTAGTGAAGACCCCAGTGCGGCAGCCAGCGTACACATCGCCGTCCACATTACGCCCCATTTTTTCATCGCGTTCTCCTAAAATAGCTTGTTGTCGAAGGCCATGCTGTGGAGCGACCTCCGTAACCCAATGAATTGCCAAGGGATAGTAAATTCAACCGCATGAGCCCAAGTATCTCACGGTATCGCGTCCTCAGAATACGTGTTTACCCTTATGCTGTTTACCCTTAGGCGGCAGGCTGACTCGCCAAGAATTTTTGCCCCATTGGGCACAAGCGGGGTGCCGACCTGCCAAATAGCGCAGCCCTACCCCGGCGGGAGCTTGAACAAGCACCAAACATTCACCAAACGGTACGCTGATCTTCGGGGTAAGTCGGGGGTGATTGGTTTGCCATGTCCCCATCCGGCTCGCCCAGGGCACCCTCGTCCGGTTCCTGCGCAGCGCAGTCGTCCCACAACGGCGGCCCACGCGCTGGAGTGATGCGCGGGGCCTCAGCGTCCACCCCGATGTGCTCCAGTATCCTGGCGATGTCTGCGCTGTAGGTGATGAAGGCAATGATGCGCATGGCGCCGCCCCACGTACAATGGCACTCCGATGACACTCAATCCGGTCAACCTGACCCATCATTTTCTGATCGCCATGCCCGGCATGGTGGATCCGAATTTCTCCCGTTCATTGACCTACATCTGCGAGCACAACGACAAGGGCGCGCTGGGGGTGGTGGTGAACCGGCCCAGTGACATGAGCCTGTCAACCCTGTTCAAACGTCTTGAGCTGCCGCTCGCCGGACGCAGGCTGGCGAGCTCGCTGGTGCTGAATGGCGGGCCGGTGCAGACCGATCGGGGATTCGTATTGCACCAGCCGGTGGGCGAGTGGAAATCGACCCTGCCGGTGGCTGCCGGTGTCGCCTTGACCACCTCGATGGATATCCTCGAAGCGGTGGGCAAAGGGGAGGGGCCGCAAAAAATACTGGTGAGTCTGGGCTATTCCGGTTGGGCGGCGGGGCAGCTGGAAGGCGAATTGCTGCAGAACGCGTGGCTGACAGTGGAAGCCAAGGAGGAGATTCTGTTCGAGATGCCCGCCGAACAGCGACTGCCCGCCGCCATGGCCCTGATTGGCGTGGACTATGCCCGCCTGTCGGTAACGGCGGATCACGCATGAGCGGCTACACATTGCTTGGCTTTGATTTCGGCACGCGCTATACGGGCATTGCCGTGGGGGATACCGAAACGCGCAGCGCCCATCCCTTGGAAATGATCGATGCCGAGGCCAATGCCGTGCGCTTTGCGCGCATTCAGGCGCTGCTTGATGAATGGAAACCGGCGCGCCTGGTGGTGGGCCTGCCGCTGGCACCTGACGGCGGCGAACACGAGCTCACGCGCCGCGCACGGCGTTTCGCGCGGCAGCTCGAGGCGCGCTCCGGCCTGCCGGTGGACCTGGTCGATGAGCGCTACAGCTCGGCCAGTGCCGAGGCGCTGCTGGCGGATTCAGGGCGCGGCGGGCGCCGCCATAAAGAGGCCAGTCACGCGCTGGCCGCACAAATCATCCTGCAGGATTTCCTTGATGAGCACGCCCGTGTCTGAGCCAAACAGCGCCCTGCCCGATGCCGAGGCGCTTTATGCGGGGCTGCTGCGCCAGTTGAAGCCGCGCCTGGGCCATGCCACAGGCATCGTCGGTATCGTCACCGGGGGTGGCTGGCTGGCCGAGCGCCTGCACGCCGATCTGGGCTTGCGCGTGCCCATGGGCGTGCTGGATGTGTCCTTTTACCGGGACGATGTTGGCGAGAAAGGCATGAAGCCGCAGGTGAGCCCCTCGCAGATTCCGTTCGAGGTGCAGGGGCGCGACATCCTGCTGGTCGATGATGTGCTGTATACCGGACGCACGGTGCGCGCGGCGATGAACGAACTGTTCGATTACGGGCGGCCGGCGCGCATCGAGCTGGCGGTGCTGGCCGATCGGGGCGGACGGGAATTACCGATTGAGCCGCAATACTGCGGCGGCCGGCTGAGCGTGGCGCAAACTGCGATCGTGGCGCTCGAGCGCGCGGCCGATGGCGTCTTGTCGCTGCAGCTGAGGGACAAGCGTCGTTCGCGAAAGGCCGAATCATGAGCGTATTGGAATGAGCAGCAATCCCCAGTTGAATGAGCGTGGCGGTTTGCAGCACCTGCTTACCATCGATGGTCTGCCGCGCGAGATCCTGGTGAACATTCTCGACACCGCACGTTCCTTCGTTAGTCTGAGCGGCCGGGAAGTGAAAAAGGTGCCGCTGCTGCGCGGCAAGAGTGTTTTTAATCTTTTTTTCGAGCCCTCCACGCGCACCCGCACCACCTTCGAAATCGCCGCCAAGCGCCTTTCAGCAGACGTAATCAATCTCAATGTCCAGGCCTCCTCGCAATCCAAGGGGGAGACCCTGCTCGATACCATCGACAACCTGGCCGCCATGCACGCCGACATGTTCGTGGTGCGCCACTCGCAATCGGGCGCGCCGCATCTGATTGCGCGGCATCTGGCGCGCCAGCATGTGATCAACGCCGGCGACGGGCGCCACGCGCATCCCACCCAGGGCCTGCTGGATGCCTACACCATCCGCCACCACAAAAAGGATTTCTCGAAACTCTCGGTGGCGCTGGTGGGCGACGTGCTGCACTCGCGCGTGGCGCGCTCCCTCATCCATGCGCTCACCACGCTGGGCACGCCCGATGTGCGCGCAGTGGGGCCGAAAACCCTGCTGCCCACCGAGGTGGAGCGCCTGGGGGTGCGGGTATTCCATGACATGGCCGCGGGCATTCGCGATTGCGACGTGGTGGTAACCCTGCGCCTGCAGAATGAACGCATGAGGGGGCCGCTGCTGCCCTCACCCCAGGAATATTTCAAAACCTACGGCCTGACCCCCGAGCGCCTGGCACTGGCAAAGAAAGACGCCATCGTCATGCATCCGGGGCCCATGAACCGCGGCGTGGAAATCGACTCTGCGGTGGCGGATGGCCCGCAATCGGTGATCTTGCAGCAGGTGACTTTCGGCATCGCGGTGCGCATGGCGGTGATGGCGCTGCTCGCCGGCCAGGGCAAGGCGCGTGCCGCATGAGACCACCGACAGAATGGAAGCCCGCGATGTATCTGGAAGTCGGCGATCGTACGCCTGGGGATGACGTCACCTATACCGGCGTGGATATGGCGGCAAACATGGTTGACGGCAAATGGGTATTCACCCGCAAGAACGGAGCGGCATTCTGAGCCCGATGAACATCACCATCAAGAACGGCCGGCTGATCGACCCGCGCAACGGGGTCGATGCGGTGCAGGATATTTTCATTGCCGGGGGCAGAGTGGTTGCGTTGGGTGTGGCGCCGGCCGGCTTTCGCGCCGACCGTGAAATCGAAGCCCGCGGCCTGGTGGTATGCCCCGGCCTGGTGGACCTTTCGGCGCGCCTGCGCGAACCCGGATTTGAATACAAGGCGACGCTGGAATCCGAAATGCTGGCCGCGGTTGCCGGCGGGGTGACCAGCCTCGCCTGCCCGCCGGATACCGATCCGCCGCTGGATGAACCGGGGCTGGTGGAAATGCTCAAGCGGCGCGCGGCCAGCCTCAATTTGGCACAACTGTATCCGCTGGGGGCGCTGACCGCGGGCCTCAAAGGCGAGCGACTGACGGAAATGGCCGAACTGGTGGACGCCGGTTGTGTGGCTTTTTCGCAGGCCGACACGCCGCTGGTCGACACCCAGATGCTGTGGCGCGCCATGCAATACGCATCGACCTACGCCTATCCGGTGTGGTTGCGTCCGCAGGATGGTTATCTCTCCCGCGAGGGCGTGGCGCACGATGGCGAAGTGGCCACGCGCCTCGGCCTGCCTGCCATACCGGCTTTTGCCGAGACCATCGCCATCGCCACCATTCTCACCCTGGTGCGTGAAACCGGCTGCCGGGTGCACTTGTGTCGCCTGTCCAGCGCCGCGGGCGTGGACATGGTGCGGCAGGCGAAAGCCGAGGGCCTGCCGGTCAGTTGCGATATCTCAGCCCATCATGCGCACCTGACCGACATCGACATCGGTTATTTCGACGCGCATTACCATGTGATCCCGCCATTCCGCTCACAACGTGATCGTGATGCGCTGCGCCGCGGACTGGCCGATGGCAGTATTGATGCGCTGTGCTCGGACCACGCGCCGGTGGACGAGGATGCCAAGCAAATCCCCTTTGCCGAGTCCGAGCCGGGTACTACCGGGCTTGAGCTCTTGCTGCCCCTCGCGCTCAAGTGGGGCGAGGAAATGAAACTGCCGCTGTCTGCCGTGCTGGCGACGGTGACTTCGCGTCCGGCGGCCATTTTGGGAATCGACGCGGGGCATCTGGGCGTGGGTGCGGCCGCCGATGTGTGTGTGTTTGACGCCAAGGTCATGGCACGCCTGACACCCGGGCATCTGAAAAGCCAGGGAAAGAACACGCCTTATATCGGTTATGAATTGCCCGGCCGGGTGCGCTATACCCTGGTGGCGGGGCAGGTGGTCTACAAGGCTTGACCGCAGGAATACTATAATTGATATTAAAAATGGCAATTTGAGTGCGCCAAATAGCCATCTAGAAAATTAAATGTATTGAAACTTAGCGTCGCCGGCGAGTTCTGTGTGGAAGTGCCGGGGCGGCGCCCATTCGCGGATAATATCCCGCGGTATCTTCTCCCGGCTGTGAATCATGACACTGAGCTCGCGCTGGCTGCCGCTTGTGCTGCTGCCCGCCATCAGCCTTGCGCTGACGGCTTTTCTGGCGCAGACGGCGCTCTATCAGCGCGTTGCCTTCTGGGCGCATGATGCCACCGAGCAATGGCTGGGCGCCCCTGTCGATTTGGCGGGCGTCACGGTATTCGATGTCGACGAGGAGTCGATGACGCGCCTTGAGCCACAACTGGGTCCCTGGCCCTACCGGCGCGACATCTATGCCCTGGTGACCCGCCACCTGCTCGCCAATGGCGCGCGCTCGGTGGTGTTCGATGTGTTGTTCTCGGAGGCGCGCCAGGGGGATGCGGATTTCGCGCGCGAACTCTCGCCGAAAGTGGTGATCGCAGGCGCAGCCCTGCCCTTTCCGTTCGAGCGTTCAGGGGAATACCGGGCGCGGCTTGAAGAGGCGTCGCTGCGTAACGTGGGGGCCTTGCCCAGCCGTAATTGGAGCGATATCACCCTGCCTTTGGCGATCTTTACCCACGCCGGCGCGCGCGTGGGGGTGATCAGTGTGCAGCCCGATGCCGATGGCGTGCTGCGGCGCATTGCGCTGCTTCACAGCGCTTACCTCGCGCATCTGCCCGCGCTTACCTTCGCGGGTCTGCTCGCCGCTGAACCCGGAGCTGTCATCGGTGGCGACAAGGGCCATATCAGCCTGAGTGAGTATCGCTGGCCGGTCAATGCGCAGGGCGAGGTGGCGATACGCTTTCCCGCCAATGCGAAGCAACTCGAGGTGCAGCCCTTCTACAAACTCGCGCTGGCTGCGGCGGGTGCGCCCGGCTACGAAGCGCTGCGCGAGACGATTCAGGGCAAGGTGATATTTGTCGGCAGTTCGAGTGCGGTGCTGGGTGATTTTGCGCATACCCCGCTGGGCCATGTCCGGCCTGTACCTCAATGCCTATGCCCACGCTGCGCTGACCCAGAACGCGGTGTTCCGGCCCGCCGGCCCGCTTTTGGATGCCCTGCTGTTGCTGTTTTTCATGCTGCCGGCCCTGGTGCTGCGCGCGCGCCTGGCCGAGGCGCAGCCGCGGCAATTCGTCGCCGGCGCCTTCGATACTGCTGTTGCTGGCCGTCGCCAGCGGCGCGGCCCTGGGTGTCGCAGGGATAGACTCCGCGTGGCTTGCTGCACTGCTGGCAGGCGTGCTCGCCCTGCTGATCGCATCCTTCGAGTGGCGGGGCGCCTGTACCGCGAGCGCCAGCGCCTGGAACTGGGGCGGCGCGCGGCGCTGGAGGCGGCGCGGCTGAAAACCGAGTTCCTGAACTACATGACCCATGAGTTGCGCACGCCGGTAGCCTCCATCAAGGGCTTCAATCGCGTCAATCAGGACAACATCGGCGCTGATGCGCGCATCCGCAATGCGGCCATCATCGCGCGTGCCTGCGATCACATGCTGGCGTTGGTGAACAACAACCTGGACCTCGCCAAAATGGACGCCGGCCAGATGCAGATCGAAACCCGGGCGGAAGACATACGCGCATTCGCCAACGATGCGGTGGCCACGCTGCAGCCCCAGGCGCTGAACAAGGGGCTGGCCTTGTCGCTGGAGATCCGCGAACCCATGCCTGCTGCTCTTGCAATTGACGCTTTTCGGCTCAAGCAGGTGCTGCTCAATCTCATCAGCAATGCCATCAAGTACACCCCGGCAGGCAAGGTGACGCTTGCCATGAGCTGGGAACAGCAACGCTTGGCCATCACGGTGCGGGATACCGGGCCGGGCATGGACGCGGCCACGCTGGAACGGATATTCGAGCCGTTTCGCCAGGATGGCAGCACGGCCTCGGCGCGCAGCGGCACCGGCCTGGGCCTGGCGATCACGCGCCGGCTCGCCGGGCTGATGGGCGGCGAAATCGAGGCGGCCTCCATTCCCGGACAGGGATCCGCATTTACCGTGCGGGTGCGCGCGCCCGAAACGGAAATGCCGGCCGCAGCCCTGGCTGTCGAGCCAGTTACACCCGCGCCCGGGAAACTGAGCGGCCATGTGCTGCTCGCCGACGACGATGAAGACCTGCGCGCCTTGGTGGAGATGCACCTTGCCGCGCTAGGGCTGCAGGTGACCTCGGTGGCTGACGGCCATGCTGCGGTAGAGGCGTCGCTGGCGCGCCCCTACGCCTGTATCATCATGGACATGCAAATGCCCGTTCTCGATGGCTACAGTGCCGCCAACGCGATGCGTGCCGGCGGTTATGCGGGCGGCATTCTCGGCCTGACCGCGAACAGTGCACCGGAGTTGCTGGAGCGGGCACGCGCCGCCGGCTGCAATCAGGTGCTCACCAAGCCGGTGACACGCGCCCAGTTGGGGGTGGCCCTGGCGTCTCTGCTCGGGCACGCGCCGGAGGCAAGCGCCCGGGGAATGGCCGCGCGAAATGGCTGAGACCGGGCCCGTCGTCATCCGCCTGGATGCGGAAATGCAGGAGATCGTTCCCAGGTATCTGCAGAACCGTGCGGCGGACTGCGTGGCACTGCGCGACCATGCGCGTGCCGCGACGTTTGATGAAGCCAGGCGTCTCGGGCACAACATGAAAGGCAACGGTGGCGGTTATGGCTTTGTCGAAATATCGCGCCTGGGGGCACAGATTGAAATTGCCGCCACCAATGGCGACGCGGCCGCTATGCTCACGCTTGCCGAGGAACTGTCCGCGTATCTGGCAAGGGTGCAGCCAGTCTACGGCCAAGGCAGTTCTGGGCAGATTGGCCAAACGCCTTGACCCGGCGTGAACGTGCACCACAGGAATTCCGGGCGCGGTTTCGCTCGCCCGTGGCAGCGTAGCGCGCCATAATGGCGGCCCTGAAGGGCTTGAAATGGAACCGGAATGAGAATCGCCCTGCTGGAAGATGATCGCGACCAGATCGCGCTGTTGAAATCCTGGCTCGAATCCGCAGGGCACAATCTGCATGCATTTGAGCTGGGGCGCGATTTTCTGCGCGAGGTGGCGCGCGAGTCTTTCGATTTTTTCCTGATCGACTGGATGATCCCGGACAAGAGCGGCACCGAGGTGCTCGCCTGGATCCGCAGCAATCTGAAGGAGCGCGTGCCGGTGGTTTTCGTTACGGCACGCGATTCGGAGCAGGATATTGTCCGCGTGCTGCAGGCCGGAGCGGACGATTACATGGTCAAGCCGCTGCGCCGGCTGGAACTGCTGGCGCGCATCGAGGCAGTGGCACGCCGCGCCCGCGCACCGGGCAAGGATGATGAAATCGCCGACTATGGCGAATATCGCATCGACCAGGGGCGGCGCACCATCAGCCGCCAGGGCGAGGTGATTGATCTTACCCAGAAGGATTTTGATCTCGCGCTGTTCCTGTTTCAGAACCTGGGCCGGCTGCTCTCGCGCGGCCATATTTTTGAATCGGTGTGGGGCCAAAGTGCCGAGATCAACACCCGCACCATCGACACCCATATGAGCCGCCTGCGCACCCGCCTCGGGCGGGTGCCCGAGAACGGCTGGCGGCTGGGTGCTGTCTATCAACACGGTTACCGGCTTGAGCGGCTGGACGATTAGCGGTTCACAAAAACAGGATCTCCCATGGCGAGAATACTGATCGTCGATGATGATGCGAGCATGACCGAACTGCTCAAGCTGCATCTGCGGCGCGAAGGGCTGGAGATCGAGACTGCGGCCGACGCGGCCATTGCGCTGCGCTCCATCATTTCACAGGCGCCGGACCTGATCCTGCTCGATATCGAGATGCCCTATATGGGGGGGCTTGAAGTGCTGAAGGCGCTCAAATCGGACCCGGCAACCCGGCACAAGCCGGTCATCGTGCTGACCGCGCGCACCGACGAGGATTGTTACACCGAGGCCAAGGCGCTGGGCGCGGAATCCTTTCTCAACAAGCCGGTCGCCAAGGAGCGCCTGCTGCAGGAGGTGGCGTTGCGCCTGGCGCAGAGCCTGGCCGCGCCGCGCACCGGCTGAACGGCACTTTATACCGGGCAGCGTTCCGGCCCGATCGGTCTCCAAGGCCGTTTGCATTCAAATCCAACTCGATTCAATCAAGGAGCAGGGATGAGCGAAGATCGCTGGAGTCGCGGCCCCTGGGGCTATGCGCAGCCCTGGGACATCAAGGCCCTGGGGCCGACCATCACCGATGTCGAGGAACAAAAGCGCTGGACCCGTACCATACTGTTTGGCGGCCTGCCCTATATGTGGCGCGAACTGGGCGCGCCGATGAACACCATTGTCTACAGCCTGATGGAAGTGAGGCCGGGCGACAAGGTGTTTGTCATCGGCGAATCACTGGGGCCTTGCGGCTGGGTTGACGACCTGCGCGCGATTGTGGGGCCGAGTGGCGAAGTCACTGCCATCGAGATACTGGAAGAAGCACGCGCTGCCTACGATGCGAAGAAGGTTGGCAGGAATGGCAAGATGGCCTGCTGGCAATGGAACTACATGCGGGATATTCCGGACGCCTCCTACGATTGTGTTGTAGTCATGCAGGCGGTGCAACATTGCGACGACTGGCGCGAGACCGGCGCCGAACTGCTGCGCATACTCAAACCCGGAAAACGGCTGATGCTCGCCGAGGTCTACATCTTCGGCGCGCCGTTCTGGACGCGGCTGGAAACCGATCTGCACCTGCAGTATTGGGTGGACAAGCTCACCCACTTTTTCCCTTTCGATATTCGCGATACGCCTTACTACAGCCCCGAAGAATTGCACCAGGCCCTGGACGATCAACTGGAACGCCCGGAGAACATCGAATGGAAGGGCATCGAGCTGTTCTGGGGGCGCAAGCCGGCGCGCTGAGCGGGTTGCCGGC
>JBCKLP010000016.1:0-26624 GCA_038903735.1 Burkholderiales bacterium | reverse complement strand
GAGGCGGCCAAGTTTGTGCCGCTGGAGAATCTCTGCCTCAGTCCGCAGTGCGGTTTTGCCAGCACCTATCTCGGCAACCCGATCACCCCGGAAATCCAGAGCAGGAAAATCGCGCTTGTTGTCGAAGTTGCCAACGCGGTCTGGGGCACGGCGAGTTGAGTCGTACCGCCTGGTCACTGCAGCGAATTCAGGAGTCCGTCACGAATGGCGAATTTCGAACGGGCGATGCAAGATTCCGGCGGACGCCGGAACAGCGGCGTCTTCGTGTCCGGGATCGTCACGACGGGGACGACCCGTAAAGCTGTTACAGGTCCGCGCAGCCCTACTCCAGCTTGATATTGAGTGCCTTCAGGCGCGCCGCGTAACTGGCGCGGTCCGCCTGCAACTGCTCCGCCAACGGGCCCGGCGCGAGATTGAGCACCTCAAGCCCCGCTGCGTGGATGAATTTGTCGCGGAATTCCGGCGCCGAGATCACTTGCCCCGCGTCAGCGGCAATCTTGTCGATGGCCGCCCTTGGTGTGCCCGCCGGCGCGAACCAGCCGAACCAGCCGCGCGAGGTGAAACCCTTGATGCCCGCCTCCGAAATCGTCGGCACCTCCGGAAAAGCACTGGAGCGCTTCGCGCCGCCATAGGCAATGGCGCGGATGCGTCCCTGGCGTATCAAAGGTATGGTTGCGGTGATACCCATGATGGCGAAAGTGACCTGCTCACCGAGGATGCCTTGCAGGATTTCCGCGCCGCCCTTGTAGGGGATGTGTGTGAAGCGCACCCCGGCCTGCGTGCCCAGGGCCTCGGTGTCGATATGCGGCAGGCTGCCAATGCCGAAGCTGCCATAGTTGATTTCGCCCGGTTTCGCGCGTGCCGCAGCGATCAGATCCTGCAGATTGCGGGCCGGATGCTGCAAGCTGCTGACCAGGATACTGCCCGCTTCCACCAGGCCGATGACAGGCATCAGGTCCTTCACCGCATCGAAGGGCACTTTGCGATTCAAAAGATCGTTGCTCAACTGCACCATGGTGCCCATCCACAGCATGTGTCCGTCAGGCGGCGCCTTGGCCACGGCATCTGCGGAAATGATGCCATTGGCGCCGGCGCGGTTTTCCACCAGCACCGCTTGCCCCCAGCGCCGGCTCAGCTCAGGCGCCATCGCCCGTGCAAGGGAATCCTGCAGTCCGCCCGGGGGCACGGGAAGCACGATGCGCACGGGTTTGACCGGATAGCCTTGCGCAATCACGCTGCAGGCCACCAGGCAACAGGCCAATACAGCTGCCCGAAGGGCCAGCTTGCGCGATGTGATTCTCATGGGTGTCACCTGTCCTCTGGGCACTGCAGGGAAGAAGTCGAAGGATACCGTATCAACTCCCGGCATGCATTTGGAACTGCATTCGGAACCGCCGATTCAACTCCCGGCATGCATTCGGAACTGCCGATGTGTTTCCATATTGGTACCATGAGCACCTTTGCCATTTCCCCGAAGGACGCAACATGAAAGCAGTCTGGTTTACCGATCAAGGCGCCGCCAAGGAGGTGCTGGTCCACGGCGAGATGCCTGATCCGGTGCCGGGTGCCGGCGAAGTGCGCGTCAAAGTGCACGCCTCCGGGGTCAATCCCACCGATACCTACACGCGTAGCGGCATCCGCCGCCGTTTCATGCCATTCCCGAAAATCATCCCCAACCAGGATGGCGCGGGCATCATCGACCAGGTGGGCCCCGGGGTTCCCGCATCGCGCATCGGCGAACGGGTATGGATCTATATGACGCAGTGGCTGCGGCCCTTCGGCACCGCGGCGGAGTACTGCGTGGTCCCTTCGGAGCGCGCGCCACGCATGCCGGACAACTGCAGCTTCAGTGTCGGCGCCTCGCTGGGCGTGCCCTGGCTGACCGCCCATTACGCGGTGAATTCGGACGGTCCCGTCAAGGGCAAAACAGTTCTTGTTTCGGGTGGCACCGGTGCCGTGGGCATTTACTGCGTGCAGATTGCCAAGGCAGGCGGCGCGCGCGTGATCGCCACCGTCGGCAGCAAGGAAAAAGGCGAACTGGCCAAATCGGCTGGCGCCGATGAGGTGGTTGATTTTCGCGCCGAGGATGTCGGCGCCCGCGTTGCCGCGCTCACCGGGGAGCGTGGGGCCGAGCGGATTCTGGAGCCGCAGTTTGCGAAAAACGCCGGGTTGTTCCCGAAGCTGCTGGCCAAAGGCGGCACAGTGATTGTCTATGGCGCGGGCGGGCCGGAAGGCGCCATATCGGCGAGCTGGGGAATCCAGAATCAGCCGACCATCCGTTTCATGTTGATGTATGAACTACCCGCGGAAGCCTACGTGAGCGCAGTTGCCGATTTCACCGCCATGCAGAGCGCGGGAAAGCTGATACACCTGCCGGTGCGCGAATTCTTCCTGGAGGATGCAGCCGCTTCTCACGAGGCAGTGGAGGCCGGCAACAACGGCATGCGCATGATCCTTAAACCAGGATGATAATCGACTCTGAAAGCAGGCCAGCCATATAGAAATTTTTTAATTTTTGAAAATTCTACGCATTTCTGAAACAGACCTCAATCCGGATAAGCCCTACCAAAAACTTCAGCTCACGATGCTGTGGTAGAAGATTTTTCCCGGCTCGGCAGGATAACCACCACGCAGCACGCCGGGGCGCACATCCCGGAATACATCCTGCATCAAGGGTGACAGCGGCCGGCTGTTGGGCACTGCGAGCCAGAGCCGCAGCAGATGGCGCCTGCGGTCCATCTCCTCGAAATCCTCGAAATCGGTACGCGCATGCAGCGCGACGTGGTTATTGAGGAGTTGCAGATCGCCGGGTTGGAACATCATGGAAAAGTGCATGTCAGCGCGATTGGCGATGTCCTGGAACAACTCCAGCGCCTCGATTTGCGAGGCATTGAGCGGCGGCACCTCGGCGGGGAATTTTTCCGCGGCAAGGCGAAAATACATATAACCGGTCTTGCAGGCGAAATGTCCCTCGCTGCTGGAGAAGAACGGCTGAGTCCAGTAAGCGCCCGCGCGCTCGCCGGGCGAATAAGCGGCAAATGTCCCGTACAAAGATTCGAGCAGGTCCGGCCGGGTGCGGACCATTTCATTGTGGATGGCCACCGAGCTGGCAATTTTTGACAGGCCACCGCTTTTGGCAGTGCGCAGCACCAAAAGGCCGACTACATCGCAACTGTCGGTGTGAAATTCCAGGCGCCGGCGCGACTGATAGCCGCGTCCCCGCCCGTCGTTAAACATATCCATGTCGCGCACGTCACCCAGCACATCGCCCTTGCCGCTCTGGGTGACGGCGCTGCCCAGATACTTGCCCAGCGCCCAGTAGACGAGGCGCATATCCTCCACCGGATGGCGCGCCACCGGCAGGCCGCGAATGAGGAACATGCCCGGGCCGTTTTCCAGTGCTTCCAGGGCGCGTTCCACCAGCCTCGGAAAAAGCTGTAGCGGAAAATTTTCCCGGCTGATGTCGCCGATGCCTGTCCCCGCCGCGCGCACCCGCGCAAGGGCGGCTTCGATTTCGGCGATCTCACCGTCGCTCAGGCGATGAACCCAGTCTTCCCGCGCGCCGATGGATGCGGCGTTCCAGTCAGCAGTCGACTCAAACACGCTGTGTTTCACTATTTCTCCCAGAGAGCTGCTCAAGGCCTGAGTTTACTACCTGGCGCCACGCCTCGCGTGTCCACGCCACACAGGGCCGGGTGCGCGCCACCGGCGAATGGCTGATAATCTGCGCTTCTGCGCTGCACCAGAAACCATGAATCTGCAGTGGCGCTCTATTTCCAAAACTCAGCACTTGCAGGAGCCATCATGTCAGCAACCGACACGCAGCAAAGTACATTGCCCCCGCTCCGTTACCTGGGGCCCATTCATGAAGGCATACCGGTGCGCAACCTGGAGGCCTGTGTCAAGTTCTACACCGAAGTGCTGGGCCTGAAACTGCTGCCCCGGCCCAAGCTGCCCGGACCCGGTGCCTGGCTGGGCGACGAGGACAACACGGTGCAGTTTCATCTCATCGTCACCGAGCGGGATTACATTCCCGGACCCGAGGCGAAGACTTCGGCGACCGGCCGCCATACCGCCTGGATGGTGAAGAGCCTGGACGATTTTCGCGCGCGCATGGAGCAATTGGGGGTCGAGTACGATTCCCTCGGCGGCTTCATCAACAGCGACCAGTTGTTCGTCAAGGATCCTGAAGGCCATACCTGGGAGTTCCAGGAACCGAAGTAGCTGCCCTCGCCTCCGCAGAGCGCGGGCGAACACCCACAGGACTACCACAGTCATGAGCAGCAATGCACCACCGCTGGTGATCGATTTTCATGTCCACATGCTGGATTCGGAGGTCTACAAGGCATCCGAAGGAAAAACCGTGACCTCCGGATTTGGCGCCAGCAACTTTGCCATGCGCCGCCCTGGCGGCGAGGGGCTGATGGCCAAGATGTTCCTGCCGGCCGAGCAGATCGCCGACATGGATGCCCGCGGCATCGACATGAGCGTGATCACGGCGAGCACCGTGATCCAGGGAAGCAGTTGGGCCGATCCGCAGACCGACCTTGCGCTGTGCCGCCGCAGCAACGAGTGCACCGCCGAATGGGTGGCCAGGCACCCGGACCGCTTCATCGGCAGTTTTGTGCTGCCCTTGCAGGACGTGGACCTCGCCATGGGCGAATTCGAACGCTGCGTGCGCGAGCTGAAATTCCGCGTGGCTAATATCTCCTCGAATTACCTTGGACACTACATGGGGGCCTTGCGCTACCGGCCCTTCTGGGAGGCCACGGTGGCCAGTGACACCACCGCATGGATCCATCCCGAGGGCATACGCGATCCCTGGTTCCAGGACTACGCGCTGTGGAATTCGGCCGGACAATCGATTGAGGAAACCAAGTGCATGGCCTCGCTTATCTACGATGGCGTGATGAGCGATTTTCCGTCAGTCAAGATCATCATGGCCCACGGCGGGGGCTATTTTCCGCACTACATGGGCCGGCTTGATCGCAATACCGGGAATCGTCCCGATACCGTGAAAAACACGGCCGGCCGCAAACCCAGTGATTTCCTGCGCTCCTTTTACTATGACACCTGTGTCTATGATCCGCTGGTGCTGAAAACGCTGGCAGAGCGCGTGGGCGTTGATCGCCTGATTCTGGGCAGCGATTACCCGATCGGCGAAACCGATCCGCTCGGTTTTGTGAAAGACTGCGGCATTGAAGGCGCGGCGCTGGCGGCGATTGCCGGCGGCACCGCGGCGGGACTACTGGGCATTCCGGCGCATCGGGCCCATTGAACGGCGGATTGGAAAGATTCGTGTATAAAAAAATTCTGGCAGTGACCTTTGGCACCGAACTCTCGCACAAGGCGGTCAAGGAAGCGGCACGCCTGGCCACCGCGGTGGGCGCCAAGTTGTTAATTCTGCACGTGCGCTCGCCGATGGACGTCCCCGACCACAAGTCAGGGGGCGCGCTTTCCCGTCTTGGCGAAGAAACCATCATGGACGAGATCGAGCAGGAGGAACAACGCATCCTCAAGGTTGCCTCAAATACTGCGACGGAAGCGGGGATCAAGGCAGAAACCGCGTTCATCGTCAACCTCTCCCCGCACGAAGCCATCGTCCGGGTCTGCCAGGAGCAGCAGTGCGATCTTATTGTCATGGCAACCCGGATTCGCCACGGCATACCCGGATATCTGGTGAAAAGCCAGACCCAGAAGGTGCTAGAGAACACGGACGTACCGGTACTGGTCATGCGCTGACTGGATTCTTCGGCCATCGGTCGCTGCTAATTGCAATTTCCCTTTACGTTTTCACCGCAGAAGGAGTCATCGTGAAATTTCTTGCACAGGCAACACGGTACGCACTGGCGACAATGGGAGTTCTGGCCAGCGGTCTGACCATAGCGCAGGTCCAGGACTATCCCACCCGGGAGATACGCTCGATCTGCAATTTCGCCGCTGGCTCGGGCGCTGACATTCTGGTTCGCTGGTACAGCGACCGCCTTTCGCGGCTTGCAGGCCGGCCCGTAGTCGTTGACAACCGCCCCGGCGCGCAGGGCAATATCGCGACTGACCTTGTTGCCAAGTCGAAACCTGATGGCTATACCCTGATGATCACCCCGGCAAGTTCAACGCTTGCCGCCGCCACCCACCTGTTCCGCAAGCTGCCCTTTGATCCGGTCAAGGACTTCACGTCGGTCACCACGGTAGCGAAGCTTTCCTTCGCGCTGGCCGTCAGTGCTTCCAACCCCGTCCATACCATCGCCGAACTACGCGATGCGCTGCGCAAGAAACCGGGCGAGGGCTCCTATGGAACCGGCAGCAACACCGGTCAGGTGGCGGCGGAAATGTTCAAGGCGATGAGCGGCCTCAAAACCCAGAATGTGAATTACAAGGTCACCGGTGATGCCTTGCGTGATCTGCTGGGTGGGCAACTGGATTTCATTTCCTACGACATCACCTTTCTCTCCGGGCAGCACCGCGGTGGCAAGGTGCGCGTACTGGCAATGACCTCGGGCAGCCGTGTCAGCGCCCTGCCCGCCATTCCGACCATGGCCGAATCCGGTTTTCCCGGCTATGACCTCACGCCATGGTGGGGCGTCGTGGTCCCGGCGGGAACCCCACGACCGATCGTCGAGCGCCTGGCGGGCTGGTTCAACCAGATCACCGAAAGCGAGGAAACCCGCAAATTCCTGGCAAATGTAGCCACCGATGTGTTGCCCGGCAATGCCGAATCAATGACGAGGCTGCTCCGCCAGGACACGGAAAACTGGGGGCGTTTCGTGAAAATAGCCGGAATCGTGCCGGAATAAGGCAGATCCACCTCAGCCCAAGTCCTGGGAAGCAAGGTAGTCCTCGTAATTGCCGCGGTAATCGATCACCGTGGCCGCGCCGCCCTCGGGGTCGGGCTTCAATTCGATGATTCGGGTGGCCAGCGAAGAAACAAATTCGCGGTCGTGCGAGACGAATATCAGTGTCCCGGCATATTTTTCCAGCGCAGTGTTGAGCGACTCGATCGATTCCATGTCCAGGTGATTGGTCGGCTCATCGAGCAGCATCACATTGGGCATTTCCAGCACCAGACGAGCGAAGGCGAGGCGCTGCTCCTCGCCGCCGGAGACCACCTTGACCGATTTTTTGGTGTCATCACCGGAAAACAACAACTGCCCCAGCGTCGCACGCACGATCTGGTCATCGTCGCCGCGATCCTTGCGCCGCCAGCGCCCCACCCAGTCGAGCAGGGATTCGTCCGTGGCAAAATCCGCCGCGTGATCCTGCGCGCAATAACCGGCACGCGCTTTTTCCGCCCATTTCACGCTACCGCCATCGGGCGTCAGCGCACCCTGCGCATCATTGGCCATGCCGCCGATCAGGCAGCGCAGCAAGGTGGTCTTGCCCGCGCCATTGGGGCCGATGATCGCCACTTTCTCGCCGGCATCCAGCATCAGGTTCAAGCCAGAGAACAGGGGTTTCTCCCCCGCATAGCCTTTGCGCAATCCCTGCACTTCCAACGCCAAACGGTGCAGCTTTTCCTTGTCATCAATCAGGAAACGAATGAAGGGATACTGCCGGCTGGAGGGCTTGACGTCCTCGACCTTGAGCTTTTCAATCTGCTTCATGCGCGAAGTGGCCTGGCGCGCCTTGGATTTATTGGCACGAAAGCGGCGTACGAATTCCTCCAGATCGCCGATCTTGTCCTTGACCCGGCTGTTGGCGTTCAGCTGCTGCTGGCGTGCCAGGGTCGAGGCTTCCATGTAATCGTCGTAGCTGCCTGGATACACGCGAATGTTGCCGAAGTCGACGTCCGCCATATGGGTGCAGACGCTGGAAAGAAAATGCCTGTCGTGCGAAATGATCACCATGGTGCTCTGGCGCGCATTGAGCACGTCCTCCAGCCAGCGGATGCTGTTGATGTCCAGGTTGTTGGTCGGCTCATCCAAAAGCAGGATGTCCGGATCACCGAACAGGGCCTGTGCCAGCAGCACGCGCAGCTTCCAGCCGGGGGCCACCTCGCTCATCGGGGCGCCATGCTGCGCAATGGGCACACCGAGGCCGAGTAACAATTCCCCGGCACGCGCTTCGGCCGTATAGCCGCCGCACTCGGCGTACTTCGCTTCAAGATCCGCGGCGCGCAGAAATTCCGCCTCGCCGGCATCCGGATTGGCATAGATGGCGTCACGTTCGCGCATGGCGCCCCACATCTGTTCGTGGCCCATCAGCACCACATCGAGCACGCGTTCATTCTCGTAGGCGAACTGGTCCTGGCGCAGGCGCCCGACCCGTTCGCTGGCATCAATCGCGACCGACCCCGCGCTGGGTTCGAGTTCGCCACCGAGAATCTGCATGAAGGTGGACTTGCCGCAACCGTTGGCGCCGATCAGGCCGTAGCGGTTGCCGCCGCCAAATTTTACGGAAACGTTTTCGAAAAGGGGCTTGGCCCCGAACTGCATGGAAATTCCTGATGCAACAATCACAATAAGCCGTTCAATTCAGATGGAGGAGCCGCCGCGAGCTCGGGATTGGTCTGAGCGGACGCCGCAAATAACACGGGGCGCGAACCTTACACCAGCGCGGCAGGCGCGCACAAGCGGCCATTGCGGCCATTGCGGCCATTGCGGCCATTGCGGGTTTGTTGCACGTTTCTGATCCGTCCGATATCGTTTTCGACTCCGTCAATCGTGTCCGGATTATCGGGGAAGCCCAAACTGATGCGGCATATCCAGGTCGAGAAAAGCTGGGCTGTCTATTCTGGTCACTTCTCTCGTGTCGGCCATAGACGCACTCGCCGCAAGACTGTTCGTTCGTATTCATGCTAGAAAACCTTCAGTTCTTGGAATGCGGTCCGCAGCGTATGGACCACGGCATCCAGGGGAACCGTATCGAGCTTGTTCTTGTTCATGAAGGCCCGCCATTGGGACTGCTTACCCGCGTCCGCGGCGAAAGCGTCGCTCAGCCCTGCTGGAACACCTTTGGGCATCGCGGTGCGACGGCGTACGAAGGTCGCTTGGATGGCGTGCACCCATTCGATATCGTCGAGGTCACCCTCGCGCAGCAGCACCCACAGGTCGAAGTAATCCTTCATGCGGCTATTCGCCATGCCGAGCGTGCACAGCGCCTGAAATTACTCCGCAACGACCGTGTACTTCAGATACGCTCGCAGACTGGGCACGGGCAGATCATCTAGCAAGACCGGATACTCGATCGCCTCCGGTGCCGGCGTCACTACATCGCCGAAACCGATATCCACCTGCAGTGAGATCCGGGCACTATCCAGCGTCGCGCGCAGCTCGACACGCACGCCGCCGTAACCGGCCTCCTTGCGGATTTCCGTGGCCCTGACCGAACCGGCATCGAATAGGATGCCGTCATCCACTTCGATCGCGCACACCTCGCGGAAAGCGGCAGCAACCGAATCGATATTGTCGGAGCCGAACCAAAGCAGGTCGGCGTCGCGGGTAGGACGCAGTGGCATGTCGTACCACAGCATGGACAACAGAGCCCCTTTCAGCAGGAAGCTCGGCGCATGCTTGGACACCGACAGGCGGTAGAGCAGCCATTGGTCGCGCGTCAAGCTTTGGGTTAGACTGGTTTCGAACCTTCCCGTGCGCGGAGCGCAACATGAGCAGCATCACGATCGAGCTACCCGATGACGTAGCGCGCAGCGCTCAGCAGGCGGGATTGCTCAGTGCCCCGGTGCTGATTTCGGTAGTACGCGAGTTGGTACGCGAGCGGGCTGCCCGGCACCTGCAACAAGCCATTGAAGCCATCGACGCGCAGCCCATCATGCACGACGAGCTTACCCCAGGCGAAATCCAGGCCGCTATCGATGCCCAGGGCAAAGTCGCCGCCCGGCAAGGAACACCGACATGACCGAACTGACCGTGAAACTGCCCGACGAACTTGCCAGGCAGATCCGTGCCGCGGGACTCCTGAATGAGGCCGTGCTGGAGAAGGTTTTCAGAGAGGCGCTGCGCAAGCAATCGAACAGCGAGCTTTTTGCCGCGCTGGATGAAATCGAATCTGCAAAGCTCCCACCCATGACCGAGGCGGAGGTCCAGGCCGAGATTGACGCGGTGCGCGCCGAGCGCCGCGCACGCCCCGGCAAGTAATCCCCGGGGTGCACATCGTCGTCGACACGAATGTCATCGTGTCGGCATTCCTCTGGGGCGGCACGCCGCGACGCCTGCTTGACGCGGCTGAGGCGCAGCACTTCGAACTTTTTACCAGCCGCGCGCTAATCGCGGAACTGGAGGACGTGCTCTCGCGCGACAAATTCGCCTTGCCGCTAAGCCGAACCCGTTTTAGCTCCGCCTACCTGCTCGCCCGATATACACAACTTGCCACGCTCATCGCACCGGCAGAGATAGCGGTGCCGGAACTGCGCGATCCCAAAGACCTCCTCGTCCTCGCCGGTGCGCTCGGCGCACGCGCTCAGGCAATTGTCTCGGGCGATGCCGACCTGCGCGTGCTCGGTAACTTCCGGGAAATCCCGGTTTTCTCGCCAGCGGATTGCCTCGGGTGCATCGCCACTTGAAAGTACAACGCCGGCACTTAGGCAGGGCGTTGTAGCGAGCATTCTGACTTTTAACATCGTCACTGATCCCTTGTCTGCGCGCTCCCTGCCCATCCGCACTGGCCTGTGGCAATCGGAAAGTTTCGTGCGTCCAGCGTAAAGCTCACCCAGTTGCCTGGCAAGTCCATCATGGCGGTGCGATTGCCCGGCGCGTTGAACTACAGACGCACGCCACCGATTTCTTTAACTTTGCATAACGAAAAGGCAGGCGGAGCGGACCTTAGCAGCGAGTGGGGTTATCTGTTTAAGTAATCTTCGAGTATTCCTGAGGCTGCCGATGTCGCTTCTCGCCCTGCTGTTATACCTTGCCCATCTCTTTCAGCGGCGCCGGAAACACCACGGCTATGGCAGGCGCCTCCAGACCCGGCGTGTCTGGAGGCGCACCCGCCAAAAACCGCCCTGGGTCAAGGTGGAAGTCATCCGCCTGAAAGCCCTGATGCACGACCAAGGCGGCTGCCGCACCATCGCGGATAGCTTCAACCGGCGTTTCGGACACAAGAGAAACATGACTGTCGGCAAGACCTTTGTGTCCGACATGAGTGGTGCCGTCGGTCATGGTGCCGGTGGCACTGAACTGCAGCGCCTCGCCCTGGTAGGCGCTGCCCGGTGCGGGTGAGACCGCCGGTTGCGCGAGCTCCGCCGGGGCCACCGTGACCTGCGCCTGCGCGATGCCGCCATTGAGCGCGGCCGTGATCGTCGCCTGGCCCTGGCTGTTGGAGGCAAGTGGTATATCGGCGGACAGGGCCCCCGCGGGAATGTTCACGCTCGCCGGCACCGAGGCCACCGCGGTATTGCTCAGTTGCTGCCCCCATTGGCCTCAGCAACCGATACCGCGATCAACTCTTTATGCACATCCAGCCCAAGGTACTTGCTAAACTCCTTCATGACCCGCTCTCCTTATTGCGGCTCTGCGCCGCGGGTTGCACAAACCCAAACGTAACCCGCGTCGCTTGAGGCCGGGCAGGTCAATTCATGATCGCCCATGATGGCCAAAGAGAAAGTGCGTACGAAGCGCAAGGCGCAAACAAGCTGGCGGCGCGAAGCGCGCGATGGCGGTTTAGTAAGTTTACGAAAAACGCGCGGTATTGGCGCGCGCATGATATTGAGGAGCATCAAAATGACGGAATTAGTGGTAACGCTGCCCGATGAGCTGGCTCAGCGGGCGAAGAGTGCAGGGCTATTGTCCGATAGCGCGATTCAGCGCTTGTTGGAAGAGGCGATGCAGCGCGAGGCCGGCCGCAAGATGCTGGAAATAGCGCAGCGCGTTCAGGCGGCAGGCATTCCGCCGATGACGATGGATGAAATACAGGCCGAGGTGGACGCCGTCCGTGCCGAGCGGCGAGCACGTCAGAACAAGGCCGGCGATGCGGGTCGTTCTTGATACGAACATCGTCGTCTCGGCGCTGCTCTGGGGTGGCACGCCCTTCAAGCTGCTACAAGCGGCTACCGATGGCATCATCGACCTCTACACGTCTCCCGTCTTGCTGACAGAGCTGCGCGAAGTGTTGGCGCGCGAGCATTTGGCTTCCCGGCTAATCGCGCAGCAATCGTCAATCGAACAAGCCATCGGCTTCTATGGCGAACTGGCCACCCGGGTTTCGCCTTTGGCCACTTCGCGCCTCGTGCCCGGCGACCCCGACGACGATCATGTGATTGCTTGCGCCGTGGCGGCCAACGCGCAGTCGATTATCTCCGGCGATAAGCGGCATTTGCTTTCGATAAAATCCTATCAGGGCATCTCCATTGTCACCGCAGTCGAGGCATTGGGCATCCTCGCGTCAGGCGGCTGAATTCAAGGTGCATGCTACCGATTTCTTCCACTTTCTATAACACAAAAGCAAGCGGGGCGGCCATTACCAGCGAGTGGGGTTATCTGTTTAAGTAATCTTCGACTATTTCTGAGGCTGCCGATGTCGCTTCTCGCCCTGCTGTTATACCTTGCCCATCTCTTTCGGCTGCGCCGGAAACACCACGGCTATGGCAGGCGCCTCCAGACCCGGCGTGTCTGGGGGCGCACCCGCCAAAAACCACACTGGGTCAAGGTGGAAGTCATCTGCCTGAAAGCCCTGATGCACGAGCAAGGCGGCTGCCGCACCATCGCGGACAACTTCAACCGGCGCTTCGGGCACAAGCGGAACATGAGCATTGGCAAGCCCTTGGTGTCCGCCCTTGGTGTCCGCCCTTGGTGTCCGCCCTTGGTGTCCGACATTCTCCGGCGCCACCGCTACGCGATCGACATCACCAGAGGACACCTCAAGAACGCCAAACCCAGGCGAGTGCCGAGGAACCTCGTATGGGTGTGGGGAGTGGATCTCACCGGCAAGATCGATCCGGGATGCGCAACCCATTGCATCCTTGCCATCGTGGATCACGCGAGCCGCGCGGCCTTGATTCTGGAGGCGCTGCGTGACAAGTCATCCTCGACCTTGATCGCAAAGCTCATCAAAACCATCAGGCGTTACGGCAAACCGCGCTTGGTGCGCACCGACAACGAACCGGTCCTCGTCTCAAGGCGGTTTCGCCTCGCACTGGCCACACTCGGCATTCGCCATCAACGCACCGCCCCCGGCTGCCCGTGGCAGAACGGGCGGGTAGAACGATTCTTTGGCACCTTGAAGCGATCACACGATGATCTTGCCGTCGATTCCTTGGACGCACTCAACTTCGCGCTCGTTGAATTTCGCTTCTACTATAACTACGTGCGCCCACATCAGAACCTCAATGGCAAAACACCGGCTGAAGCCTGGGCTGGTGTCGATCCTCACGCCCAACGGGTCAAGACCGAGTACTGGTTCGAGGCGTGGGAGGGACTGCTTGTGGGCTACTACTGGCGAAGGTAATCAAAGACTCGGAACAAGGGCATTCGAAACATTCCGGCTGGCGACGCTGCTGTCCGGACAAAGCTCGTGCCTTGATCACGAATGCGGCGGAAATTGAGAAGCGACGTTGAGAAACGTGGGATCGTTGTTTCAGCGGACGGATTCCACCACTTGATTGGCGTGGGATTTCTGAAAAAACGCGCTTGTCGATTCAAATCTGCTTGCCGGACGAGCGGACAGGACACCGCTTAGCGCGATCGCCTGCCCTGGCGCAGCAGCAACGAGATTGCTTCTGCGTATTTATTCGGGTGAGGGACTCTCGCCATTCAAGTATTCGCGCGGCGCCGGTCCCGAGCCTTCCACGCGCGGGCCGTGGGCGATGAATTTGTTTTCGCCATGCTTGTCCACCGCTTCCACCTGCAGGATGTGCACCTGCTCCTCGCCAATCGTTTCGAACCAGTAGGGCACGTTGCGGGGAATGAAAATGCCTTCCATGGGCCGAGCTCGGCGCTCACCGTATCCTGTTCCGTGCCATAAAAACGAACACGGCCGCGCAGCACGAACCAGAAGCCGTCCATGCCGGTATGCGAATGCAACTGCAGCTCGCCGCCATGGTTGAGTATCTGCATATTGCCCACCATGATGTCGGTTTTTACCAGCAGCACCACCGAGCGCATGCGGGTCGCCTTGGGCGGATCCTGCAGGCTGAACACGCGCGCCTGGGTCCCGGGTTGGCCCGAATAATTGTTATTGTTGGAGTTGACCTCGGTTTGCGCGGATTTTTCTGTGGTTTTTTCCATGACTGGCTCCCGTTGCCTGCATTTCAAAATAGCTACTTTCTCAGTGTAATCCGACTGAAAAAAACGCATCCGGGAACACCCCATATGCGTACTGTTAGCATGCGTTATTCAATCGCTCAGCCTATATTGGAAAACACGGAAATGGAAGCAGGCTCCAGAGGGTCACCGGGCGCCATTCCGGGAATGCGCGCCGGGCAATTAGATCACTGGGATAGCGGCGTGCGCCGCGTAAAATCATGATCCAGCCGGGTTTTGAAGCCCTGTTCTGGGGTTTTCTGCTGCTCTACGGCGGCACCATGTACTGGCTGTCGCCGCGCGCCATCAGCGTCTCCAGTTTTTTCCGCGGCACCGACGAGGCCGGCCGCCCGGCGGATACCTGGATGCTGATGTGCAGCATCTTCATCAGTTGGATATTCGCCAAATCAATCACCAACGCCGCCAACCTTGGCGCGGCCCACGGCATTGTCGGCGGCCTGGCCTACGCTTGCTATTGGCTGTCGATTCCCTTTGCGGGCTGGGTCATTTACCGCCTGCGCACCCGGCACGGCGCGCAGGGGCTGGTCTCTTTCATTATCGGCCGCTATGGCAGGCTGGCGGCACTGGCATTTTCCGCGGCGATCCTGATCCGCCTGTACAACGAAATCTGGAGCAACTCCTCGGTGGTAGGCGCCTATTTCGGCAAGCCGGGAAGCGCCGCCTTCATCGGTGCCGCGCTGCTATTCACCGCTGTGACACTCGCCTATTCACTGAAGGGGGGATTGCGCAGTTCCATTGTCACCGACGTGGTGCAGGCCCTCCTCTTCGTGATTGTGCTGGCCGTGGTGCTGGTGTACGTCCTGCCGCAGCACGGCACCGGTGCGTTGCTGTCGGTAGGAGAGTTTCGCCTGGACGCCGGCGCCGATCTCCTGTTGGTGGCCTTGCTGCAGGTGCTCTCCTATCCCTTTCATGATCCGGTGCTGACCGACCGCGGCTTCATCACGGAGGAAAAGGCCATGCTGCGGGCCTTCATCGTTGCCGGCATCCTCGGTTTCATCTGCATATTCGCCTTCAGCCTGGTCGGCGTGCACGCGCAGGTCGAAAAACTGCCCGGCGGCGATAACATGCCCGGCGCGGTGGCCCTTGCATTCGGCATCCTGCCCTATCTGCTGATGACGGGAATCATGGTGGTCGCCGCCGGCTCGACAGTCGATTCCACCTTTGCCTCCCTGTCCAAATCCATCGGCCAGGAATTGCCGCTGCTGGCCGGCCGCAGTGTCGGCAATCCGGTGCGCGCAGGGCTGTGGGCCATGGGCGCATTCGCCCTGCTCGGCAACCTGCCCATGCTGGCAGGCACCGACATCCTCAAGGCCACCACGGTCAGCGGCACCATGGTCATGGGGCTGGCGCCAGTCTTCTTGCTTGCGCCGCTGACGCGTTATTCGCCCTGGAGCTTTCATCTCGCCTTCTGGCCCGGAATCGCGCTGGGTGTGCTGCTCGCCGTGGGGAGTATTCCTGCTTCATGGGCGATAGGCAGCGGCAAGTATGCGTTGCTGCTCGGCGTCAATTTCTATGGCCTCTTCATATGTTTTGCGGGATTCCTGCTGCCACTGCTCTTGCAAAGGCTGCGCAAGAAGCACGCCGCAAATTGAACAGCCCCGGCCGCCACTGTCCATTGCACTACCGCTATTCCGAAGAAGCCTTCGCCGGACCCGCTCTGCTGGAGACCGAGACGCTTTACGTGGTGGGCGGGCTGTACGGCAACGCTTATGCACTGGATGCCATTCTGGAACTGGCCGCCGGTGAAAAGCAGCCGCCGGCCATGGTATTCAACGGTGACTTTCACTGGTTCGACAATGACCCGGCACTCTTTGCAGCGATCAATGCCAGGGTACTCGCGCATACGGCATTGCGCGGCAACGTCGAAACCGAACTCGGCGCAGACGGCAGTGCTGGCTGCGGTTGCGGCTACCCCGAATGGGTCGACGATGGCGAAGTCGAACGCTCCAATCGCATCATTGCCGAATTGCAGCACACCGCGGCCACCTTGCCCGGCGCTGCCGCGCGCCTTGCGGCGCTCCCCATGCATCTGGTCGCCAGCGTGGGCGGGCGACGGATTGCCATCGTGCATGGCGACGGCGAATCGCTGGCCGGCTGGAATTTTTCACAAGAAAATCTAATTTCAAATCTGGCAGAAGCTACACGCCATCTCGCGGCCATCAACGCCGACATCGTGGCCAGTTCACACACTTGCTTGCCGGTAGCGCAAGGCTTCGACACCCCGGCAGGCGCGCGCTGGCTGTTCAACAATGGCACAGCCGGCATGCCCAATTTTTCGGGGGACCTGCGCGGCTTGCTCACACGCATCAGCCTGACACCCTCGCCAGGCGCGCTGTACCGTGCACGGGTTGAGGATGTTTTTGTGGAAGCAGTACCGTTTGCCTGCAGCGGCGCGTCCTGGCTGATTCAATTCGATCACCTCTGGCCTGCGGATTCTCCAGCGGCCCTATCCTACCGCCGCCGAATGCTGCACGGCCCCGCCTACCGCGTGGAACAGGCGGCGCGCGATGGCATTGAACGCCTGAGCCACGCCTGAGCAGAAGTGCAGCGGATTTTTGCTCGCGGATGACAGCTGCACTTTTGCACATTCATTGCCAGTCTGAGAGACACGCAATCGCCGCACACGAGGTAAAGTGAGCGCGGGATCAACTGGGAGCGAACGTATGGACGCCTGGCAGGAAAAAATGGAAATAACTGAAGTGGTGCAGCAATGGGCGCTGTGGCGCGACTCGGGCAACTGGGTGCCGCTGCGCACCACCTACGCGGCAAAAGGACGCATGAGCACCATGTGGTTTGATGGCAGCGCCGAGGACTTCATCGCGGCCTGCGCCGCCGGGGCCGGCAGGGGTGTCACCAGCGGCCATTTCATCTGCGGAAACACGGTGCGCGTGAATGGCAACCAGGCCCTCTCCAATGCGCGCCTCATCCTGGTGCTGCGCGCCAAACTGGACAATGTCGCCGTCGATGTCACCAGCTATGGCCGTTTCATGGACCGCATGGTGAAGGAGAACGGCAAGTGGTGCATCCAGCACCGCAACACGATTTATGACAAGGACCGGATCGAGGCCGTGGTACCCGGCACGCTGCTGAACCTGGATCACGCCGAGGCGGCGGGCTATCCTGAGGGCTATCGCTATCTCGCTTATGTGCAAAAGCGCGGCGGTCGCGGCATCACACCCGGCACGCCCACCTTCGGCAGCGAGGAATTGGCGCAGCGCTATCGCGACGATGACGCCTGGCTGATGGCCTGAAACAGCAGGTACTGCAAAATCACCTGAGGCGGCGGCAGCAGCGCTCCGGCAGGGGCAAGCTGGAACGCCGTTTACAGCCCGGGCTTCACATGCCCAAGTGGTAGAACTTCGGCGGCCGCAGCGTAATACTCCCAGGCGCGCGACAGGGTCGAGGCATTGTTGTCGCCGCCGACTTTCGCTGCGTCCTCCTCGCTGTACACACGGATGCGCGACGCATCGCCTCCCGTGGAGGCAAGCATGCGCATCTGCAGGGCGGCGGTCTCTTCCATATAACAGGCGATCACCGCGGCCGAACGGATATCGGGCAGCGCGACGGACACGCCATGGCCGCGCATCATCACCGAGTTGCCCGAACCCAGGCTTTGGGCCACCAGCTCGCCCAGTTCGCGCGAGCGTATCAGTCCGATGCCATCGTATTCCGGCACGCCATCGCGAAACGCCGAGGCCCCGTTGAACACCACCCGCAGCGACTGGCCGATCTGGGTAAGACATATGCATCCCGGCGGATGCGCATGTACCACCCCGCCTACGTCGGGGCGTGCGGCATAGATGCGCGCATGGATCCAGAATTCACTGTTGGGCCGGCCCTCGCCCGCCAGCAGCTTGCCCTCGGTATCCAGCAGCAACAGCTTGTCGGCCTCTGCCAGACCGGGGCTGCGCCGGGTGGGCATCACGAAGGTGTCGGTGCCCGGCACGCGGGCACTGGCATGCCCGAAGGCACTCGACAATCCGAAGCGCTCGATGATCCGGTTGGCCATGGCCACGTCCCTGCACAGGCCTTCGTCTGCTACGTACATTGCTTCTCCTTGCTTGTGAACAACTGCCTGCAAACCGGATGTGGGGTCAGCCTAGCGTCAATACCGACATCACTGCCGTGGCCGTGGCCACGGGATCGCCGCTTTCCGGCATCAGCGTGGCGCGCGCGAACACCAGCGTGCGCCCTGAGCGCTCCACTTGCGCATCGACAAAATAAACGCCCGGTGCGGCGGGCTTCAGGTAAGCCACATTGAGGCTGGCCGTGGCGACCGCCTTGTCCTCGGCAACGAAGCACATGGAGACAAAGGCAATGGCGAAATCGAGCATGGTGGCGAGTATCCCGCCCTGAATGACGCCACGACCCTGCAGAAACTGCTCGCCGGCCTCAAAGCGCATACGCAGGATTTTGGCCTTCACATCCACCTTCATGACAGTGGATTGCAGCGCCACGGAAAGCGGAATGCTGCGCAAATCCAGCGGCTGGCTTTGATCCGAATCGCGGAAGCGACGAATCAGATTGCGGTCGTTCTCTTTTAATTCTGGCAAGCTCATCTCCATTGGAAACCGCACCCTGGGCGGAATAAATGCCAAGGGGCACCGAAGTGCCCCTCAGTCTCGGGCAGCGCGCCATTCAGTTCAGGAAGGCGGGATCCTTGTCGATCATCCAGCGGGTCATCGCCTGCCACAGCAGCTCAGCGGCTCCCACCGCCTCGCCGCCATCTTTGGGCTTGCCCTGGCTGGCCGCGCCGGCCTGCCCGACCTCGATCTGCTGCTGGGTCGTGTGCGCCATGACCTGTTCATCGGGCAGATGCAGCTTGCCGCCACCGGCCAGCGCTTTGACCTGGATCTCGCAGGCCGCCTGCAGGCTGCGCATGCGCAGGAAGGCATCAGCCAGATTTTTACCGGTGGTGAGAAGCCCGTGATTGCGGAGTATCAGAATATGCTTCCTGCCCAGATTGGCGATCATGCGATCACGCTCTCCGGTATCCAGCGATATGCCTTCGAAATTGTGATACGCCACCTGACCCTGCATACCAATGGCCGGCATGGAAAGCGGCAGCAGGCCGTGCTCCTGGGCGCCCACGGCGACACCCTCGGGCGTGTGGGTGTGCATGACGGCATGCGCATCGTCGCGCGACATGTGGATGGCCGAGTGGATGACGAAACCGGCGCGGTTCACCGGGTAATCGCTGTCGCCAAGAATGTTGCCGTCACAGTCGATTTTGACCAGATTGGAGGCATTGACCTCGCGGTACATCAGCCCGAAGGGGTTAATGAGGAAATGCCCTTCTTCGTCAGGCACGCGCAAGGTGATGTGGTTGAAAATCAGCCCATGCCAGTTTAACTGGTCGAACAGGCGATAGGCGCAGGCCAGTTCCTGGCGTGCGCTCCATTCTTTGGCGGACATGCTCAGACGTTTGGCTGCAGTGCTTTTACGGGCGCTTGGCATGTGCGGAATCCTTTTCACTATCGGCTAGACGGAGCATGTTAGGCGGTGCCACCGGTGGCTGTCAACGCGCCAGGCGCGACACGCGCCAGGCGCGCTAACCGCGAAGCTCAATCTGTTCTCCATCCGGCCCGCGAAATACCACGCGCCGCCAGCCCTCTTCGCGCGGCTCACGCGCGGCTGTGGCATGCGGCCCGCGGATCATGTCCAGCCCCGCGCGCTGCAGGCCCGACACCGCTTCGCCAAACGCGTCGGTTTCGAGGCAAAAATGAAAGCCCATCATTTCGCCGTCGGAATGATGGGTGAGCTCGAGAACCGTGTCGCCCAGTTTCAGATAGGCGATCTCGATGCCGCCGGGCACCGGCGCCTGGAAATAATTCTTGAAACCAAAGTGCTTTTCGTAGAACGCAACAGAGCGCTCAAGGTCGGCGACGTGCAGTGCCACATGGTCTATGCGCTTGTACATGCGATTACCTTGACAGGGAGAAAGCGGCATTCTCCGCCATTCTCCCTTAGCCTGCGTCATCCACGCGATAAGCGCCCCTACCGCCGCAGCAGCAGCGCCTCAGTCACTGAGCGGAATATTGGCTTCCTTGACCACCTTCAGCGCCAGCTCAAAATCACTCCTGATTCTTTCGCCGAACTCCTCCGGGGTACTGCCGGTGGCAACCACCCTGTCCGCGGTAAAGCGTTCCTGCACCAGGGGCTGGTTGATGGCCTTGATGATTGCCGCATTCAGGCGCATCACCACCGGTCGCTGCATTTTAGCCGGCCCGCCAAAACCAATCCAGGATGGCGCCGACTGGTAGCCGGGAAATATTTCCGCGACCTGCTGCACCCCGGTTGGGTAAAAATGCCGGGTCTTTGGATTGGTGCTCAGCACGCCAATGACCTTCACCTTTCCCGCTGCAACCAGCTTGTTGATGATCTGGTGGGTGATCAGCGCCACCGGCACTTCGCCGGTGAGCAAGGGGGGAATCATTGCCGCGAATCCCTGAAAGGGCACATGCAGGATATTGGTTCCCGCGCGGTGGTTGATGTTCTCCACTTCAAGGTGCCAGGAACTGCCGATCCCGGTCGTAGACCAGCTTACTTTCTTGGGGTTCACCCGGGAGTAATCGAGCAACTCCTTCACATTGTTTGCCGGGAATGATGGCGTAGCCACAATCAGATTCACGCCTTCCATAACCATCGATATCGGCGTGAAATCGCGGATCGGGTGATAGGGCGTTCCGCCCTTGCGCAGGGCCGGGGACACCACCCAGGGATTCGAGGCTGTTGCCAGTATGGTGTACCCATCCGGTTCGGCGCGCGCGACGTATTCCGTGCCGATGATGCCACTGGCGCCGGCCTTGTAATCCAGGATGGTGGGCTGCCCGAGTTCCGCATCCATGACGTTGGTCAGGAGGCGTATGGTGATATCCACGCCACCGGGCGGATAGGGAATGACGATGCGCACCGGTTTTACGGGGTAGGACTGGGCGAGAACCGCCAAGGGAGAGGCAAGACAGGCAGCCGCCAGTAATCCCAGGGCCCAACGGTTTATATGCAACATGTGGATTTCCTCCTAATAGAGCTTTGGCAAAAGCGTTTAGTGCCACCGCGGGAGTGGTCCCGGGCCGCCTCAGAGCGCCTACTGTAACCCCCAGCGCGCGCCGTGGGCAAGGTTTGGGTAGCTATGGGGACAGACCACGGTTAGCCGATGAGATGCAAACCATTATTACCTGTGCTTATGGCTAACCGTGGTCTGTCCCCGGTTTAGCTAACCGTGGTCTGTCCCCATAATCGCAGGCAACTCCGGGATTCGGATTGCATCACTGCGCCTGCAACACCACCTGCCCGATGTTGTTGCGGTCCAGCATCGTATTCAATGCCGCTACTGCTTCGGACATGGGAAAGCTGCACGAAATCGGGGTCTTCATTCCGCTTTCCATGAGCAATTTCTGCACCGCCTGATTGATCACCGGGCCGTCCTCAACATGGCGCTTGCGCCAGCCGCCGAGGAACGAGCCGATGATGGCCGCATTCTTCAGTAGCGGCAGGTTGGCCGGCACATTGCCTATCTTTCCACCCGCAAATCCCAGCACCAGCACGCGACCGCCGACATTGATGCACCTGAGCGACTGCTCGAATATCTCCCCGCCCACCACTTCGAAGATCACATCCGCCCCGAGGCCGCCGGTCAGCGCATTGACGCGGTCCTTGTAGTTCTCGCTCGAATAGTCGATGGTCTCGGCAAAGCCGTGCTTCTGCAGAAATGCTGCTTTCGCCGCGCTGCCCACCGCGCCTATCACCCGCGCGCCAAGGTGCTTGCCCAGTTGCATGGCCGCAAAGCCGATGCCGCCGGTGGCACCGGTCACCACCAGCACTTCTCCCGCCTCCAGGTGCGCACGCCGCACCAGCGCCAGCCAGGACGGCGTAAAAGTGAGTCGCAAGGCGGCCGCCTGCACATCGTCCAGCCCATCCGGTGTTACCACCGCGGTTTCCGCGCCTACCACGCGCACCTCGGCAAAGGCGCCGGTATGGTCCGAGGCGCTGACATGCTGACCCACCCTTATTCCTTTGACCTCCGCACCCACTTCGATCACCTCTCCCGCGGATACCGAACCCGGCACATAGGGCAAGGGCGGCTTGACCTGATACTCGCCTTTCACCATCAGCGCATCCATGAATCCCAGGGTCGCCACATGGTTGCGGAAGCGTACCTGCGTCGGACCGCAGGCAGGCGTGGGCACCTCGGTCCATTCGAGATTCCCGATGGCGCCGAATTCGCGGCATAGCATGGCTTTCATGGGGTGTTTCACCTTTACCTGGTTGCGCTTTCCGATTATAGGGTCGCGCAAGCCCCGGGCCCGCCTGGGTTTTCAGCGGGGTTTCAACGGAATCCATCGCGATGCATAATGTTGCAGTCGAATTTAGAATCTGGAGCAGCCATGGGCAATCTGTTGAACGGCAAGTGGACCGCGGAAGACACGCTCAACGAGATTCGCGAGGGCGGTCGCTACATCAAGCACCCGGCGGTGTTCCGCAAGACGGTGAGCGCCGATGGCGGCTCCGGCTTCAAGGCCGAGCCCGGCCGCTATCACCTCTATGTATCCACCAGTTGCCCCTGGGCCCACCGCACCATGCTGATGCGGGTGCTGAAAAAACTGGAAGGCATTGTTGGCATGACTGACAGCGGGCAGACCCGCGGCGGCGAGGGCTGGACATTCGAAGAGGATGGGCACGTGGTTCCGGGCACTGACAAGCGTGTGAAATATCTGCACGAAATCTACTCGCTGTCCGATCCCCAATGCACCTCGCGTGTTTCCGTGCCCACGCTCTGGGATTCTAAAACCTGCACCGTGGTGAATAATGAGTCGGCCGAGATCCTCCGCATGTTCAATTCGGCGTTCAATGCCTTTGCGCCACCCTCCCCCGATTACTATCCGGCCGCGCTGCGACCGGCAATCGACGCCATGAACGAAAAGGTCCTGAAAGGCGTGAACAACGGCGTCAATGGCTGCGGGCGCTCGGCTTCCCAGGAAGCCTACAACGAATCCTTCGACCTCCTGTTCGCTACACTCGACGAGCTTGATGAGCTGCTGGGCCGACAGCGTTATCTGTGCGGCGAACTGCAAACCGAGGCCGACTGGCGGCTGTATCCAAATCTGCTGCGCTTTGATTCCATTTTCTACATCGCTTACAAGTGCAACCTGCGCCGCATCGAGGACTACCCCAATCTGTCCGAATACCTGCGCGACCTGTACCAGACCCCCGGCATTGCGGCGGTTTCGGATGTCGATGCCATGAAACGCGCCATTTTCGGCGGCAATGGCCCGATCAAGGGCAACGGCATCGTGCCCAAAGGGCCGTGGCTGGGGCTGGAGCGCCTCCACCAGCGCGATCGCTTCCGCAAAGCAGCCTGAATCCGGGCAAGGCACCGAGCGAAAAATGTCCGACGAAACTCTGGAAGTGACCGATCTGCTGCGCGAGGTGCGCGACCTGCACAATCTCGCCGCGGCGCTGCGCAACGAGCTGGAGGCGGCCAAGGCGTCCACGGACATGGAAGTGCAGCGCGCCAGCGAAGGCAAGGCGGCCATCGACATCGGCATCGGTCTGAATACCGACATGATCGTCTCGGGCAACATCGGCTCCAAGAAGCGCATGGACTACACCATGATAGGCGACGGGGTGAACCTCGCCTCCCGCCTGGAATCGGCCTGCAAGCAGTACGGCGCGCATATCCTGATCAGCGAGTACACCTACAAGAAGCTGCGCGGCACCTACCGCGCCCGGGAGATCGATCGGGTGGTGGTGAAGGGCAAGACCCAGCCGGTGGCGGTGTACGAAATCCTCGATTACCACAATGAGGAAAGCTATCCGCAGATGACCGACGCCATGGGCTACTTCCGCGACGGCCTGGGCCGCTACCGCGCCGGAAAATTCGATTCGGCGCGTGAACAGTTCGACAAGGTGCTGGCCCTTAACCCGGCGGACAAGACCGCGAAACTGTACCTTGAGCGCTGCGATCACCTTAGCGCCAACCCGCCGCCCGCGGACTGGGGTGGCGTCTGGGTGATGGAAGAAAAATAAGCGGCCACCTGTTATTTATTTCAGTGCCGAATGTTTTTCATGCTTTAACATATGACAGATGGCCATCCGAGTAATTAATTTTGTTAAATTATCTAGCCGATTTCCGGCTTGAATCCGCATTGCGCATTGGGCAATCCCTGAAATGACGCGCGCCCTGAATATCGCCATCATCGGCGCCGGCGTCGGCGGCCTTGCCGCGGCACTGGCGCTGCGCGCGCGCGGCATGGAGGTGGGCGTGTACGAGCGATCGGCCGAAGTGAAGGAAATCGGCGCCGGACTGCGGCTGACGCCCAATGCGCTCAAGGCGTTGCGCACCCTGGGCTGCGAGGACGCCGCCATGGCCATCGGCGTACGCATGGACAGCGCGGCTACGCTCAACTGGCGTAGCGGCCGACTGGTCTCCGTACAGGACCTCAGCGCGACGCGCTACGGTGCGGCGGCACTCACCATTCACCGCGCCGACATGCTGGAAATATTCCATCAACGCCTGCCCAGGGACATCATTCACCTGGATGCGGCCTGCACCGGCGTCAGCGCAGAGGGCGCCACTGCCGTGGCCCGCTTTGCCAATGGCAGCGAAATCGAGGCCGACATTGTGATCGGCGCCGATGGCATCCGTTCGGTAGTGCGCGAAAGCCTGTTCGGCCCTGATAAGCCGCGCTTTACCGGGTGCATCTGCTGGCGGGGGCTGGTGCCGATCGAACGCCACCCCCACCCCGCCCATGGTTCGCAACGCTGGCTGGGCCCGCATGGACACATCGTCAGCTACCCGGTACGCCGCGGGGAATTGCTCAATTTCGTCGCCCATTACGAAAGCAATGCCTGGACGGGGGAGTCCTGGACCCAGGAAGCCGATCGCGCAGAACTGGCCGCCGCCTACGGGCTCTGGAACGAGGAGGTTCAGCGCATGCTTGCCGCCAGCGAGCGCCACTACAAGTGGGCCCTGTACGACCGCGCGCCGTTGGCGCAATGGGGAAAAGGCGGGGTGACACTGCTTGGCGATGCGGCACATCCCATGTTGCCCTACCTGAGCCAGGGCGCCAGCATGAGCTTCGAGGATGGCTGCGTACTCGCGCAGGCGTTGCACGCGGACCCCGGTAATCCGGCACAGGCGCTGCGCCGCTATGAGGCGGCACGCCGGCCGCGCACCGCCCGCGCGCAACTGGGCTCGCGTGAGCAGGCGACCTCCAACCACCTTGCCTCGCCTTTCGCGCAACTGCGCCGCGATATAGTCACGGCACTGCGTACCCGCTTTTCCGCCGAGCGCTCCCCCGAAAGCGTGTCATGGATCTACGACTTCGATATCGAACGGGGCCTGGAGACCCAGCCGGGAAATCCACTAAGCTGATCGCCTTGCGTTAAGGCGCGGCAATACCGTGCCGAAAGGCCTGAAGGACCCGGTGCGGCAGCAATGGTGGCAAACAATCACATTGGAGCCGGTTAATATCATGTCCAGCATGAGTCACGCCCAGATTCTCTACCCCGCCATTGCCATGTTCGCCCTCACCATGGCCTGTGTGTTCGCGCTGGGCCTGGCGCGCCGGCGCGCCATCCGCAGGGGTGCCTGATAAGCTATGAACAGCATGCCGCCGCCAGGGGAAAGGTCGAAAAAAATCATCCTCATCACCGGCGCCAGTCGCGGCATAGGCGCCGCGACCGCCCGGCTGGCGGCCCTGCGCGGCTACGCCGTCTGTGTCAATTACCTGACTAGCAGCGCCGCAGCCAATGCCATCGTCGAGGAGATCAATGCAGGCGGTGGCAGGGCCATCGCCGTAGCTGCCGATGTTTCCGAAGAATCCGAAGTGGTGCGCCTGTTCAATACCATTGATGCCCAACTGGGCACGCTGGACGCCTTGGTGAATAACGCCGGCATTCTGGACCGGCAGATGCGCGTGGACGAGATGGATGCCGCACGCATGAATCGGATTTTCAAGGTCAATATCACCGGCTGCTTTTTATGCTGCAGAGAGGCGGTGAAACGCATGTCTACGCGCTACGCAGGCCGCGGCGGTGTCATTGTCAATGTGTCTTCCACGGCTTCGCGCCTCGGATCGGCGGGGGAATATGTGGACTATGCGGCCTCCAAAGGCGCAATAGATACGCTCACCATAGGCTTGGCGCGCGAAGTCGCAGACGAAGGCATTCGCGTCAATGCCGTGCGTCCGGGCCTCATCCAGACCGACCTTCATGCCAGCGGCGGCGAACCCGGACGTGTGGACAGGCTGCGGAGTTCCATCCCACTGGGTCGCGCAGGACAGCCCGAAGAAATTGCCACTGCCATCCTTTGGCTGCTATCAACGGAATCTTCCTACGCCACCGGCAGCTTCCTCGATCTGTCTGGCGGCAGGTAAGCTCTGGCCTTCCTTGCGGCAGAATTGCCTTGCT
>JBCKLP010000015.1:0-28206 GCA_038903735.1 Burkholderiales bacterium | reverse complement strand
CGTCGATGTTCTCATGCCGCTTGATCCACTGCAGAAATATGTCCGGCCGGCTGCCGGGGCCCCAGGTTGCCCAGTTGAGCGAGCTGGGCTTCGACTTCGAGAGGGCCACCATCTCCTTGTACGTATTAAACGGCGCCTTGGCTGAAGCAACCAGCGAGCCGTTCGAGAAGCCGAGGTTGATGACCGGCGCGAAGTCAGTCTCCGGGTTGTAAGGCAGGTTGGAGAACATCGCCGGATTGAAAGAGAGGCTGTCGGCGGTGGTGACGCACAGGGTGTAGCCGTCGGGCGCGGCCCTGCCGCAGGCGGTCATGCCGATGATGGTGCTGCCGCCGGCGCGATTCTCGACCACCAGCGGCTGGCCCAACGCCTCGCTCACCGCAGGCGTGACCAGGCGCACCAGCGGGTCCAGCTGGCCGCCGACCGCGAACGGAATGATCACGCGGATCGGCTTGGTTGGATACTGCTGGGCCGCCGCCAGCGCGGGCAAGGCGGCAAGCAGCGCGACTGCTGCTGCATGGATGGTTCGCATGAATGGCTCCCTCATTCGTCGACCACGGCGACCGACTGAATCTCAATCAAACAAGCAGGATCGGCGAAGCCGCTCACCGTGATCAGCGCGGACACCGGAAAATTGTCCTTCAGGATTTCCTTGCGCAGCTTCAGGAACGGCGGACCGAGGCGCGGATCGTTGATGAACACCGTCATGCTGACCAGGTTCGAAAGCGTCGCGCCGGCCTTTTGCAGCTTGATCTCAATGTTGCGGAAGCACTGGCGCACCTGCGCCTCGAACTCGCCCCCAAGCTGCTTGTCCCTTTCGTCGCGCACTCCGGTGGTGCCGGCGAGCCACAGGTGGGAGCCGCCTACCGTCTTCACCATCGGGGAATAGGCGCGCTCAGCCTCGAATGGTCCGCCGTAGTTGGTGCGTTGCATCGGTTTTCCTTTTCCGTTTCGCAGACATGCTGACCGTGAAAGGATAGGAATTTCAAAGCCACTTTCGGAAGTATCCCGTGCCTTTCGGTCGTAGTCAATCTGGAAATTTATGTCGTGTCTGCTATCGCGGTGTCTGCTATCGCGGTTGACGCCCCTCTTCTTCTGGCATAAGTTTTGTCCACATGGCAACACGTTCCAAAGATGGCATCTTACTGGAGACCCGCAAGGCGAAGGTCAAGCCGCCGCCCATGTACAAGGTTCTGGTGCTCAATGACGACTACACGCCGATGGAATTTGTGGTTATCGTGTTGCAGAAGTTTTTTTCGATGAGCCGCGAAAAAGCCACACAAGTCATGTTGAAAGTGCATCGTGAGGGAATGGGAGTATGCGGCCTGTATTCGAAAGACATCGCCACCACCAAGGTCGAGCAAGTGGTGGCGTACGCCAAGAAGCACCAGCATCCGTTACAGTGCGTAATGGAGGAAAACTGAGCTGACAGAGCCATCAGGCTCGGGAAGCTTCATCGCTTAGGATTCGACCACAGGATGGGAAATCTATGATCGCGCAGGAGCTTGAAGTCAGCTTGCACATGGCCTTTGTCGAGGCCCGGCAGAAGCGCCAGGAATTCATTACAGTCGAACACCTGCTGCTCGCGCTTCTCGACAATCCGACGGCGGCCGAGGTGCTGCGCGCCTGCGCCGCCAATATCGACGAGTTGCGCAAATCACTCACCGACTTCATCACGGCGCACACCCCCACCGTGGCGGGTTCCGAGGAGATCGACACCCAGCCCACGCTCGGATTCCAGCGCGTCATTCAGCGCGGCATCCTGCACGTGCAGTCATCCGGCAAGAAGGAGGTCACCGGCGCGAACGTGCTGGTGGCCATGTTCGGCGAAAAGGATTCGCATGCGGTCTACTTCCTGCACCAGCAGGGCGTGACGCGGCTCGACGTGGTGAATTTCATCGCGCACGGCATCACCAAGCACCAGCAGCAGGCCAAGGAGCAGAAAAGCGAACAGGGCGAAGAGCAGAAGGAAGACGAGCAGCAGGGCGGCGGGGCGCTCGAGGCCTACACCAGCAACCTGAACGCTCTGGCCCTGGCGGGCAAGATCGATCCGCTGATCGGCCGCGAGCACGAACTGGAACGCGTCATCCAGACCCTGTGCCGGCGCCGCAAGAATAATCCCCTGCTGGTGGGCGAGGCCGGCGTGGGTAAGACCGCCATTGCCGAGGGCCTTGCGCGTCGCATCGTGGACGGCCAGATTCCGGAAATCATCGCCGACTGCCAGGTGTTTTCACTGGACATGGGCGCCCTCCTCGCCGGCACCAAATACCGCGGAGATTTCGAGCAGCGCCTGAAAGCGGTCTTGAAGCAATTGGTGGACAACCCCAAAGCGATACTCTTCATCGATGAAATCCACACGCTGATCGGTGCGGGCGCGGCTTCCGGCGGCACGCTGGACGCATCCAACCTGCTCAAGCCCGCCCTGTCCTCGGGCGCGCTCAAATGCATAGGTGCCACCACTTACACCGAGTACCGCGGCGTGTTCGAAAAAGACCATGCGCTGTCGCGGCGCTTCCAGAAGATCGACGTCAACGAGCCCTCGGTCGATGAAACCGTGCAGATCCTGCGCGGCCTGAAATCACGTTTCGAGGAGCACCATGGCATCAAGTACACCGCCACCGCCCTGACTTCGGCCGCCGAGCTCTCGGCCCGCTACATCACCGACCGGCACCTGCCCGACAAGGCGATTGATGTCATTGACGAGGCCGGTGCCGCGCAAAAGATACTGCCCAAGTCACGGCAGAAAAAACTCATCGGCAAACTCGAGATCGAGGAAATCATCGCCAAGATCGCGCGCATTCCGCCGACCACGGTGTCGCAGGACGACCGCACCGCGTTGAAAAACATCGATCGCGACCTGAAGGCCGTAGTGTTCGGGCAGGACAAGGCCATCGATGCCCTGGTCTCCGCCATCCGCACCGCGCGCTCGGGTCTGGGCGATCCGCAAAAGCCGATCGGCGCCTTCCTGTTCTCCGGCCCGACCGGCGTGGGCAAAACCGAAGTTGCGCGCCAGCTTGCCTACTGCATGGGCATCGACCTGCACCGTTTCGACATGTCCGAGTACATGGAGCGGCACGCGGTTTCGCGCCTGATAGGCGCGCCACCCGGATACGTCGGCTTCGACCAGGGCGGATTGCTCACCGAGGCGATATCCAAGAAGCCTTACGCAGTACTGCTGCTCGACGAGATCGAGAAGGCACATCCGGACGTCTACAACATCCTGCTGCAGGTGATGGACCACGGCACACTGACCGACAACAACGGCAGGAAAGCGGATTTCCGCAACATCATCATTATCATGACCACCAACGCCGGCGCCGAAGCCTTGAACAAGACGGTGATGGGCTTTACCGCGAAAAAAGAGATGGGCGACGAAATGGCGGAAATAAAACGCCTGTTCACGCCGGAATTCCGCAACCGCCTGGATGCAACCATTTCCTTCGGCTCGCTCGACCGCGACGTTATCCTGCGCGTGGTGGACAAGTTCCTCATGCAACTCGAGGGCCAGTTGCACGAAAAGAAAGTGGAGGCGAGCTTCACCGATGCGCTGCGCGAGTATCTGGCGAAGAAGGGCTTCGACCCCATGATGGGCGCGCGCCCGATGTCGCGCCTCATCCAGGACACCATACGCAAGGGCCTCGCCGACGAGCTGCTGTTTGGCAAACTCGCCAATGGCGGCAAGATCAATGTGGATATCGACGCGGATGGCAAGCTGGTGCTCAATTTCATCGAAGAAAAGCCGGCCCAGAAGGCTGTGGAGGCTAATCCCGCGGTTTGATCGGCGCGGATTCACGACCGGGCCTGGGCCGCGAATCGCGGCCCTTTTCATTTCCTGCCATGCTCACGGCGAAACCAGCCTTGACACTATGCTCGCGCACATGGAAACTTCGCCCCAACCCGCGCTACTCAGCATGCTGCAAAGCTTGAGGCGGCGCACGCCCGATCCACCGAGGAGAATTCCATGAATCGAAAGTTGCTGCCCGCATTGCTGCCCGCATTGCTGCCCGTATTGCTGCCCGCATTGCTGCTGCCGCTGGGCGCCCTGGCGCAAAGCGCTGATCCGAATGTGGGGCGCATGATTGCCTCCAACTGCGCCAACTGCCACGGCACCAACGGGGTCAGCGTCGGCGGCATGCCCGCTCTCGCAGGCAGGCCGCGCGCGGATCTGCTGCAGATGATGCGCGAATTCCGCGACGGCAAGCGCCCCGCCACCATCATGCACCAGCTCGCCAAAGGCTATAACGAGGCGCAGCTGGAAGCGGTGAGCGCCTATCTGTCCACCCAGAAGCCGAACTAGGAGATCATGATGACCAGCAGACGCAGATTTCTCCAGGCCGGTGGCGCGGCCGTCATCGGCGGCGCCACCGCATCCCTTGCCGGATGCGCCAGCGGACCGGAACCCCGCAAATCACTGGGCCGGGTGATGATCATCGGCGCGGGCTACGGCGGACTGACCGCGGCCAAGTACCTGCGCATGTGGTCGGGCGGCAACATCGAGGTGATGCTGGTGGACCGTGAACCCACCTTCATCTCCTGCCCCATGTCCAACCTGGTCATCGGTGGCAGCCGGACACTGGCCGAAATCACCCGCAGCCGCAACAAGCTGCGCGACTATGGCGTGCAACTGCTGACCGACGAGGTCACCGCGGTCGATCACGCCAAGAAAATCGTGAAATTCAAGGCGCGCTATGCCGACATGGGTTACGACCGCCTGATCGTATCTCCAGGCATCGATTTCATGTACGAGACACTGCCGGGCATGAAAGGCGCCGAGGCGCAGAGCCAGGTGCTGCACGCCTGGAAGGCCGGCGAGCAGACCGTCGCCCTCAGAAAGCAGCTGGAATCCATGCCTGCCAATGGTGTGTATGTTTTGTCCATCCCGCTGGCACCCTATCGCTGCCCGCCCGGACCCTACGAGCGCGTCTGCCAGGTGGCGCATTACCTGAAACAAGCCAAGCCCAAGGCGCGCATCATCGTGCTGGATGCCAACGAGAACATCACCTCCAAGGGGCCTCTGTTCCGTGCCGCCTGGGAGCAGCTCTACAAGGGCATGATCGAGTACCGGCCGAATTCGGAAGTGAAGGATGTTGATGTGCGCGGCAAGACGCTGAAGACCGATTTCGACAGCATCAAGGGCGACGTGCTCAATGTGCTGCCGCCCATGCGCGCGGGCGACATAGCCCGTTCAGCGGGTCTCATCAACGCCAACAACCGCTGGTGCGGCGTGGACTGGCTCAGCACCGAATCCACCGCAGTGCCGGGCGTGCATGTGCTGGGCGATGCCACGCTTTCGGCGCCAGCCATGCCCAAATCCGGCCACATGGCCAATCAGCATGGCAAGCTGGCCGCCGCGGCCATTGTCGAAATCATGAACGGGCGCCAACCCAGCCAGACACCTGTCATCGCCAATACCTGCTACAGCTTTGTCTCCGACAAGGAAGTTATCCACGTCGCCTCGGTGCACCAGTACGATCCCAAGCAAAAAACACTGGTAACCGTGCCCGGTTCGGGTGGTGTCTCGGCCTCGCGCAGCGCGATCGAAGGCGTCTATGGCTGGGCGTGGGCGCAGAATATCTGGGGCGACATGCTGGGTTGATGATCCCCGGAGCGTGATCAGGCCTTGCCGGTGCTGCCAAAGCCGCCAGCACCGCGCTTGCTGGCCTGGAACTCTTCGACGACATTGATCTGCACCTGCGCAACCGGCACCACCACCAGTTGCGCAATGCGCTCCATGGGCTGGATGGTAAAAGCCACGCTGCTGCGGTTCCATGTCGAAATCATCAGCGGGCCCTGGTAATCCGAATCGATCAGGCCCACCAGGTTGCCCAGCACAATGCCGTTCTTGTGCGCCAACCCTGAGCGCGGCAGAATCATGGCGGCATAGCCCGGATCGCCGATGTGAATGGACAGGCCCGTGGGAATCAGTTGTGTCTCACCCGGCGCCAGCGTCAGCGGCGCATCGATGCAGGCACGCAGATCCAGGCCCGCGGCACCCGCGGTAACGTACTGCGGCAGGAATTCACGCACCCGCGGATCGAGAATTTTAAGGTCCAGTTGCTGCATGCGGGCTCCAGGGATGGGCCGGAAAGTCCGGCCTGGAATGACGATGATCAGAAATATTTCTTATAGATTAGAAATTGTTTCGTCCTATTGTCGTACTTAAAACCAGTATTTTAATTCAGTAATGGGCTAACGAATACTATAGCCGCTGCAGCAAGCCCGCAATATGCGCAATCAGCTGCCGTGCGATCACGGTCTTGGGGGCACGCTTCAACTGATGTTCGCCACTGTCATCAAACAGCGTAAGTGCATTGTCGTCGCGCCCGAAGGCTTCCTGAGCGAGGTTGGCCGCCAATAGCGGGATCTTCTTGCGCTGGCGCTTAGCCTGGGCATTGGCGCGCAGGTTTTCGGTTTCAGCGGCAAAGCCCACGCAGAAGGGCGGTTTCTTCAGCGCCGCAACGCTCGCAAGAATGTCCGGGTTGGGCGCAAGTTCCAGCGACAGATTCCCCGCGCCGCGCTTGATCTTGTGCGATTTTGCATCCACCACGTGGTAATCGGCCACTGCCGCGACAGATATGAAAATGTCGCTCGCCTTCGCCCGCGCCATCACCGCCTCGTGCATTTCCGCGGCGCTGCGCACGTCGATGCGCGTCGCACCCGCGGGCGTTGCGAGTGATGTTGGGCCCGAAACCAGCGTCACCACAGCGCCCGCCTCCAGCGCCGCCTGTGCCACTGCATAGCCCATCTTCCCCGAACTCTGGTTGGTGATGCCGCGCACCGTGTCGATGGCCTCATAGGTCGGCCCTGCGGTCACCAGCACCTTCCTGCCCTTGAGCAGTTTTGGGCCGAACAGCGCGCCCACACCATCAAACAGTTCGGCCGGTTCGAGCATGCGACCCATGCCGGTTTCACCGCAGGCCTGGTCACCGGCCGCCGGACCCAGCACATGGATGCCATCCGCACGCAGCATGGCCAGATTGCGCTGCGTGGCAGCGTTCTCCCACATCTCCACGTTCATGGCCGGCGCCACCGCCAGCGGCACCCGCCGCGCCAGGCACAGCGTGGACAGCAGATCGTCGCCGCGCCCCTGCGCCAGTTTGGCCATGAAATCCGCGCTTGCCGGCGCCACCAGAATCAGATCACGGTCGCGTGAAAGCACGATATGGCCCATATTGTCTGGCACCCGCGCATCCCACAGGTCGATGTGGACCGCCTGCCCCGAGAGCGCCTGCATGGTCACCGGCGTGATGAAGCGGCAGCCGGCCTCGCTCATCACCACGCGCACGTCGGCCCCCGCCTTGATGAAAAGCCGCGTGAGTTCTGCGACCTTGTAGGCCGCGATGCCGCCGGTGATTCCCAACAGCAGCCGTTTTCCGGAGAACGCAGTCATCGAAATCTGCTTCGGCGCGTTTAGATAGGGAAGTCGATTCTACGCGAGAGCATCTTGCGGTGCAGCAAGGGCACCGTCGCGCTGAAGCGCGAGCACCGTCGCGCTGAAGCGCGAGCACCGTGGCGATGCAGCGCGAACACCCTGCGGTACAACATGTAATCCAACACACAGGAGTCTCTGCCGGATGGGAATCAGTGACTGGCCGCTGGAGGATCGTCCACGCGAGCGCCTGATGCGCCAGGGCGCGCGGGCGCTGGCCGACGCCGAACTGCTCGCCATCTGCCTGCGCACCGGCATCCCGGGCAAGAACGCGGTGGAACTGGCGCGCGAACTGATCAGCCGCTTTGGCTCGGTACGCTCGCTGCTCGCCGCCGAGCCCGGGCAACTGGCCGCGCACAAAGGAATAGGCGCGGCGAAATCGGCGCAACTGCTGGCCTCAGTGGAACTCGCACGCCGCTCGCTGCGCGAGGAACTCGAAACGCGCGACGCGCTTAGCTCACCGCAGGCGGTGCGCGATTACCTGCGCCTCTTGCTCGCACGCAGCGACCGCGAAGTCTTCGTGGTGCTCATGCTCGATGCCCAGCATCGTGTTACGGCCACAGAGGAACTGTTCCAGGGCACGCTCACCCAGACCAGCGTCTATCCGCGCGAGGTGGTCAAGTGCGCGCTGCGCCACAACGCGGCGGCGGTGATTTTTGCCCAAAGTGGCCCCTGCCGTCACTAAGTAATTGAAATATAGGTACTCACATCGCTGCGCAGGCGATTCGTACCCACAGTAATACCCGCAGAAGCCCGTTTTCGCCCTACCCCCTTTTGTGAGCACGGGCGCGGCCAGCGCGGCGTATTGAAGGATGACGGAATCTGGGTGTCCTCGCGGCGCAGTCATTTCCTGCCGGTGCGCGTGGTCATGATGGTGTTTCGCGGCAAGCTGCTCGCTTTGCTGCGCGAGGGACTCGCGAAGGGGGCGCTGCGCCTGCCACCGAAGCAAAGCCGCGAACGATTCGAGTCGCTACTGAACAAGCTCGGGCGCGTGAAATGGAACGTTCACCTTCGCACGCGCTACGCGCATGGGGCCGGGGTGGCTACCTACCTTGCACGCTACCTGCGCGGCGGCCCGCTCAAGAACGCGCAACTGACCGAGGTCAATCGAAACTACATCGGATTCAGCTACCACCCCCACGGCAAGGAGGATGAACGCACGGCGCAACCGGCGTTCATGCGCCTCACGCCAGATCAGTTCTTCGCGCGCTACCTGGCGCACCTGCCAACACCCGGGGTGCAAAGCGTGCGTGCCTACGGCCTGTACGCTCCCACGCAGCGCGCCAGACTTGATCGCGCACGCGAACAACTGGGCCAAGCGCCCGTCGAGATGCCACCGCCACTGTCGCCGCAGGCGTTTCTTGAACGCTTTGGCAAAGCGGCCCCATGCCTGCACTGCCCAACCTGCGGGCGGGCGTTGATCACCCAGACACTACCCCGTTATGCCACCGGACCACCGACTTTGCTGCACTGAGGTTTTTCACGACCATGCGCCTCATGTGCAGGGACGCACACGCCCTGTGCTCGCCCAGGCTACGAGCGCCGCACGCAATCCCACGTTCTTTGGGCGATTCAATGTCATTGAGCCCGCTGCTTCCCCGCAAAAGACGCTCCATGACACCCACGGCCCCCTTGTCCCCGCCCTCGGCGCAACCTACAATCGCCATATCGACCAGCTCCACGCTGCGCAACAGGGCTAGTCCAACTAGGCGTTCGAGCACCACCGCGACATGACCGCTTTCCCGAATACATTCTTCGCGTTGTCGCGGCGTTGCTCAACTCAACGTTAGGCGGAACCCAGCATCGCCATCAATGCGGGGAAGTTGTACCAATAGGGGAAAAATATGAGGAAGCCAATCGCAGCAATTCTTACTGTCACCATCGCGCTTACTGGATGCGCATCAATGAATGATCCGACCCTTGCTTCAGGCGTAGACCGTGAAGGCGGCGGCATCTACACATCCTCTTCAATGATGTTTAATGATCCGACTAGATCAGCAGTCCGTCAATGCCAAATGGATGGAAACAAGCGGCTCTCCATCCTCACCAGCACAACCGAGCGTGGCATGTATTCGGGAACAAATTACGCGAAGCTGGTCTTCCGTTGTGAATGACGGTGTTTGGTTGCCAATAAATTGCGTACTAAAACAGGAGAGAAAAAATGGAAGAATGGGATGCTGCTATTGAGCTGGTCGTGCAAAAGTTGGGTACCGATTTCGACACACACAGGGCAATTCAAGAATTGGCTCATTGTAACCAACGTAAGTACATCGCGGCATTAGCAAGAATCGAAGGTGATACCCCTTTTCATCAATTGCATTCGTCCTTAGGGCGCAGCATAAAGGCGGCGTGCGAACGACTCGGATTTATTGGAAAAGAGAGTCGTAGCCCAGACATGTTCGGCCAAAACAGTAAATGCATATTGTGGTCACGGAAATAAACCTGTACTAAACACAAGTGGATAGAGTGCCCCCGAAAAATATAGTCGTAGCATATGGCCTGAAAAACGGGGTCGGAGTGAGCTATCAGCCTCTTAAGTAAGTCGCCTTAACCAATTGATTAATATGGATTTTTTTTTGACTTACTTCGGCGCGATTTGCGGCACCGGGCCGATTACTACGCTAACGAATAAGGTTAGATCGTGCGAAGCCACGATCTGAACCGGTTGTTGGACGAGCCCGGCCCCGGAGCGCCGCTGGTCGGAGCCCCTAGAAAATATCTTTTTTGGAATAAGCCCAATGGCATGGACATGGCACTCGTTCTGCTGTCAAAACAGATGCTTAGCAGAATCGCTGCCTGCCGATCGCGCACGCGCCATCAATTCGGATGGCGCGATGCCCCGTCGACCTGGGGCGGAAGTCATATGAGCTTCGGGCCCAGAAAAACAAAACCGCGATTGAAATTGCCAACGCGAAGGATTCCATCTTACTGTGAAAGACGTGGCGGAACAATTTCATCGCTGGCGCAGCGCCCGTGATCTGAGCACAATCAACCCGTGCGAGGAATACAATTCCTGAGTATGGCGTCTCGAACCCGATTCCTCCGCGTAGCGGCTTCGTCCAACCCCACGGTTGAGCGGTCGCTCCTGTCGTCGCGCCGCTTAGCTTTGCGTTGGGCATGCGAATGAAGCGCCTAGGCGACTGGGTTCAACTCGTTATCGGATTAGCCTTGGTGATTGCGTTGCCCGTATTTAGTGCGGAACTCACCGGCACAGTCACCGAAGTCCACGACGGCGATACGCTAACGCTTGCCAATCGGACAGCGACCTACAAAATCCGTCTGATTGACATAGACGCGCCAGAATTGCAACAGTCAAATGGGGGGGGATCAAGAGCAAGCCTATCCCAAATATGCTTGGGAAAAAATGCACTGGCGCAGACTTCGAGCGTAGATCGCTTTGGGCGCACCTTGGCGTGGGTAACGTGCGGGGGTGTGGATTCAAATGCCGAACAGATTCGACGGGGTTGGGCTTGGGTATTCGTTCGATACGCTCCGAAAAATTCGCCACTTTACAAGATTGAGGCTGTGGCCCGTCTTGAAACGCGCGGGCTGTGGGCGGTCGATAAGCCTATGCCGCCTTGGGAATGGCGGGCGCAGATGCGCGCACGATAAGAATTGCGTAATGGGCGCCGAAGATCATTTTTGAAATGGAATTTGCATATTTTTCTATTCGAGGTATCCAATGAAAATTAATAAAATTGGGGGGCGGGATTATCACTACTATGCATTGGCAGATTGCCGACGCAATGCGTTGGCGATAGGGCAAGGTATCGCTCATGACTTCAAATTGGATACCCTTGTTGTTTTATGCGAAATATATGTTTGCAAACCGAACTCTTCGAATTTGATTGAAGCTTTTTATTACGTGATGAATCATGGAGATATTGCAAACGCGCAGTGTCAGAACGGGTTCGTTTCAGACTACAGTGATTTCGCGCGGGAAAGTAACGCTGAAAGGGAATGGCGAGAAGGAATGCAGCTCGATGCAATAGAAATAGAAATAGATTGGATTGCTCAAAAAGATGAAGAAAGGGAGGCAGACCGAGCTTTAATGACAAACTATGATTACTTTAAGGGTTCGTAGATTTGCATCCAATAATTTATATCCGCCAGACAGATAAGAAATACTGACGGTAACGGATATAACGTGGTGACGGCGGGAGAGGATGACTGTCAGATTGCTGAATGCTATGCAAAACTAGAGCGGGAAAGCGCAGAAAAGTCAGCACCGCTGGAAAAGCAACGTCAGCGAAACTCATCCCACTCACCACGGGAATATAGGTCCAGGTGCTCTGCTTCAATCAGCGCAGCTATCAACTGAAGTCGCTCTCGGCTGAAGAGCCAGATGTCTGCCTCCCTGAACGTGCCATTACCCGTCTCCAGGGTGCGTAGAACCTCGCGCAGTGCCACCCCCTCGGCAGTCTCGCCGCTTGTCGCCAGGAAGTCCTTGGCGGCTGTCAGAGGGTCTCTAATATCTGCCGCCCCCCCGGCCTTGCGCTGGATCAGAAGTAGGAAGGTGGCGGCGTCCATAGCGTGAGGAGCTTACGCCGATTCGTGCTGCCGCTGCGGCAACGCCATAACGGGCGGGAAGGCGATGCGGCCATGGAAGCAACGAGCCTCAACGCCGCCCTCAATCGCCTGCACGACAAGCTGGGCGAGCGCTGCCGGCGCTTCACGCCCCACGACCTCCGCTCAACGGCACGCAGTCACTTGGGGGCTTTGGGTGTGGATGACCTGATTGCAGAGCGCTGCCTGAATCACTCGCTGGGCAGCAATTCTAAATGTGGCCATGCCCCCTGTACTCTCTCGGGGGCACAATGAATTTGTTCTGGTGCTAACCCTTTGAATTACCGTCATTCCCGCGCAGGCTGGAATCCAGTTCGTTCGTCAAATCAAGGTCTTTAACTGCCTGATCGGCTCACATTTAGAATTGCTGCTCGCTGGGCGGGTTGGTTGCCGTTTATGACAAACACGACTACCTAACTGAACGGCGAAAAGCGCTGGAAATGTGGAGCGCCAAGATCGCGGCGTTGGAGAAAGGCGAGGCGTTTAATGTGGTGCCGTTCAAGCGGGCCGCAAACAACTAACAAAGGTTTTTCAGCGTGGCCCGCGATCACGCGCATGACAACGAAGTGGCCCGCGCCTATGACCGAGGCGAGCGATTCACCCAGCGCGTGGAGTTCTTCAATTGGTGGGACGGGAAGCTTGCCGCCGTGCAACGCCGGGGCGAAGATCATTCCGATCTTGACCAATGTGAACATAGAAGCATGATGCCCTCCGTTGCGCCAAATTACCTATTTACCAAGGACGCGCGCTACAGCGCGCCACTACCTTTCGAGCCAGCTAGAGAAACCCGTTTGATCCCCATTGCCGGTTGTGGCGGGGCCACGTCAAGTATCGGAAGTTCGTCTGGTCTTCCGGATGCAAGCCACGAAGTGAAGCAGCTTTGTCTAACGCTGCAGTAGTTGGCATCGTCAATTCACGAGTGAACGCCGGCTCTTTCGGGTAAAGGAATACGTCACGATCTTTCTCGATTGTGGCAACTACGCTTGAACACAACGTGACGCCATAAGGCCCCGCCAAGGTTTGCAGTCGGGCACCGCAATTCAGCGGGTACCCCACGAAGTCGATCTCATTGAAATCGGCAATGATCGTCTCCGGCTGAACCTTAGTTGCGGAGCCAACTGAAATGCCGACCCCGTAACCCGAGGGCAGGCTATTTCCGCAGCTAATCTGCGCATGGTAGAAGTGATTGTGCAAATGAAATGCGGCATCGATAGCGTGCCGCAGACAGACCTGCACCGTCATGTCCTTGTCCGAATCCCATACTAGGAGGAAGCCGTCGCCTAGGAACTTAAAGAAATGCGGATGGTGGTCATTGACGATCTGAAGCACTCGCTCACACTGCTCTTGAATTGTGTTCGCAACCACCTCGGCCGTCTCCGCGTTCGACCAGACTGAGAACCCACGAAGATCTCCGTACATAACGACGACGTTACAAAGCGAACCATGCGCGATGCTCCGCTCGTTTGTAGGGAAAAGTTGCCGATCCTTAATGTACATGGCCTGAGATGCTCCGGATACTGAAACGCTTCAAGCTCATCATGTGCAGAGTGCCGTGTTCAACACGGTCTCTTACTCCGTCCAGCGTCATCGTTCTCCGAAGGTGAATTACAAGTTCTGAGTGCTGGGAGCGTAAAGCGCCTTCACTCGGCGGGATGCATCCCCACTGGTTATTTCGGCTTCCACCCTCGGGCAAGGTTCTGCGCTCCAGCTATCTGCGCGGGTGTCATCGCCTTTTCGATAACCGCGCGATGCCTTATAGCCTCTTGTTGGCCATTCATAGCCGCGAGGCTTAGCCACATATGCGCCTTTACATAGTCACGCGCTACGCCTTTGCCCGTTGAGTAACTTGCGCCCAGGTTCGTCTGCGCAGGTGCATACCCTTGAGAGGCCACCTTTTCGAACCATGAAATTGCAAGCTTATAGTCCCGCGCCACGCCTTGGCCGTTCATGTACATGGTGCCCAAATTGTTCTGCCCTGCAGGATTCCCTTGCGCCGCCGCTTTTTTATACCAAAATAGCGCTTGCTTATCGTCCTTCGGGACACCTTGACCTTCGTCATACATGACGCCGACGCTGGCCTGTGCTGGGGCATACCCTTGATCGGCTGCCTTTCTGTACCAGTACATGGCTTGCTTGTAGTCTCGCGCTACGCCCTTCCCTTCGTAATACATGACTCCTATGTTGTTCTGTGCGCCTGCATGCCCTTGTACCGCGGCTTTTTCATACCAGAACATGGCCTGCTTGTAGTCCTGAGGAATACCTTGACCTTCGTCGTACATGACGGCGAGACTGGCCTGCCCTGATGCGTGACCCAGTTCAGCGGCCCGTTTGTACCAAGACATTGCCTGCTTTTTATCTTTGGCGATGCCCTGGCCGTTCGCATACATAAAGCCAAGATTGTATTGGGCAGAAGCGTTGCCTTCATCGGCCAGCCGACGAAACAACTTCAGTGCCTCGCCATAGTTCTTTCGGTCATAGGCAGCATCTGCATCCTCAAGCGGCCCGGCAATCGCCGCACTCAACGCCGACCACATCAACAAACCCAGCACCATGCGCCACATAGGTTGTCCCTCTGATCTGAGACTTCAGCTTCCGTCATTCCACGGCTGTAGCCATTCATTATCCGCTCACAGTCCGCGGCTTGCGCGCGTCGGGTCACTTGACTGCGGTCCCCACTCCGGAATCTCGCATCTCCCGCACCACCGCCCTCACAATCTCGCTCACATCCGCCTGCACAGCGACCTGCGGTGCCCCCAGGCCACGAATGATCTCCCCCTGCCGGGGACTCTCGACCTGCCCATAGCTCAGAAAGGTCGTCAGCACCTTGTCGTGCCCCAGGTTCTGGCTCCACGCCTTGTATTCCTCGGGTGTCTTGCAGACCGACTGACCGAGCCGGGCGAGGGTGTTTCTAAAGCTGTGCGGGTTGAAATACGGCAGGCCGGCACTGAGGAAGGCGTCGTGAAAGATCGTGCGAATTCGCGCCGCGCTGCTCCAGTGCGCCCGTGCCAGCCCGACCGCTTCAAACTGGCGTGACGGCCCCAGCGCAATGCGCGTCGCCGGGAAGAGCGGATCGTCATTGCCCCACAGCATTTCCTCCCGCAGAAACGCCACCCACTCAGCCAAGATCCGGCGAATCTCCTCGCCAACGGGAAAGAAGAACGTGGTGAAGGTCTTGCTGAATTTGGTCTGGACTTCGCGGGCATCCTGCTCGACGCAGCCCGCGGCGAGGTTGACGTGCTTCAGCTTCATCGAGGCAATGGCGCTGTCCCGTGCGCCGGTGAGCAGCGTGAACGCGATGAGGGCGTGGTCGCGGCGCTGGATCGCGCTCTGGGTCGGCATCATGGCGATAACGTGCTTCACCTGTTCCACGGTCGGCCCCACCTGTTCGCGCCTGGCTGTCGCAACGCGCACATCCTTTTCCGATAGATTGAAGTAGTCGGCATCGGAATACGAAAACTGTGACTTATAGCCCGGTTGCCCCGCCAGCCATTGAAAGAACCGTTTGAGGTTTGCCAATGTCGCGTGCAGGGTCGCCTTGCTCAATTTCTCCCCCGACCGTTGCGCCTTTTGCTCGGCCAGGTGCTTCTTGAATGCGATGGCCTGCTCGAAGTGAAACGACTTGAAAGCACGGTGCTTGGTATCGGCCTCGAACCGTGCCAAAGCCTTCGCCACCGCGCCCACTGTCGGTTCGCTGTGGCGCTTGGCTTCCTTCAGATAGGCGAAGTAGCGGCGCTTGATGCGTTCGTTGTCGGCGTTGTGCGTTGTCATGGTCTGGTGCTCCCTATCTCAAGTCACTGTTCACGGAGGGCTCGGCGCTCTCGTCTATGTGTGGCAGTGCCTGCGGCAGCGTGATGTCCAATTTGCCGCGAACCTGCGCCAGCTTGGCCAGGCTCACGCGCCGGTACATGATCGTTTCGCAATCCGCGCACATCGCAATCAGGTTGCCCAGGGTCGCGGTCAGGGGCTGGTAGTCGGCCATGTCACCCGCCGCCGCTTTCGGTGCGCGGCATCCGAAGCAATAGAGTTCGCCCGGCTGGCAGGTCCGCTTGTTCTTTGCCCGCCGCGCCCGGATGAAGGCAACCAGATCGCGGCCGAGGATCAGCATCGGTCGTCGGTCATCGTTGGTCGGGAGTCCTCGCTTGACCCACTCCCGGACGGTGTTCCGGTGAACACCAAACACGCCGGCGACCTCCTCCACCGTGTAGTTCCGGTGGATCTTGGCGAGGCAGGGGTTCGGGTGGCGCTTTCCCATTGGTCAACTCAGCCTCGATACTTGGCTGGCCACGCCTTCAGATCGTCGCCGGCAATACTCCGCAGGGTTCGGCAGGCGGTCGCGTTTGAAGGCGACGCCCCGCAGCGTGGGGTTGCCAAGCCCTCTTTTCTGAATCAGCGCCAATAGCGTCATGCTGTCGCCCGCTTTCCGCTTCTGCCCACAACACCGACTATCGGGCGCCGACGTGCAAGCCGACGAGCAAGCACTGCCACTGCTGCCGCTGCAGGCGGGGTATTGGTAGATACATTGTTTCCGTGAGACGGAGCAGCTTGAGCGCCAGAAAGTGGTGTTTTCGCTCCGTGAGACGGAACAGCTAACAGGTCAGCCGCTCCGTTAGACGGAACAGCACCGCTCCGTGAGGCGGAACTCAGCTCGCGTTTTTCACCGCTCCGTGAGGCGGAACGAAACTCGCGTTTTTCTATGAGAGGTGACTTGTCCATCAATCGCCACTGGCCGGGGTGATAGCTCTGCGGCGGGAGGTCTAGCCCAATAAAATTGGAAATATGTAGCCAGGTCACTCCGTACAGGCAGGGGCCACTGTTCAGCCCGCCCTGCCGCGTTAGCACGATCAAGCCTCGATGGAGCAACTCACCTTTGGCACGCTGGATAACGTCAGCACTTTTCCATCCGCGCTTTTTAAGCCAAGGCAATGTCAGTTGGAGATGACCATTGTTTCGTCCTGACAGTTGGCGAATCAACTCGTACAGCAGCGAGCGTGCGGGGTGCCCAGCGCCCTGGAAGGCGACACTGTCCATTACCCCATGGGGTACCGCCGAAAAGCGCCCTGAGACGGATTCAGGTGCCTTGTTGAACCGCTTAGACACGATCGTTCTCGGCAAAGAGATTGAGCACCGAGTCAGGGGTCATGTGGCCTCCGGCGGGTATTTCTTGTCTGGCACAGAAATACTATTCCAGGTACCCAGGATGCTGGCCATCGACTCGCATTCGACAGCCTCTATGCTTTTCGCATGCTCCCATGCATCCATGTCGAGCAATGCCAGAATCTCCGCTTCGACGCGCTGCCGGAGAATGACCGGCGAAAGTGCATCCAACTCCCAGCATCGGCGCCCGTAGTGCTTCAAATACCAATGGTATCTGGGGTCTTTCGACTTACTTTCGACTTCGAACCATGGCAGGTTGGTGTCGTCCGCAACGTCGCTGGCGTCGAGCGCCACGCGAACGATGGTGGCCTCGCCGTCATAGCGTTCGATCCGCCGCGGCAGGTCGATTTCTGACATGTGCAAGCCACTGGGGTCCCAATCCCCAACGTATAAAATAGTAAGGTGCTTATCGCTCGCGGCGGTTTCTTCGGCGATGCCATGCAGGGTCGTCGCTGAGCCATACCCGTGCATAACGCGGAACGTAACGCCGTATTTGTTCAGCACCGGAGCCAGCGTGCCGCGTATCGTTCCTTTTTCGCTCCAGACCTCCAGCCACGCCGCTTGTGTTTGCCAGTAGTCTTTCCGGTATTGCCGGATGGCGGTGGCGATGATCTCTTCTGGGTTGTTCCATAAGGCAATGCGCTCTGCTTCCCTGGTCTCGTCAACCACCCACTCCCACGGAAGTTGGCGATTCTCGCGCGCCCATACGAGCAGCGAGCCTACCGCGTTTGTGTTGGCTTTCGACATCGACGGGATCAACCGCAGGATAAAAAGCTTGTAACAGGCTGCGCGAACAGTGGCTGGATGGTTCTCCTTAAAAAACCGGACCGCAGCGTCGATCAGATCCAGGCTTTTTCGCGCCTTGCCGCGTCCCCGGTTCGTCGCACGGGATTGTTTGATTGGGGGCGCGTTCATCATCGCCACCTCTACGCTGCAGCTTTGCGGGCCGCTTGCAGCTTCAGCACCAAGGCGCGGATTTCTTCGTCAGTTTTTCCGGAAATGCGGGCCGCGTTGAGCGCATCGACTTCGTTATCAGGCGTTCCTGTTGCGCGCAATCCGATCAGCACTGGTTTTACATAGAGTCCCGCTTTGATGTCAGCGTAATGTGAACTGCGTGACCTGCCGCGTCGCTTTAGAACGGCAGGGAGCCGCAGGATGGTCGGGGGGGTGTTGGCCGTCTGGCGGTCAGAAAAGGTCTTGGCGTTGGACATATCGGTACCTCGTAGAATCGTGCGGCACGTCGCCGCATAACTCTACACATGACATGTCATGCCATAGCTCCGTAATCTAGGCTGGGCGCGGAGGTCGCCCATTTTGATTTGTCATGACAAATGCGTGACTTGTCACGCTGGTGCGTCAGGATCGTTGTTTTTCAGCCAGTCAGCACCGAGTTCGTTTTCTGAGTTTTCTAAGTCGAGGTCTTGGTCTGTTTTGTCATTGTCGGCGAACCGGTCGCCGTGCTCATTCATTTGCTCGTATGAATCGGTGCGGCGTTCGGCTTCTCGCTTGGCACGTTCGTCCGCTGCACCGCGCTTGTCGGCGATCATGAAGAGCGGCACCCAACCGACACCTTGGCGGTATGGATCGAATGGGTCATCTTTGATCCCAATGTGCTTGCTGAACACTTTTCTCAGTCGCGTTACCTTTGCCGAGTTGGGTTCGGTACGCGACAGCTTTCTTTTTTGTGCCATCCCCAGCAGGATGACACCTTGGCTATTCAAGGCACCCCGTCGTCGATCCACCAGATCGAGCGCGGCTAACGCAACACGCATAGTCTTACCGCGCGCAGATATTTCCAGCATGTTGTTTGCCCCTATACCAGATTCAGCCTTATCTCCCACGAAGGTGATACTCACCTCATTGGCAGCAAGGTTCTTCATGGCGATGAATACCTCGCACTGAATTGCCGAGGTACCTTGGCCTGAGCCACTGGCGTTGCCTTTCATCCCAGGTGCGCGAGAGCCTTCACTATCGACTGCTGGTTGATCCACCAGCCGAACCAGTTCGCCTTCGTCCAACGTGAGAGCATTTTGCTTGAACGTCAGCACATCCATTAGCTGGACAGAGTGACCGGCAAGCGAAAGCGTGAGGTTGTCCCCGGCCAGCAGTGTGACCTGCCTCCTATGCTTCTTCCCCTTGAGTACGCCAACCGCCCAGCGTTTACCCGTGCTGTCCTCTTGCGGCGGCTTCGCAAAGCCGAGCATTCGGTTCAACGCGGCGGCTAGAACCTCGCCAGTCACCTGCCATCGCTCCAGCGTGTGCAGTTCCACGGGGAAGAGGCCTAAGTCTTCTGGCTCGTTGCAAATAATTAACGCCCGCGCAGGCCGGCTTTCTTCGGCCGGGAAGATGTCAACCTGCTTCGAGCATTGCCTCTCACAGCCTGGGCAAACCATGTGGGTCGTGTGCCGCGCCTTCACCAGCACACGGGCGGCCTTCATGGCCGCCACAGCTTCCGCCGGCCAGGTATTCAGTTCATCGATTCCAATGTGCACCGCCGCGCCTTGCTGCGCCGCCAGACGATCAAGAAGCTCCACCAGCGCGGCTTGCGGCGTCATGCCTCAGCGCCTCGCGGCGGCTCCTTCGGTTCGATGCCGGACGCTTCAAGCATGTCACGGAGTTTCAGGCCCAATTCGTCATACTTGAGCGAGCACGAGTTGGGATACGTGATGCGGATCGGCACCTTCTTCGCCTTGCTGCCCGTTTTCACCACGACCCAAGCCGTCAGCTCCACTTGGGTGACGTTGTAGAGATGTAGTGGCACAGACTGGCCGATCTTCGCCAGCAGCTCGTAGACAGCGTCGCGATTCTCATCGGCGTTTGCTTCCACCGTGATGCGATCACCCGCTTTCACTTTTGACGACAACCGCAGCATTTTGACCACTACCTGCTCGATGCCGCTGCCGGGCTCGGGCGAAAACCCGAAGTCCTTCTGGCGAATCTGATTCAAGTCGTAGATACGCGGGTCCTTTGGGTCCGGGGGCAGGTCCGGCAGCTTGAGAATGGCTTGCGCGAACATCGCTTGCAGCGGCTCAAGGCGCTTGTAGTCTCCGCGAAAGTTTAGGTCGAGTGAGCCTTCCTTCTGCGACCAGATATACACCACCTCGAAGGCGGGATTGTGCGGGCGCGGGGCAAACGTGTCGTTCACCCATTCATTGGACTGTTTCGAGTAGTCCTCCGGGTAGGCGAAGTAGTAATCCAGTTCACCACGGCGAAGGCAATCAATATGGCAGTGGTTGCCGCGGCCTTCCGTGCGATGGAAGAGGCCACGGATCAAGTCGGCCAAATCGTGAACACTGGCGTCATCCACGGCGGCAGGTTCGTGCGGAAAACCCTTGCGCTTGCGCCAGTAGGGCAAAGTATCCGCATGATAAAGAAGGTTCGCGCCTTTCCAGCACTCGTGATAATCGAGGAAAGCCACCATCGCGCGCTCATAGTGGTTAGGCAGCGCCGAAAACATTTCGACGAAGGCGGCATGCGCCCCAAGATCGTTCCGCATTTGCCACGTAGCCTCGTGGATGATTGCGGGCATGGCCGCATCGCGGCTCAAGGCGAAGATTTCTTGAAACTCCCCCTCTATCCGTTTGCGCTCGCCTTCCGGCAGGTAGAGCCAGGCCGCAAACAGGTCATCCAGCTTGGCCCCAGTCATGGCCGAGAAATCGAAGTCCTTAAACAGCCCCTGCTTATGGAAGTAACGGGCGAGCACGGCCGCCGGCATATCCCGCAAGAAGGACTTGATCGAGTAGTGACGGGCCATGCTTTCCCTTTTTTGCCACGAAGAGGTGATTCAATACTGTTCACCCTGACGCAGTATCGCCTTGCTTCAATATGATGTAAAGTGCTGCATCAAACTCGGGATTAGCGTGATATGGCGACGAAAACAGCCAAACCAGCGAATCGGGGACGGCCTGCCACCGGTAAGCTGGCCGCTGCGCGCGTGTCCGTAAGTCTGCCGCCGGACATCGCCCGCACCCTTCAGGACATCGCGAAGCAGAAGAAGGTCTCGGTCGCCTGGGTCATGCGCGATGCAGCCGAAAAGTACATCGCCGACCAATGGCCGCTGTTCGGAACAGCCAGTGACAGAAGAGGGGAAGCATGAAGAAGAATGCTGCTCGAATGGAAGCAGGCATCAGCGACCATGCTTGGAGCTTGGAAAAAATTGCGAAACTAGCGGACTAAGCAATGATAAAGAACAAACTTTTTTGTGGCGACAATCTAGGTGGATGAACATATGCCGTCCATCGAAGTGATACCGAAACAATCGGGCTTCCCGTTTAACCTAACGGCGAAGGCCAACGGGAACGGGGCAGCATTCAAAGACCCGGCTTTCATGGAGAATCGGACGGCTCCGGTTCATCGGTGGGTTCCGTGGATCGCTGGGTTCTCGGGGGCCTTCGTGGACTCGGTCCTTGCGGCCTACCTAGGGCGGCGCAAATCCGCTCTTGTTCTCGATCCATTCGCAGGGGTTGGGACAACGCTTATTCAGTCTGCACTTCGTGGCTACGATGTCGTCGGGTTTGAGATCAACCCGTATGCGGCCCTCGCGTCGGAAGTAAAACTGAAGGCTCTTCGCGTGAAGACAAAGACCCTCGACACCGCCATAGAGGCGATGCGGTTAGATGCGCGCTCGTGGCGCAATGGTCGAATTGCTACGGCTGTAGCGCCTGAGGCGTTCCAATCTCGTATCGCCTTTTACAGCCCAAAGGTTAAAAAGCAGGTGCTACACGCGCTCGCATTCATATCGAAGATTGACGATGACCGCGTGCGCGACTTGCTTCGGGTCGCGTTTGGTTCTGTGATGGTTTCATTCTCGAACTACACCTACGAACCATCGCTAGGTTCGCGCCCTGGCGCGGGGAAGCCGCTTATTGAAGATGCAGATGTGGCTGCGACGCTGCTAGGAAAGTTGCGACACATGCGGACTGACATCGAATGGCTTCGGTCTGAAGAAAACGGAACTAAACCGGGAAACGGACGCATTTACCACGAGGACTTTTTTGCGGGGGAGCGGCGGATAGCCAGCGGGTCGGTTCACTTAATGGTCACCTCGCCGCCATATCTTAACAATTACCACTATGCACGGAACACGCGGCCCCAACTGTATTGGCTTGGCCTCATCTCATCGCCAGCGGAGCAAAGACCGTTAGAGGAAGGAAATTTTGGGACATTCTGGCAAATCGCCAGAGAGAAAGATCATGTCCAGCTTGCATTCGCGCATCGCGGTCTAGAGATCATCCTTGCCCACCTTCGGAAACTGAACCCGGAGAAAGGGCAATACGGCGGGCGTGGTTGGGCGAACTATGCCGCTTCCTACTTCAACGATTGCGACCGTTTCGTCGTTGCGCTTAAGAGAGTTCTTGCCCGTGGCGGGACGGGGGTGATTGTCGTGGGTAACTCGATTTTACAGGGGATCAACGTTCCGGTTCAGGATATCATTGGGGACATCGCCAAGATGCGGGGCTTATCTGTCGATGGTATCTACCGCCTTCGCCATAAGCGCGTAGGTGATTCAATCACAAGTTCATCGGTGCGGGCTGGGACAAGCAAGGTGACGCTAGATGAATCGGCCGTTGTTGTTCGCAAGCGATAGAGCGTATTTGTGAAACCGCTTGGCGAGAAAGTTTTCAATCCGCTCGATAAGACACACTTGGCGGAGAGCGTCAGAGATCACCTACTCAAACGCCCGGTTGTTCAATTACCTCCGAAGCGATTCATGGGTGCCGGAATATACGCTATCTACTACATGGGCGAGTTCCCCGCCTATCAACGGATCGCAAGGACCGCCCCGGACGACGAAAAGACGAGCCCGATCTACGTTGGTAAGGCTGTTCCACCAGGATCGAGGAAGGGCGGCTATGGCCTCGATGCCGATCCAGAGGAAGTTTTATATCGCAGATTGTCGGAACACGCTTCCTCGGTCGGGCAGGCTCGCAACCTAAAACTAACCGATTTCCGATGTCGTTATCTGCTTGTCGATGACATTTGGATACCCCTCGGGGAATCGTTGCTTATCGAGACGTTTAGGCCGGTGTGGAACATGCTTGTCGATGGGTTCGGTCATCATGACCAAGGTAAGTCCCGGCGAGGCCAGATGAAATCTGCGTGGGATACGTTGCACCCTGGGCGGCCGTGGGCCGAAATGGTGGAGCGACCAAACAACAAAAGCGCCGAAGACATATCAAGGGGAGTTGTCGCCTACCTGGTCGCGCGCGTTACGCCAACTGGCCGCTAAGCTAAGTGTTACGTTTCTTCGGCGGTTCAAACTGGACCGCCCGTCACGCCGCTTGCAAGTTCAACGGCGCAAGCGTCGCGCCGGGCTACGTCGTCGCGGACTCAACCAGCGCCAGCGCGCATAAAGCCGCGCCCTGGCTCTGTGCCTTCGTTCAGCACCGTCCCTGCTAACCCGCCGCCGCTTCGCCACTGCGGGCTTCATGCTGCGCATCAAGCCCTTGCGGCTCGCAGGCGGCTACCGCGGCGCGTGTGCCACCGCGCCAGAGCGCGAAAGGGCCGCGCCCTGGCTTTGTCGCTCCTGCAATCGCTGTCCCGGCACCACCGGCTTCTGCGCTGTCCGGGCGTGGGCGCGTGCTGCCCGCCGCCTGCGCCGTCGGCCATAAAGCCGGCCCACGGCTTCGTCGGCTGCACCGGGCAACCCCAGTCAGGGGCGCTCGCGCGCCCGTGGCACGAACGCTGGTCTTGGGTAAATCGCAAGCGATTTAACATAACCGCGCATTGTGCAAAGTACAGGCATTCGCTTCGCAGAGCTCCGCTCGGTGCCTGTACCGCTACGCGCCCTTCGGGTTCGCACAATGGTCGGTTATGTCTTGCGCCCCAGTCCAGCTACCGCAACGACCGCTTCGCTCACGTTGCTCAACAGCCTGATCAGCGCACTCGCGCTAACGCGCCAGTGCATTGGTTTAGTCAGGCGCTTCGCGCAAGGTGGAGTTGATTCCCCCTGCCCACCCAGCGCGTCAGGCTCCGGTGGCTCGCACTGCGTTGCTCGTTTCCACCTCTCACCTGCCACGCTTCCCATCCGCCCCTGAGGGGCTCCCTCAAAATCTCAGTGCGCAACGTGCGCGCCGGCGTGACATGATCGCTAAGCTGGGCGCTATTGGATTGTGACTTCTACGCTGTCCGGGCATGGGTGCGTATCGTCCGCCGCCTGCAGGGTCGAGGCTGGCGACCAAGGGCAAAGCAACGGGACTCCAGGTCGCGGCGTAGGAGTCCCACGCGACCCCTACGGGCTGTCACGCACGTTTCCGTATTGGAACAACCTTCCCGCCAGAGCGGAGAGCGTCCAGCGTATCTGCCCATTGCTGCATCATGTCCTGGCGCTCGTCGAGATACAGGGCGCGGTTATAGCTGCGCTTGGTCTTATTCCGCTCCTGATGGGCCAACTGGCGTTCAATGACCTCGGGACGAAAGCCCATGTCATGCAGCATCGTGGAGCCGGTGGACCGGATGCCGTGAGCGGAGAAATCCTTAAACCCCAGCCGGGTAACAGCCTTATTGAGCAGCGTATGGGAAGCGGGCCTGCGCGGATCGTGGGAGTTCGGAAACAGGACCTCTCTGTCTGGCATGAAGCCCCGGAGCCTCTTTAGCGCTGCGACGGCCTGAGAGGGAAGCGGAACGGAATGCACCTCGCGCTTCTTCATCCTCCCTGCAGGGATCGTCCAAAGGCCCGCCTCCAGGTCGAACTCATCCCACCGTGCCCCGATAACCTCCATCGACCGGCACAGCGTCCAGAACGTCAGCTTGACGGCAATGCGGGTCGGTTCCTGCGCCGGAGACTTGTCCAAAGCGGCGAAGAACGGCGCTATCTCCTTTTGCTCCAGCGGGCGGGCATGGACCGTCTCCGGGGCCTTGTGCTTCGTCCGGAGGACGTAGACCGGGTCTGTGTCGGTTAGACCGTGAATGATCGCCTCGCCCATCACACTGCTGATGCAGTGGCGAGCAAAGGCCGTCTGCGCTGGGGCCGATTTATGGATCGCGTCCAAGACCGGCTTGATGGTCGATGATTTGATCTCGCCAGCAGGCAGATCCCCGAGCTTGGGATAGATGTACGTCTCAAAGAGCTTGGTCCGCTGCCGCAGGGTTGCCTGAGTCCATTCGGCGTTCTTGGTCTCCAGCCATCCCGCAGCCAAGAGGCGGAAGGTCGATGCCTGCTCGGCCGCTGTACGGGCCGTCGTGGCCTTTCTCTGAGTGACGGGGTTGATCCCCTTGCGGGCGAGTCTGAATGCTTCCCGTGCCATGCCCCGCGCTTCCTGCAGCCCAACGTCCGGATATTTCCCGATGGCGTACATCGTCTCCCTACCTTGCACCCGCAACCGCCTGCGCCAAAGCTTGGAGCCGTTCGGGTTGACCAGCAGGACCAGCCCCTCCCCATCCACCAGCTTGTACGGCTCGCCCTTGGGCTTGGCCTGTTTGATGCGGGTATCGGTGAGCGGCATTTTATGGGTACTCCTATTTCGTACCCACAACGATACCCGCAATATGATCGGATGTCTATGGACGGCGTTAGGCGGATTGGGACGGTCTACAGAGGGATAATAGAGGTACTGCGGACTGCGTTGGACGCCCTGAGATACCAAGGGTGATTTTTGCCCACAACCATCCTTCCGGCATCGCCGAACCCAGCCACGCCGATGAACTGCTCACCCGCTCGCTGAAATCGGCGCTGGCGCTGGTGGACGTGCAGGTGCTCGACCACTTCATTGTCGCCGGCGGCAGGACACTGTCGTTTGCCGAGCGCGGACTGCTGTAAGGAAGTACAGAACAAGGGGCCTTCCGCCACTTGTATATCCCCAATGACTGCTGCTGTAAGGAAGTACAGAACAAGGGGCCTTCGCCCCTTGTATATCCCCAATGACCGGACTGCTGTAAGGAGGTACAGAACAAGGGGCCTTCGCCCCCCTTGTATATCCCCAATATCAGAGGGAAACGCTTGGCGTCTCGCTGGAAAGTGGGCCTTATTCAGTAATTCCTTAACGTTTCCGGACGGCAGGAATCAGGATTTCAGGCGTTCGGCCGTGCGTTTAGACATCCCCGGCCGCCCGGTGCGCGCCGCTTGGTCCACCAGCGCCTGGTTGTAGTCCTCGCAGATGAGCGGCGGGTATTGGGGCGGATTGCCTGGCCCCTGGCAGGTGGGCAGGCATTCGATCAGCGTTTGGCCGTGCGGATAGGTGAATAGCGGCAGGGAAATGCGCGCCGCGCTGCTGGCGTTGACCACGCGGTGCAGCGTGGAGACATAGAGGTCGTTGGTCCACATCTGCAGGGTGTCGCCCAGGTTGACCACGAAGGTTCCGGGCTGCGGTGGCACGGCAATCCAGTCGCCATCGGCATTGCGCGCCTGCAGGCCACCCAGCGCGTCCTGTGACAGGAGGGTCACCACGCCGTAATCGGTATGCGGCGAAAAGTTCCACTGGTTGTCCTTCAGCGCGGCCGGATCGGTGGGCGGGTAATAGTTGTACATCAGCGTGCCACCCATGTAGCGGTACATATCGTCAAAATAATTCTCTGGCAGTTCCAGGCTCATGGCGATGGCGCGCACCAAGCAGCGCGCGAGCTGGCAGCGCTTTTCCAGATGCGCGCGCAATGCCGCTTCGAAGCCCGGCAGCACCCCTTCCGCGGGCCACACCGATTCGCCGCTGTTGAAATTGGCGGCAGGCGGTTCGCCGGGAAGGCGATCGCGGCTCATGGCGAAGCGCTCCTTGATATCCGGCGCCGTGTCGCGGGTGGCCCCGGGATTCACCCCACCCACCGATACATAACCCTGCTTGCCCGGGCTCAGGGCCTGATGCAGCGCCATCTTCTGCTCAGCAGGCAGCTCGAAAAAACGATGTCCCCAGTCCACCAGGGCATCCAGCTCCGCCTGCACGATGCCATGGCCCGTCAGGTAGAAAAAACCGATGTTGATGCACACCTCTCGCAGTTCGCGCGCCACGGCCAGGCGTTCTTCGATCCGGCTCTCGCACACGAAGGGCCGGATGTCGATGAGCGGCAGCGTTTTCAATGCCACGCGCTTCTCTGCGGAACCAGCCCCGCCCAGGGCGCTGCGATTGCTGTACTCAGCCAATCTCGCCGCCTCACCGTCCTCAAGAATATGCGACATCTGTTTCCCCGACCTTTCCGGCTGATACCCGCTTGCATGCAAATCTGCGCGGCGCATGCCCGAGCTTACTACCGTCCCCGGCACATCTCCACGACCCGGCATCGCCACTGTTTATTGAGCTGGTATTGAGCTGGTATTGAGGTGTCGCGGGTTTTTAGAACTGTCCGGTTCTGTAGCACATGAATTGTCCGCTTTTTCTGCTGTGCGCGGAAACCGGCGGAGGGCGTAGCCCGGAGCCGGTTTCCGCGCACAGCGGCGCGTCTGGCGGACGGGTCAGGCGGCCTGTTTCAAGTTCTTGTCAATCAACTTTCCAGCAGAGGTGTAATCGGCCAGCCGACGTGGTCCGTGAAATACCGCCAGGTTGCCATCGGCATACAAATGCACTCGGACCTTGGCCTTGACGAAGTGGCAACGGTGCTCAGCCACCGGTAGCTGTAGGGACAGGTTTTCATAGCGCACGCAATTGTTGTTGCCCACGGTACGCTCGAACTGCTCGCACAGGATGTCGGCCAAGTTGCCCCCGATCCAGGGTACGAAGGCCGTGCCTTGTTCGCGCCCCGGGTGCATGAACTCGGCGTTGAACGCCGGCAAATACACCTCTGAGAGGTAACGATTGGCTGCGGCCATGGTAGTGATGCCAGCAAGCCGCAACTCCTGCGGCAAGCGCCCCTGATGGGTTCCAAAGGCGCGTTCCGAGCGACCTCGGGCCTCGGGCGAATACGCTGCGATCATCTCGATGCCCAGTTGCTTCATGGCGCGACCGAACTGGGTTGGGTGATCCTTGTCGACCTTGCCGCCGGCCTCGGGCGTGGTCCAGTAATGGCTCCCCCGGTCGCTGTAGAAGGAACAGAACAGCCCGTGACTCTCAATGACTTCCTCTACCCCCTGGAAGCTGCTGGCGGTGCCTTCCTCTTCGACAAAGGTCATCGCGTAATGCTCGTTGGTGGCATCGTCC